>NZ_CP047023.1:0-361250 GCF_009796765.1 Paraglaciecola sp. L3A3
GATTGATTGAATACTGCACAGTAATTGCTTTCTTGTTTTGAGTTATACATGTGTTTTTTGTCCCTTTTTAAGGCCCTTTCATAGGGTGGAGTCTTTTTTAATGTCTATGTGGAACCAATGTTTAGAAAGGCTTCAGCAAGATTTACCTATCCAGCAATTTAGTATGTGGATAAGGCCTTTACAAGCAGAGCATGGCGATGGATATTTGACATTATTTGCTCCGAATCGGTTTGTATTAGACTGGGTGAGGGATAAATATTTTGCACAAATAAATAATTTATTAAATGAATTTTCTGGTGATAAAGCGCCTCAATTGCGATTTGAAGTAAATAATGAAAAAGTTGCTATGAGCAGCGTTCATACTCCTCTAGCTAAAACGGTCGTTTCTAATCAAATCAACACTAATGTCAACACACAAAGTGTTGCTGCGAATAGCTCCAGTCACCCCGATATTCCAGCTCATAAAAGTAATATTAATTTAACCTATAAGTTTGATAACTTTGTAGAGGGTAAATCAAATCAGCTAGCTAGGGCTGCCTCGCAACAGGTCGCTGATAATCCTGGTGGAGCTTATAATCCTCTTTTTATATATGGTGGAACAGGTTTAGGTAAAACTCATTTATTGCATGCTGTCGGTAATGGCATTATGGATAAAAAGAAAAATGCTACTGTCGTGTATATGCATTCAGAACGCTTTGTGCAAGATATGGTTAAGGCTCTACAGAATAACGCTATTGAAGAATTTAAACGTTATTATCGATCTGTAGATGCATTACTAATAGATGATATCCAGTTTTTTGCTAATAAAGAACGATCTCAAGAAGAGTTTTTCCACACTTTTAATGCGTTATTAGAGGGAAATCAGCAAATTATTTTAACCTCTGATCGATATCCAAAAGAAATTGCTGGGGTTGAAGATAGATTAAAATCAAGATTTGGCTGGGGGTTAACTATTGCTATTGAACCACCAGAACTTGAAACTCGTGTTGCCATTTTAATGCGAAAAGCTGTTGAGAATAAAATATTCCTACCTGATGAAGTGGCATTTTTTATAGCAAAACGTTTACGCTCAAATGTTCGAGAATTAGAAGGTGCACTAAATCGTGTCATCGCTAATGCCAACTTTACCGGTAGGCCAATTACTATTGATTTTGTCCGAGAAGCCCTTCGTGATTTATTAGCATTACAAGAAAAATTAGTCACCATAGATAATATTCAAAAAACAGTTGCCGAATATTACAAAATTAAAATGGCTGACATTCTATCCAAACGACGTAGCCGCAGTGTTGCTCGTCCCAGACAAATGGCTATGGCATTGTCTAAAGAATTAACTAACCATAGTTTACCTGAAATAGGGGATGCATTTGGTGGTCGTGACCACACAACTGTATTGCACGCTTGTCGTAAAATAGTTCAACTTAGAGAAGAAAGTCATGATATAAAAGAAGACTATCAGAATCTAATTCGTACACTTTCTTCATAAAATATTCATGAGTAAAAAGATGAAATTTAGTATTAGCAGGGAAAATTTTTTACAGCCACTTCAATTAGTATCTGGTGCTGTAGAACGTCGTCACACACTTCCAATATTATCTAATGTATTAATTAAAGTTAGTGATAACTCACTTTGGCTTACAGGTACTGATTTAGAAGTCGAGTTGATTTCAAATGTCACTTTGACTGGTGATTTTGTAGAAGGTGAAATTACAGTTCCAGCAAAAAAACTTTTGGATATATGTAAAGGACTAACTGATGGCAGTAATATTGAATTTAGTGTAGATGGTAATAAAGCATTATTACGTTCTGGTCGCAGTAAATATAGTCTCTCTACTTTGTCCGCAGACGATTATCCGAATTTAGAAGATTGGCAAGGCGAGCTCGAATTTGAAATTTCACAACATGATTTAAAACGCCTAATTGACAGTACCCACTTCTGTATGGCACAACAGGATGTTCGTTACTATTTAAATGGTATGTCCTTAGAGACAGAAGATAATCTTATAAGAACGGTGGCTACAGATGGTCATCGGCTAGCTCTTTGCCGTTTAAGTTATGATAGTGCACCACTGCCTAACAGACAGGTAATTATCCCTAGAAAGGGCGTCTTAGAGATAATTCGTTTAATTGAAGATAATGATAAATTAGTTAAGGTTCAGGTTGGTTCTAATCACATTCGTATCTTTTCTACAGATTTTATCTTTACCAGTAAATTAGTAGATGGTCGCTTTCCTGATTATCGAAGAGTATTACCGAAAGACGGTGACAAAAAAATTGAATCTAGTAAAGATGTACTCAAACAAGCTTTCTCAAGAGCGTCAATACTTTCTAATGAAAAATTCAGAGGTGTCCGTTTAAACCTGTCGAATGCAGAGCTAAAAATTACTGCTAATAATCCAGAGCAAGAAGAAGCTGAAGAAATTGTTGATGTTGATTACAGCGGAGATGATTTGGAAATAGGTTTCAACGTTGCTTATTTAATTGATGTTATGAATGGCTTAAATTGTGAAGATGTTCGTATTACTTTAGCTGACTCAAACAGTAGCGCATTGATTGAAGATGCAAAGGATGATTCCGCTCTATACGTTATCATGCCAATGAGACTATAAATTTATTTATAATTATTATTAAAGAAGTAATATAAAATGAAGCTGGACAGGGTCCAGGTAAGCTCTTTTAGAAATATTAAAGACTTGTCGCTCAAACCTAATAAAAAATTAAATATTTTTATAGGCGAAAACGGTAGTGGCAAGTCATCAATTTTAGAAGCGGTACATTATTTAGGTTTTGCGCGTTCGTTCCGTACCACTAAACATAAAAATGTTATTCAAAGTGGTGAATCAAGTTTTACTGTTTTTTGTACTACTTTTGAAGAAAGCCAGTCAGAAAGTAAAAAATTAGGTTTATACCGTGATCGTAACGATATTTGTACGGTTAATATAAATGGTGATAAAAAGCAACGAGCCACTGAATTAGCAAGTCATTTGCCCATTCAAATTTTTACCCCTCAGAGTTCTGATTTACTCCTAGGTGCACCAAAACTTCGCAGAACATATTTAGATTGGTTATTGTTCCACGTGGAACAACCATTTAATTATGAAGTGCAAATATTTAGGAAATCTTTAAAACAATTAAATTCTATATATAAAAAGTTTACCACTAGTCAAGAAAGGCAATACTGGATTGAACTATTTCAAAAGCAGGGGGAGATTGTTTCAAAATATAGAGAAAGTCTTGTACAGGAAAGGTTGATTGCACTAATTAATTTGAACTTAAAGGATTTTTTACCTGAGTTTTCTCTAGAAATTTCGTATTATAGGGGGTGGGAAAAAGGTACAACTTTAGCTGATGCTTTAGTTAGAAATTTTGAAAGAGATCAACGAAATGGGTTTGTCAGTGTAGGTCCGCATAAAGCTGATCTTAGAATTAAGGCTCAAGGTTTACCAGCTCAAGAGTTGTTGTCACGCGGTCAACTAAGAATGTTAGTGGCGGCAATGCAATTAGCACAAACACAATATCTCCACGAGAAGACAGGAAAAACTTCAATATTTTTGTTGGATGATATTGGTGCCGAATTAGATGAAGAAAAAAGAAAAGTTTTTATTAGTAAGTTAAATGCTTCGGATTCACAACTTTTTGTGACCGCAATTGATTTAAATGAACTTAATTTCTTAAATAATTATAATGATAAAACAGTGTTTCACGTGGAACATGGCCAGGTGAGAGAGGAGATTTAACCAAATGGCAGAAGAAAATGTTTATGATTCGTCGAGTATTAAAGTCTTAAAAGGACTTGATGCTGTAAGAAAAAGACCTGGGATGTATATAGGTGATACTGACGATGGTACTGGACTTCACCACATGGTATTTGAAGTTGTAGATAACTCTATAGATGAAGCCTTGGCTGGTCATTGTTCTAGCATCAATGTGAAAATACACATCGATGGTTCAGTATCTGTAAAAGATGATGGTCGTGGAATTCCAACAGAAATTCACGAAGAAGAAGGGGTGTCAGCAGCTGAAGTTATAATGACTGTGTTGCACGCCGGTGGTAAGTTTGATGATAATTCGTATAAAGTATCTGGAGGTTTACACGGTGTAGGTGTCTCGGTTGTAAATGCTTTATCGAAAAAACTGCAAATTCAAATCAGACGTTCTGGCAAACTTCATGAGCAAGAATATCAACATGGGGTGCCACAAAATCCTCTTAAAATTATCGGCGATTCAGAATCAAATGGAACCAGTATCCGTTTTTGGCCAAGTGAAGATACATTTACTAATGTAAAGTTTCATTATGATATTTTAGCTAAAAAATTACGTGAGTTATCTTTTTTGAACTCTGGTGTTTGTATCATTCTTGAAGATGAAAGAGATGGCAAAACTGATAAATTTGAATATGAGGGTGGGATAACTGCTTTTATTGAATTTTTAAATCAGAACAAAACACCTATGCATCAAAAGATTTTCTATTTTGATTCACATAGAGATGATGGTATTTCTGTTGAAGTAGCCATGCAATGGAATGATAGTTTCCAAGAGAATGTCTTTTGTTTTACTAATAATATCCCACAAAAGGATGGAGGGAGTCACTTAGCTGGATTTAGAGGTGCACTAACTCGTACTCTTAATAATTATATGGATAAAGAAGGTTTATCTAAAAAGGCGAAGACTACTACCAGTGGTGATGATGCTAGAGAAGGTTTAACTGCAATCATTTCCGTCAAAGTACCAGATCCTAAATTCTCTTCACAAACTAAAGATAAGTTAGTATCTTCAGAAGTTAGGCCGGCAGTAGAAACAGTGATGGGCGAAAAGTTACAAGAGTTCTTACTAGAAAACCCTGCAGAAAGTAAGATTATCGTAGGTAAGATTATTGATGCAGCTAGAGCACGGGAAGCAGCAAGAAAAGCTCGTGACATGACTCGTCGTAAAGGTGCATTAGATCTTGCAGGGTTACCCGGTAAATTAGCTGACTGTCAGGAAAAAGATCCTGCATTATCAGAATTATATATAGTGGAAGGGGACTCTGCTGGCGGTTCAGCCAAGCAGGGACGTAATCGTAAAAACCAAGCTATATTACCTTTAAAAGGGAAAATTCTTAACGTAGAAAAAGCTCGTTTTGATAAAATGTTATCTTCACAAGAAGTTGCAACGCTTATTACTGCCTTAGGTTGTGGTATTGGTCGAGATGAATACAACCCTGAGAAGCTGAGATATCATCGTATTATTATCATGACAGATGCTGATGTGGATGGTTCGCACATTCGTACTTTGTTACTGACTTTCTTTTATCGTCAAATGCCTGAAATCATTGAGCGTGGATATATATATATAGCTCAGCCACCTCTATATAAAACGAAGAAAGGTAAGCAAGAACAATATTTAAAAGATGATGAATCTTTAACTAAATATTTAACCTCTATTGCATTGGATAACGCTTCATTGCATGTAAATGAAGATGCCCCTGCTATAACTGGAGTCGCTCTAGAATCGCTTGTGGCTCAATATCAAACGACTACATCTATGATTGGACGTATGAGTCGTTTAATGCCTTCAGTGATACTTAATAAGCTTGTATACAGCAAAACTTTAGAGTCTGCAGATATAAATAGCGAAGAAAAACTTAAAGCTTTTGCTCAGGATTTTACTGACGGTCTTACTGGGGATGAAATAGATGGCGCGACTTATTCATTTGAAGTACGTCATAATTCAGAAAGAAATAACTGGTATGTAGCTATAATTATTCGCTTACATGGTATCGATACTGAGTATTATATTGATAATGAGTTTGTTGATTCAAATGAATACAAACGCATAAAAGAGCTTAATCAAGCCATCAGTGGAATGATAGAAGAGGGCGGATACGTTCAAAGAAATGACAAAACAAAGTCAGTCACTAGCTTTGTGGAAGCGCTTGATTGGTTAATGGCTGAGTCGAAACGTGGACAGTATATTCAACGTTATAAAGGACTGGGAGAAATGAACCCTAGCCAATTATGGGAGACTACTATGGATCCTACGACACGAAGAATGTTACAAGTTAAAATTGAGGATGCTATCGGAGCGGATCAATTGTTCACTACTTTGATGGGGGATCATGTTGAACCTAGAAGGGCCTTCATTGAAGAAAATGCCCTGAAAGTAGCTAACCTTGATGTCTAGTTATTATCAATAAATTGTACCGTCATAAAATAAGTTGACGGTTTTGAAGCCAGCATTTTTTGCTGGCTTTTTATTATATGTAGTTAATACCAATCCGCTTTGATAAGTGTACACTCAGCGAGAATTTAAATGAGCTTAATTAAGGCGCTTGAATGAAAGAATAGTGGGGCTCTTTTGAGTTCGAGCAACGCACAGTAAGCTCATTTAAAACTCGCCTGAAAGGAATGCCCCAGTGGCTTTTGCCCTGCGTTCTCGCTATTTGAAAGGGAACAACCATTCCTGCACACCGACGCCTTGTTCAAAAGTCGCTGGCTGCATTCTGAGAGAGAACTTATCAATGTGGATTGGTATAATAGGTGTGCTTTTTTTTATGCTTAACTATAAAGTGATTGAACGCTTTGGTAATCGTATCGAACCTGTTATAAATTCTTTAAAACATGTCCCCCAATATGAGAGAAAATTCTACACCTAGGTGAAGGTTTTATCACTGTCATAAGTTTCTTTGGCCTATAAGCTGAAGCGGGTTCAGCTTTTACCAAATTAGAATATTCACTATAAATGTTGTGAAACTGAGAATAATCTACTTTTTCCTCACTGTAGAAAATGAACCGTAATTACCAATCTAGCTAGATAATGGATCGCTTAGCGAGAATTTTAAAAGGCTCAAATAAGACATGACAGACGGCTTGTATTATAAAAGAGACAGTAGTCATTTGAGTATAAGCAACGCAGTGTATGTGCTCTATTTTAAACTCCCATCAAAGCAATTTCCGAGTGCTTGCTGCTTTTCGTTCTCACTTATCGAAAGGGAACAACCATTAGTGCATGACGACCTATTGCTAAAAAAATACTGGACGCATTCTGAGTGACTACAAATTTAGCTAGAATGCTATAAGTTCGTTCTTCCTTGTATAAATTGTTTATGAAGTTATCGATTAGCTCAAATGCCTAGTAGAATGTTTAGATCTTAGTCTGATTGAAGGGGTAGTATTGGGGTTAATTATTAAAGTTAGTAAAGAAATCTTGATTATAAGATTTGTGAAATGAGATACACGAACATAAAAAAAGGCCACATACGGTGGCCTTTATTAAAACTATTAAATTAATTACTATGTAACTTAGTGACAGTGACATCTGGTGAACCAAAACCACTAAAGTCGATAATAAATTCAAATGTGCCAGTTTCTGTCGGGGTAAACCTAAAATTTTCATCTGTTGAATCACAGTTTGAACTTACTGATTTACCTAAGACTATGACTTGATCTTTTTTACGAGAAAAGCCGCAGTTTAAACCAGGTGTCCAATTTGCATCGGCAAACTTAAAGTCATATGGTTGACCGTCAGCGATTAATTCAATGCTAGTTGAATATACTTGATCCGCCATTTCTACTAATTTATATTTTTCATCGGCTTCCCACCAAGTAAATACCCCTCTTAAATAAAGAGTGTCGTAATTATCTTGTTGTGTGAAAGGAACAATGGCTGTACTTGCACAGCCATTTAATAATGCTGCTGTGACTAACATTATCGAACCTAAAGCACTATTTTTCATATTGTTACCCTTATACTTACTGTGCTTATTTCAATACCGAAATATCAGCGCAGCATAAAAATAACTCTCTAAGTTTTGAAAGTAAGGTTAAACGATTAATCTTAATTGCTTCATCTTCAGCCATAACCATCACATTTTCAAAGAAATCATCTATAGGTGATTTTAGTTCAGCAAGAGCTGTTAGAGCACTAGAATAATCAGACTTGGCTATCATAGGTGCTATTTGTGTTTTTAGTGCTTCAAGAGCATCTGCTAGAGCAATTTCTTGAGGTTCAACAAATAGTGTCTTATCTAGAGCTGTGTCTGCATCATAAGGGTTTTTAGCTAATATGTTAGCTACACGTTTATTGGCGGCAGCTAAAGCTTCAGCTGATTCTAAAGTGCTAAATGATTTTACAGCCTCAATACGTGCAGCGAAGTCAGCTGGGCGAGTAGGGCGATTGACTTCTACAGATTGTACAACACCTGCAGCTATACCTTGTTCACCATACCAAGCTTTAAATCGAGCTAATATAAAATCAACTACTTTATCTTTTAAGTCTTTAGTTTCAATTTTATCTGCAAAAGTAGCAATTGAAGCATCTACTAAATCTTCTAAATCGAGAGGCAAAGATTTTTCTACTATGATACGTAATACGCCAATAGAAGCCCTTCTCAAGGCAAATGGGTCTTTATCTCCCTTAGGGGTTTGCCCTATGCCAAAAATACCAACTAAAGTGTCTATTTTGTCTGCTAAAGCTACACAAATACTAACGTTGGACGTGGGTAAGCAATCACCAGCATATCGCGGCATGTATTGTTCGTTTTGGGCTACTGCGACTAATTCTGATTCACCATCTGCTCGAGCATAATGCATTCCCATTACACCTTGAACATCAGGAAATTCCATGACCATGTTAGTCATTAAATCAGTTTTGCATAATAAACCAGCGCGGTAAGAAGCTTCTTGATCTGCATCGATTAATAACGCAATGTTATTCGCCATAGTGGCTATGCGATGTGATTTTTCAAACAAGGTGCCAAGCTGCTTTTGGAACAAGATTGTTTTTAAGCTTTCGAGTCTTGATTCTAAGGTTTTCTTTTTGTCTGTATTAAAGAAAAATTCAGCATCTGCAAGTCTTGGTCTTATGACTTTTTCGTTACCGCTTATGACTGTTTGAGGGTCTTTACTTTCAATATTAGTAATAAATACAAAACGTGATTTTAATTCCCCATCTTTATCTAACAAAGGGAAATACTTTTGGTCATCCTTCATTGTATAAATAAGCGCTTCTTTCGGTACGGCTAAAAATGATTCGTCGAAACTCGCTGTCAAGGCAACGGGCCATTCAACTAAAGAGGTAACTTCTTCGAGTAAGTCATCATCTATATTTGCCGTCGAATTTTCTTTTTCAGCAGCACAGTTGATTTGTTCAAGTATTTTAGTTTTACGAACATTATGCTCTGCCAATACATAATGACGTTCTAGTTCAGTTAGATAGTCATCAGATTTGTTTAATGTGAAAGGTGCATCTGAATGAAATCTATGTCCTTTAATTAAGCGCGATGATGTGATCCCTAACACTTGGCCATCAATTAAATCTGCACCAAATAGAATAGCAACAGTATGGACTGGTCGGATAAATTGGGTGGTTTTTGTTCCCCAACGCATTGGTTTTGGAATAGGTAATGCTTTAAGTGCTTTTTCAATTAAATTGGGTAAAAGATTTTTTACAGGTTGGCCTTTTACATTAGCTTTAAATAGTAACCATTCACCTTTGTCTGTTTTTAATCTGTCGGCTTCAGAAACTTCTATGCCATTCGATTTAGCCCAACCTTGTGCGGCTTTTGTAGGTTCTCCATTGGCATCGAATGCAGAATTAACAGCTGGTCCACGCTTTTCAACATTTTTGTCTGATTGATATTCTGCAAGGTCGCTGACTATAAGAGCTAAACGTCTAGGAGTGGCATACCAATTAGCCTGAGAGAAATTAAGATCATTTTCAGAAAATTGGCTGACAATATTATCTTTAAAGGCTGAGGCTAATTTAGCTAGTGCTTTGGGTGGAAGTTCTTCTGTTCCAATTTCTACTAATAAATTTTCAGTACGCATGGCTATTACTTCTCCTTTTTACACATTGGAAAGCCAAGGGATTCACGTGCGTCGTAGTAAGCTTGTGCACAGGCTTTAGATAGAGTTCTTACTCGAAGAATATAACGTTGACGTTCTGTCACTGATATCGCATGCCTAGCATCTAACAAGTTGAAAGCATGGGACGCTTTCATTACTTGCTCGTATGCAGGTAATGGTAAGTTTTTATCAATTAAATTCTGGCTGTCTTTTTCGCATTGATCAAAAGTAGCAAACAAAGCGTCTACATCTGCATGTTCGAAATTATAAGCTGATTGCTCTACTTCATTTTGATGAAATACATCGCCATAAGTGACTTTACCCATAGGGCCGTCTGTCCAGACTAGATCATAAATACTATCTACGCCTTGGATATACATAGCTAGTCGCTCCAAGCCATAGGTGATTTCACCAGTGACTGGGGAGCACTCAAGGCCGCCTACCTGCTGAAAATAAGTGAATTGAGTCACTTCCATGCCATTAAGCCAAACTTCCCAACCTAGACCCCATGCGCCCAAAGTAGGTGATTCCCAATTGTCCTCAACAAACCTAATATCATGTACTAAAGGATCGAAACCTAATTCTTTTAATGATCCTAAATACAATTCTTGAATATTATCTGGTGAGGGCTTTAACATTACTTGAAATTGATAGTAATGTTGTAGACGATTAGGGTTTTCACCATACCTACCATCAGTAGGTCTACGGCAAGGCTGCACATAGGCGCTACTAATAGGCTCTGGGCCTAAAGATCTTAAAAATGTCATAGGGTGAAAGGTGCCAGCCCCAACTTCCATATCAAGGGGTTGAATAATAACGCACCCTTGACGTGCCCAATAATCTTGGAGCGCTAAAATTAGGCCCTGAAATGTCTTACAATCAAACTTTTGCATTGTCCTGCCAAATATTAAATAAAATTCAAAAAAACGTTGGCAAGTATACCTTTTGTATAGGCCTGTATGTAGGCTAAAAGGCAATTTATATACAAGTAATAGCTGTTAAATGGAAAAAATTAATTGAATAGGGCACCGTTATACTAAATGTGCTCAAAATATTATTAATGGTTTCGAGTCTTTGAGCACGTACTAAGAGTACAAAATTGTTTAAACAGGATATTTAAAGGGCTATTGGTTAATAGAAAAATGAGTTAATTGTTTCATTTCTGCAATGATTTGTGGCTCTAACTTTGCTTCTAACGATTCTCTTTGTATATCTTGTTTTCTGGTTACTAATTTTGGCTGTTGACTCCTATCTTTATGAGTAGGTAAATCTTTAACTGCATTATAAAGTTCGAATAATCCTGGGTATTGTAGAGAAAAATCAGGCTTGTCCAAAATGGGCAAACTTTCTAATAAATGATACAGGCGAATACTCGCTTCAGAAAGATTACATTGTTTTTGTTCTACTGCTTTAGCAATAGTTTGAATGCTTTCTGTTATATTAGCGATTCGTTTATTAACCTTGATTTTCCGCGCTTCATTTTGATTCTTTAATTTAAATAGCAGTGTACCTGCGTAAAATGCCATAGCAAAAACAATAAGAACTGCAAGTATAAGGGCAATAATATACATAGGGTTTAGTCTTTATAGTCATCTATATTGATGGATTCAAAAGAGGTAAAAGGATCAGCTGTATGTTCAGAAGTGTCCTCTTCTTCATTATCTAACCCAAGAAGACCACATAAAACTTTGTGTCTTGCTAAGTTTTTATCTACATAATTCTGCTCTTCTTTACTTAGTTTTTTACCTAGTTCTGCTTTATCTAATAAAGATGAAAGTTTTTCATCTTTTTCAATTGTTTCTAATTCTTTAGCAGGGGAAAAGTGTTTAACTTTTGAAGTTGTTTCTTTTTTGGTTTCTGTCGGAAATAGATCTATAGGTTTTTTACTGCCATGCCGGGGATCTTTAGGGGCGTTATTATTAACCGAATCTTTGTTAAGTATTACTTCACTATTACGGCTCCCAGCAGGCTTACCTAGATGTTTTCTAGTTCGTTGCTCTGCAGGCTTAGGTTTGCGAGTATTTGAAGATGATTTAGGTATGCCAATTTGACCTACTTTACGAGACTTTTTCTTTCTGGGCATGTTACACCAATGTAGCTTAGTTTAATGGCTGCATTCTACATTAGTTTTAACCAAACTGGGGTGACTTGTGTAAAATTTTGGCATAAAAAAAGCGATAGTTAAACTATCGCTTTTTCTTAAATCAAGAGTGTCAGCAGACACTTCTCCCAAGGTTTGTTCATCCTAAACATGTAATCCATTGAGTCTTCTATTATTTTTATTTTTAACAAAGACTTTTAATCTATGATCATCCTGATGCTTTATTCTTCGTCCTTGCCTTTTTCTCAAAGTGATATAAGTATCAAAGGTTAACTTTTGTTACCTAAGCGCTTCCCTGACAAGCAAAATGCTTGTAATTCCCTGTTGTTTTATTGGAGCAAGAGAATACAGGATTGAATAAAATTTACAACTTCTTTACAAAACAATTAACAAAAATATTGCAATTTGGTAATTAAATTGGGCGATTAACTTGTTAGATTGAGCTTTAAGTTAATCGCCGGTAACTAGATTAGTGTAAACCTGAAATGTAATTAGCTAATACTTCAATATCATTGTCTGTCATCTTTTTAGCTATATCTTCCATCATACCGTTTAAAGAATTGTTGCGATCTCCAGAACGGAATGCTTTTAATTGGCTTTTTATGTAATCAGTATGTTGGCCACTAATATCTGGAAAACCAGATAGACTTGTGCCATTTCCTCGAGGGCCATGACAAGCAATACATGCTGTAATACCTCGCTCTAAATCACCGCCATTATAAAGTTTTCTACCAAGCTCAACAAAATCTTCAGGTGTCTCACCAGCAGAACCTGTTTGACTGGAAAAATATGCAGCTATGTCTTGTATATCCTGTTCAGAGAGGGCTGCAGCCATACCATTCATTACGGCATTATTACGTCCTTCTTTTCCACCTGTTTGACTAGCCAATTTAAATTCATTTAGTTGTTTAACTAAATAACTAACATGTTGACCTGCTAGTTTAGGGTTCATTGAAATTGCACTATTTCCGTCTGCACCGTGGCAGGCTCCACAGGCTACAGATTTGGCTTTACCTTTTTCGGCATCGCCTTGGGCGAAAGATGAAGCACTAAAGCTTAAAAGTAGACAAATTAGCAGACTTATATTTTTCATTTTTTTCTCGTTAAGCAATTGATTAGCAGGTTAATCCTTATTTCAGATCATAGTATTTTACACATTTACACAGCGAGTAAAATAAATTCATGACATAAGTTGAATATTATCTACTGTAAAGCAGGGTGTTCTAGTACTTTTAGCTGATATAATGATAAAAATTTATTTCGAAGCTGTGAAATTTTATAGCTTTCTAGGAGTTTACGTGAGTTATTATAGTCAAGTGAAATTCAGCATAAGTGCACCAGATATTTCACACTTAGGTGCGGATGAAGGTATAGAAATTGCCTTTGCAGGCCGTTCAAATGCAGGTAAATCAAGTGCACTGAATAAGTTAACAAGACAAAAAGGTTTAGCAAGAACGAGTAAGACACCTGGTCGGACTCAGTTAATTAACGTATTTACTTTAGATGAGACCCGCAGATTAGTGGATTTGCCAGGTTATGGCTTTGCTCAAGTGCCATTAGAAATCAAAAAGAAATGGCAAAAATCTTTAGGCGAATATTTGCAAAAGAGGGAAAGTATAAAAGGGTTAGTTGTACTTATGGATATTCGCCATCCTTTTAAAGATTTAGATCAAGAGCTTATTCATTGGGCTGTAGCGGCAGGTTTACCGGTATTAGCCTTATTGACTAAAGCAGATAAATTAAAATCTGGAAAACGAAAGCAACAGTTATTAATGACCCGAGAGGCTGCTATGGCTTTTTGTGGTGATGTAACAGTGGAGGTTTTTTCATCTTTAAATGGTATTGGACTTGAACAGTTAGAACAGAAGCTTAATCAGTGGTTTGGCTTGATAAAAGATTAATCTACTAATATAAAAAAGCCCTATACAAATGTATAGGGCAAAGCACTTTGAGAAAACACATAAAAACAACTACACAATGCTGAAGTTTCAGCATGCCTAAGAACAGACAGCTATATTTGAATTTTGTTCCCCATATTTAAAAATTTTTCAAAAAAAAGCCTTACTAAGAAAAGTAAGGCTAAATATAAACACATAGAGACACACAAAAACTATATATAAGAGTGCTTGCTGTCTAAAAAGTTCATATAAAAATTAAATCTTTTTTAAACAAAAAAAAACCTCGGCAAATGCCGAGGTTTAAGCAAAGGTTAGATAAATCTCACCTCTGTACCCTACATGTTTAAGTTTAATTGATTCGCTGCATATATGCCAAGCCGTTTTGATTATTTATTATAAAAGAACATTGGATTTGTATATTTCATAATAAATTGTTTCATTAATGAGCTTCATCCCAGTTTTCTCCGACTCCAGCTTCAACTATTAAAGGTACATCTAGAGATACTGCATTCTCCATTAAAGATATTATTTGAGTTTTATATTCTTCAATTTTTTGTTCCTTTATTTCAAACACTAATTCATCATGAACTTGCATGATCATTTTAATGTCGTTGTCGGTTTGCTCTGAAATCCAATGATCTACTGCTAACATGGCTTTTTTAATGATATCAGCTGCTGTTCCTTGCATAGGTGCATTAATCGCGGCTCTTTCTGCGCCTTTTCTGCGCATGCCATTACTGGCGTTTATTTCAGGTAAATACAATCTACGGCCAAATACAGTGGAGACGTATCCTTTTTCTTTCGCTAGGGTACGGGTGTCTTCCATGTAAGTTAACACTGCAGGGTAACGTTCAAAATATAGATCCATGTATTTTTGCGCGTCGTGACGTGTAATATTTAATTGTCTTGATAGTCCAAATGCTGACATGCCATAAATCAATCCGAAGTTAATTGCCTTTGCGTTCCTCCGTTGTTCTATGCTGACTGCATCAATAGGTGTAGAGAATACCTCTGAAGCAGTGGCTGTATGTATGTCTTTGCCTGCCGCAAATGCAGTCAACAAACCTTTATCGCCAGACAGGTGGGCCATAATACGTAATTCAATTTGAGAGTAATCGGCCGCAACTATTTTATAGCCAGGTCTAGCAACAAATGCTTGTCTGACTCTACGGCCTTCTTCAGTTCTGATTGGAATGTTTTGTAAGTTTGGTTCAGTAGAAGATAAACGACCTGTGGCAGCAATTGCCTGATGATACGAGGTATGTACACGGCCTGTACGCATGTTAATCATTTTAGGTAATTTATCAGTATAAGTATTTTTAAGTTTACTTAATCCTCTGTATTCCATAAGTAATTTTGGAAGAGGGTAATTGATAGCTAACTCTTGTAGTACCTCTTCAGCAGTAGAGGGAGCCCCTTTAGGTGTTTTTTTAAGTACCGGCAAATCCATTTTTTTATACAAAATTTCTTGCAATTGTTTGGGCGAAGCTAAATTAAATTCTTCGCCAGCAAGTTCGTATACTTCTTTTTCTAAATTGATAATTCTTAATGCTAAATCTTGGCTTTGTTGGGCTAATTGTTGGCTATCAATTAAGACACCAAATTGCTCCATACGAGCAAGTACGCTGGAAAGAGGGAGTTCTATTTCAGTAAATATTGAATTTAAATCCGTTTCACTTTTTAGCTTTTCTGCAAGAACATTGTGTAATCTAAGTGTGATATCAGCATCTTCTGCTGCGTATGGTGCTGCTTGTTCAAGCTCAATTTGATTGAATGTAAGCTGTTTGCTGCCTTTTCCGGCTATATCTTCAAAATGTATTGTATCTACGCCTAAGTAAAAGTTGGCTAAACTATCCATATCATGTTTAGTGGCGACACTATTTAAAACATAGGATTCCAACATAGTGTCGAATGCAATGCCTTGTAAATTAATGTCATAATTGGCTAATACATTTTTATCATATTTGAGATGTTGCCCCACCTTTTTGATTTTTGAATTTTGTAAAATAGGTTTTAATATTGCTAACACATCTTTTTTATCAAGCTGTTGCGGAGCATCAAGGTAATCGTGTCCTAAAGGGACATATGCGGCTTCACCTTCATAAATTGCAAATGACACGCCTACTATTTCCGCTTCCATGTAATTTAAGCTTGTGGTTTCGGTATCAAAGGCAAATAAATCGGCACTTTTTAACTTCTCAACCCAGTTATTAAATTCTTCTTGAGTGAGAATACACTGATAATCTACTTCGACAGCTGGCCTTTGTTCTTGCTGTCCTGTAGAAGGGGTCGCTGAGGATTGAGCGTTTTTTTCTACTTCTGTAATTAATCTCTTTAATTCAAATTGTTTTGCTAGTTCTAATAACTTATCTGTATTCTGCTGATTCGCTTTTAAATCTTGTACTTCAACTGGTAAATCGACATCTAATTTTATTGTGGCAAGTTCATAAGATAAGGGCAGGTGGGGGATAGCATTTCGTAAGTGTTCACCTATTTTCCCTTTTACTTGCTCGGCATTTTCTATCACTTGCTCAAGTGTTTGGTGTTCATTCAACCATTTGGCTGCGGTTTTGGGTCCGCATTTATCTACACCAGGGATGTTGTCTACTTTATCCCCCATTAATGCTAAATAATCGATAATCTGCTCTGGCTTGACTCCGAATTTTTCAAATACACCGGCTTCATCTAATTCTACATTGGTCATAGTATTAATTAACCTGACATGAGGAGTGACCAATTGAGCCATATCTTTATCGCCAGTAGATATGACAGTTTCCATTCCTAATTGAGAGGCTTGATGAGCAAGAGTACCTATAACATCGTCAGCTTCAACTCCATCTATTACCAATAATGGTAAACCTAAGGCTTCGATAATATTGTGTAAAGGAGCGATTTGGGTTCTTAAGTCATCAGGCATAGGCGGGCGGTTGGCTTTGTATTCAGGATATAGGTCATTTCTGAACGTTTTTCCTTTCGCATCAAATATGACAATGATGTTTCCAGATGGATAATCCTTCTGCAAACTTTTGATCATATTCAAAACACCTGTGATGGCGCCAGTTGGTTGCCCATAAGATGTCGACAAAGCTTGTAAGTAAGGTACATGATAAGCTCGAAATAAATATGAAGAGCCATCCACTAATATAAGAGGATTAGAGGTAGGTATTTTGTCTTGGTTTGTCATATTTAAAGCTCAGCAAGTTCGGGTTGATTAAAGTAGTGTGAAGCATGTCATAACTAGATTGCTTCATCTATGGTTGAATAGCTTGATTTCCTGTGGATAACTAAGTAGATAAGATTATCTATATTAAATAGATTTATGTTAGTATTCAGAATGTCATTTGTGTTTATTTTCATAAAAAACAATAACTTGTCATTTTATTGTGTTTACAAAATAAGTTTATGGAAGTTAAATTTTTTTTGTGGATAAAATTTAAATGCGCCTATTTAGCTAAAAATTAAGCGTGCTAAAAGATACACAGATCTGTTGCTAGTTAACAGCTATTTTTTAAAATTTTTAAGGTGATTTTGACAATAGTTAAAAGCAAAAAAATATAAGCCTTTGTTTTAGGGCTTTGTAGAGCTTTTTATTGTCTTATATATTCTTGCTGGGACACAAAAGTATGTGAGTGCTAACTTATTACTGGTGGAAGTGTAAATTAATTTAAAGTTTCTCTTTTGATTTAATGTTTTGCGGACAATAATTAGATAAATGATTTTTATAACTATGATAACTAAGCCTTCAATAGGTTTTATTAAAGTGAGCTCAAGCTAAACCATGCAATACCGTACCATTATTCGTATTTTAGGATTACTTATTGCGTTACTTAGCGTCACTATGATCCCACCCGTAATTGTTTCCATTATTTATGCTGATGGTAGTGGCTTACCTTTTTTAATGGCTTTTGTTTTATGTTTAGCCACAGGCTTAATTATTTGGTATCCAAATAGGCAATATAAGTTTGATTTAAGAGCGAAAGAAGGTTTCTTAATCGTAGTTTTATTTTGGACTGTATTGGCTAGTTTTGGCGCATTACCTTTTTTACTACTTGAACAGCCACAAATGTCTACAACAGACGCTTTTTTTGAATCATTCTCCGGTTTAACAACTACTGGTGCCACTGTTATCGAGGGTATCGATTTTTTACCAAAAGCGGTGCAATTTTATCGCCAACAATTACAGTGGTTGGGAGGTATGGGGATCATTGTTTTAGCCGTCGCTATTTTACCTATTTTAGGGGTAGGAGGCATGCAGTTATATCGAGCTGAAACACCTGGTCCAGTGAAAGATTCTAAGATGACGCCTAGAATTGCGGATACGGCTAAACATCTTTGGTACATATATTTGTCGCTTACTATTGCCTGTACCATTTCATACTGGGCAGTGGGAATGAATTGGTTTGATGCAATTTGCCATGCATTTTCAACTATCGCTATTGGTGGCTTTAGTAATTACGATGCCAGTTTGGGTCACTTTGATAGTTTTGGTGTTAACCTAGTTTGTGTTGTCTTTTTATGGATAGCGGCGCTGAATTTTGCTCTACATTATGCAGCAGCTAGTGGGCGCTCTCTAAAAGGTTATATCCATGATCCAGAGTTAAAAACCTTCTTTTGGATACAATTTTCTCTCATCCTTATTTGTTTTCTGGTTTTGCTACATCACAATTGGTTTGATGACGTTGGAGTAACATTCGACAAGGCTTTAATTCAGTCTGTTTCATTTAGTACTACTGCAGGTTTTGCTACCACTGATTTTTCAAATTGGCCTGTATTTTTGCCAATTGTATTGATTTTCTCTAGTTTTATAGGAGGCTGCGCAGGTTCAACTGGTGGCGGATTGAAAGTGATTCGAGTGTTGTTACTTTTTGTTCAAGGTAACAGAGAAGTGAATCGTCTTATTCATCCTAAAGCAGTATATTCCGTTAAATTGGGCGAACGTGCTTTACCCGATAGAGTAGTAGAGGCCGTTTGGGGTTTTTTCTCTGCCTATGCGATGATTTTTGTCATTATAATGGTTTGTTTAATAGGTACCGGTATGGACGATGTAACCGCTTTTACTGCTACAGCTGCGACATTAAATAATTTGGGCCCAGGTTTAGGTGAAGTTGCGGGTACTTATGCAAATGTAAGTGATGGCGGAAAGTGGTTATTAATTTTAGGTATGTTATTTGGACGACTAGAAGTATTTTCTCTTCTCGTTCTGTTTTCTCCGACATTTTGGCGCAGTTAAAAAGGCCTGCTATTTTTACAGGCCTTGGTTTGTTTTATTCTGCTAAAAAAGATTCTTTGGTGAGCAATACAATATCGCTTAGCTCTTGCCTAAATACTGGATCTATATCTTCATTTTGCAGTGCCATTTTTCGATTCTTTTCAAATAACGTCGAATGAGATTCTATTCGTTTTCCTAAAACGGCCCAAGCTTCTTGTCTGACATTAAGGGGCCAAGCTTCTAGTTCAATTTTGTGTGAATTTATGCCACTAACCAACATATTGATTAGTGTTCGGTAATTCATCATACCATTGCCGGCTTTTTCCATTTGTTCTGTAGACATTGAACCTAATGCCGCTATGAGAGGCGCGTGGTTTTTTAACCAGTCATAGTATTTGTTCAGAGCCTTTTCATCATAATTATCATCGATATAAAAACTTTGACTGCGAGGTTTTTTGACTACTTTGGGGGTAGGTTCAACATAAACTGGGTTGGGAGCAGGTAGCGGTGCTGGCGCAATAGGAGCAATATTTGTCGCTTGCGGCATTGGATCATCGGCACCTCCTATGGTCAATCTTCCGCCTTTGCCTAGACCTCCTTCTACCTGTTGAGGTTTGTAATTTCGCAGTGCTTTGACCATTTGATTAAAAGAATCTGCAAATGAAGTTGTGATAATTTTTCCTTCAGGCGTATTTGAAAACCCTCTTGCTCCACCTGCTATAGGGCCTGCAAATAAGCCGTTAAACAGGTTAAAATCCCAGTTTCCAGCACTACCTACAGCAGCTGATACTTGCACACCTGAGCGGTTATCAATTAATAATAGAGTGGTAGATGCTTCATTTTTTTTAACTCCACCACCAATTAAGGAACCTAAACCACCCAGTAATGCGCCACCAGCAGCTTGCAAACCTTTTGTTCCTTCTGCAGAAAATTGAATTGACGGACTTAAAGTATAATCTGCGGCTACCATTTGTCCGCCACCAATATTACTACCAGATCTTAATTGCCCTGATTGCATTAACTGCCGCTCTCTATTCATCGAGGACATTGCCGCCCCGCGCTCAACGATTACAAAACAGTTGGATTGTTGAATCATTAATCGAATGACAGGTAAAGTGCTACCTAATTTAGGGTATCGTGAACGGTAAGTACGCCACCATGCTTGCTTGGTGTCTTCAAATACAGTCAATGTACCTAAAGTCTGATCACATTGTTCAAGGCTAGAATTATTACCTTCGGCATTACCTCCACCAGCCCCGCCTGTTATAGTGTTTCCATCTGTATCGCCCATTTGGGGAATGGTAGACATACAGCTAGAGACTAATGTAGATAATAAAGTGACAACAATAAATTTGGTAATAGGTTTCTTTATACTAGATCTATGATCGGTAGTCGCGATTTGCTTCATACCTGAGTGTGGTTGATACATCAGATGCTTCCTTGGGTATAAATTAATATTAAATTAAACGCTCAATACTCGCCTGATACGTATATAACGATATTAATTTACCCAAAAAAGTTTCTTAAGTAATACAGCAAAATTCCGTCTTTTATAGTTCAACTACATGGCACTAACTAACTTTAGCAACTTTAAAATATTAAGTATATTAATCTTTGATTGCTTTTTAACCAAAGAAAAATGCACTAGGTTGGAATAGTTTTTCAACATGGCTAATGTATTTTTTATCAACCAAAAACAAAATGACGTGATCATTCGGTTCTATTTTTGTGTTGCCGTGGGCAATGATAACTTCATCTGCGCGCACTATGGCACCAATGGTAGTGCCAGGAGGTAGCTTTATTTCTCGTATTTTTTTACCCACTACCTTAGATGTATTTTGATCTCCGTGAGCTATGGCTTCAATTGCTTCTGCTGCGCCTCGTCTAAGTGAGTAAACATTTACTATGTCGCCACGTCTTATATGGGTTAATAGTGCTGATATAGTTGCTTGTTGGGGGGAGAATGCGATATCTATTTCACCACCTTGTACTAAATCAACATATGCACCACGTTGAATTAATACCATGGCTTTTTGAGCGCCTAACCGTTTGGCTAACATAGCAGACATAATGTTGGCTTCATCGTCATTAGTGACAGCGATAAAGGCATCAATTTGTTCGACATTTTCTTCGGTGAGCAACTCATGATCAGAAGCGTCGCCAGCAAATACTATAGTTTTGTCTAAATGTGCTGACAGGTATTTAGCTCTTTCTTGGCTGTATTCTATTAGTTTCACATTATGGTCATGTTCTAATAGTTTGGCCAACCCTGCACCAATAAGTCCGCCACCAGCAATCATGATCCTTTTATAACTTGATTCGAGTTTTTGTAATTCACTCATTACCGTTCGAATATGTTTGGTGGCTGCAATAAAGAACACTTCATCGTCAGCTTCGATAATAGTGGTGCCTAGAGGACGGATTGGTTTTCCACGTCTATAGATAGCCGCTACACGAGTGTCTACATTAGGAATATGTTCTTTTAATGTGGATAATGCATGGCCTACTAATAAACCACCGTAATAAGCTTTAACCGCCACTAAGCTGGCTTTACCGTCAGCAAATTCTACAACTTGTAAGGCACCTGGGTAATCAATTAATCGCTTGATGGCTTTGGTGACTAGTTGCTCAGGGGCAATTAAGTGGTCTACAGGAATATCTTGATGTTTGAATAATTGTTCTTGGTAAATAATGTATTGCTCGGAGCGAATCCGCGCTATTTTGGTCGGTGTTTTGAATAAACTAAAAGCGACTTGGCAGGCCATCATATTACTCTCGTCACTATTGGTAACGGCAATTAACATGTCAGCGTCTTCGGCTCCTGCTTTTTTCAAAACATCTGGGTGTGAGCCCATTCCATGTACAACTTGCAGATCAAGCCTATCTTGTAATTGTCTTAATGTTTCAGGATCAGAATCAATTACCGTTATTTCGTTTTTTTCGCCAACTAAATTTTCGGCTAATGTCGCGCCAACTTGGCCAGCACCAAGAATGATTATTTTCATGTTTTTATGTGGTCTTTAAACCTTGTTATTAAGCAGACTTTAGCAGTCTGGCATAGTAGAAACCATCCATTTGTTGGTCTCCTGGAAAAATTTGTCTGCCTGGTTTGTCAACTGAGTCATTATTGAAGCTTGTATCCAGAATTGCATCGCTGGTATTTGATAAGAAATGACTTATTTGTAAGTGGTTTTCTTCAGGCAAAATCGAACAAGTGGCATACAACAATGTGCCACCTGGTTTTAATTGTGACCAAACTGCAGCTAATATTTGCTTTTGCAGCTCAACCAATACTTCTATATCTTTTGCTTTACGTAACCATTTTATGTCTGGGTGGCGTCTTATAATACCTGTAGCAGAGCAGGGGGCATCTAGTAATATTCGCTCGTATTGTTTGTTGTCCCACCAACTATTAGGTTGGCTAGCGTCACCGACTATGATTGTCGCTTTGTGTCCTAAGCGGTCGAAGTTTTCTTGGATCCTTTGTGCTCGATAGGCATCCACTTCTAGTGCAGTAATACTTTTGACGTTTGGCTGTAGCTCTATCATGTGACAAGTTTTGCCGCCGGGAGCAGCGCAACAATCTAAAATATTCTCATCAGCTTGAGGATTTAAATATTCTGCCGCTAATTGGGCTGCACCATCTTGTACTGCAAACCAGCCTAAAGCAAAACCAGGCAGTGTAGTCACGTCACAACCTTTAGCTAAAATTAGTCCGCTTATATGATTTTCTGAAGTTTGAAATTCAATATTTTCTGCAGATAAGGCTTGTTTAAATTCAGCAATAGTTATTTTCTGGGTGTTAACTCTCAACCAGATAGGCGCTTTAATCTGCATATTATCAACCAGTTGAGCAAGTTGTGTTGGGTATGCATTCTCTAATTTTTTGTATAACCACTTGGGTAACCCCGAGGCTATTTGTTCATTAGGAGCTGCTTGGTTTGCCATGTCTTCACGAATAAAAGTACGCAGAATGGCATTAACTAAGCCCTTCATTGCTAATGTGTTTAATGACTGGCAGGCCGCTACAGTTTCAGAAACAGCGGCATGTTGGCTGACACGACTAAAAGCGAGCTGATAAAAACCTAACATAATCAGATGTTCGGTTATTTTAAAACGGTTTTTTAATGGTTTATCTAGCAGTTGCCTTAACCAAAACTGCAAAATCGGTAGGTGGCGTAACACCCCGTAGACCATCTCTTGCAACCAAGCTTTGTCTTGATCTTTTAACTGAGCCTGAGCGAGAGGTAAACATTCTCTAGCTGATTGACCTTCTTCAAGAATTTGAAATAAGACTTTGGCTGCATCAGCGCGTAAATTGGCAACTTGACGACCTTTATGGTTTTTCATAGCTGACTGCTTAGATTAAAAATATTCATCGTAAAATTTCACCTTGAGCAAACCAATCTGCGCGGCCATTTAAAACATCAGCAACGGCTATAGGTTTTTTCCCCGGTAGTTGTAATGTTTTTAGTAATAATTGATTCGTTCCAGTCGCAACTAAGATGCCAGCCTTATCAGCCTTGATAACTTGCCCGCATGGAATATTTTCTTGACTTTTTTCAACAACTTCAGCTGAATATACTTTTACATTAGTATCTTGAACGTTAAAAAAAGCGACCGGCCAAGGGTTAAAAGAACGAATGTTCCTTTCAATTTGATAGGCATCTAATTGCCAATCTATTTTCGCTTCTTCTTTAGATAATTTATGGGCATAAGAGGCTAACGTTTCATCTTGTACCTCAGCTTGTAGCTGAGGTAACTGTTCTATGGTATCTATTAAAGCTTGTGGGCCTATTACAGATAATTTTTGATATAAGGTAGCACTGGTATCGTCAGGTTCAATTGGCAAGGCATGTTTTAACAACATAGCACCTGTATCTAGTCCTTGATCCATTTGCATTATGGTTACACCCGTCTCTTTATCGCCAGCCCAAATAGAGCGTTGAATAGGAGCCGCTCCACGCCATTTAGGTAATAAAGAACCATGCACATTTAGACAACCCAACTTAGGTGTTTCAAGCACTGCTTTGGGTAATATAAGCCCATATGCAACGACTATCATTATGTCAGCTTGTAATGCCGCTAGTTCTTGCAGAGCTTCTGGCGTTTTTAATGATTCAGGTTGATAAACCGCAATCTCGTGTTCGACAGCCAATTGTTTCACTGCACTGGCTTGCAGTTTTTTTCCACGGCCAGCAGGGCGGTCTGGTTGGCTGTATACTGCAACTACTTCATGTTCAGAATCAATTAACGCTTGTAAATGCAAAGCTGCAAATTCAGGCGTGCCTGCAAAAATGACTTTTAACCGTGTGCTCAATTTAAAATTACCCTTTGGCCGCTAACTTAGCTTCTTTCTCAAGTTTCTTTTTGATCCGTTGGCGTTTTAATGGTGATAGATAATCAACAAATAACTTACCTTTTAAATGATCGAGTTCATGTTGAATACAAATGGCCAATAAGCCTTCTGCATCCATAGTAAAACTTTCACCCTTCTTATCGAGTGCAGTAACAGTGATTTTTTCAGCTCGTTCAACCTGAGCAAAGTTATTTGGCACTGACAGACAACCTTCTTCACTTATGGTTTTACCATCCATATGGGTGATTTCTGGGTTAATAAATACCAGCGAATTATCTTGTTCTTCCGATACATCCATCACCACAACTTGTTTATGAACATTGATTTGGGTGGCGGCTAGTCCTATGCCATTTTCTTCACGCATAGTTTCGAACATATCGTTCACTAAGGTCGTTATTGCACTATCTATTTTGTCTACTTTTTTTGCGACTGTGCGTAATCTCTCATCAGGAAAACGCAAAACATCTAATATTGCCATTCTATTATTCAACTATAATGAGCCACATAAATAGTGACTCTGAAACCGATTAAACCAATAGCGACATTAGGTAACTAAGTATCCATTTGTATTGGTCTGTGTATTATTTGCTATACGATCAAATAGATTAAGCTATTTAAACCATTTCAGCATGGGCTATTCTAGCTTAAATGGATCGAAAACATAACAGTGACTGCATCAAGGTGTATTAAACAATGATGATTAAAAGATTAGTTAAGCTACTCGCAATTGCGTTTTTATTGCCGCTTGTTTCATTTGCCGACGTATTAAACATAAAAGATTCAGCTCCTCAAGTCTACGTAGTAAAAAAGGGAGACACCTTATGGGACATTTCAAATATGTATTTGTCAAAACCCTGGTTGTGGCCTGAGTTATGGAGAACTAATGTACATATATCAAATCCTCATCTAATTTACCCAGGAGATGAGTTGCGTTTAACCAAGAATAATCAGGGGGATATAGTCCTTGATTTGGTTCGAGATGAAGCTAAAGTACGAATGAAACTGTCTCCTGAAGGGCAAAAAAAAATTAAACAAGCGCAGGCTATTCCTGCTTTACCTTGGTCAGTTATTAGCCCTTACATCACAAATGAAATGATAATGTCTGCAGATTCATATGAAAAAAATCCTTATGTGTTGGGTAATCACGAAGGGGCTGTGCGTTATGAAACAGATAATTTAGTTTTAGGTAAATCAATAGACAAACCTAAAGGTGATTACCAGATTATTAGAGCGCAAAATGAGTTATACGACATGCAAGGTAAGCTGATTGGTTTGCAGGTTAGACATCTAGCTAAAGCTCAGCCAATCAAAAGTGAGCTAAAGAAAGAAAACTTACTTAAAATCAACCAAGCAGTTCTAGAAATTAAGCGTGGCGACAGGATCATTCCTTATAAAAACTTAAACATAGGTGATATTACTCTTCAAGCTGCGGAACAACAAAATGGTTATATTATTGGTGATTTAGAACAACATAACCTATTAGGTAAATACAATGTTGTGATATTAGACATTGGCAGTGACCACCTAGACGCGGGCACGGTTATGGGAATATATAGCCAAGGTCCTAATATTATTGACGGTTATACGCCTAAATACGCCGGCGAAAGTAATGCCATTCGTAGTGCCTTTAATCGTGGTGACGAAATTGAACAACCAGCAATTAAAGTAGGCGAGGTGTTGGTGTTCAAAACATTTGAGAATGCCAGTTATGCACTTATTACTGAGTCAGCTAAAGTTATTAAAAGAGGAATGATAGTCGCTAAACCATGAGCTAAGGAGAAAATGTGCAACAGGATGTTGAATTTATTGAGGCTTACCAAGAATCTGATGCTTTATTAGATTGGCTTAAACTGACACAGATACCCAAATTTTCTGTTGCCAGTTTACTTAAGTTGCAAAAAAAACATGGGCTGACACTTAGTCAATTATTGTTATTACCGGCTAAACAGCTAGAACAATTAGGCTTCAATAGCCAACAAGTGGAAATAATCTGTCGTCCTGACCAAAACCGCATAAATACAAGCCTGCAGTGGCTAAAGGCTGCAGCGAATCGTTTTATTTTATATTTCGAGCATACTGATTATCCGCAATTACTCAAACAAATCTCTAGTCCACCTGCTGTGCTATATGGTTACGGCAACTATAAACATTTAAGTCGTCACCAGTTGGGTATGGTTGGTAGCAGAAACCCAAGTACCCAAGGAAAAGAAAATGCTCAGCGATTTGCTCATCAACTTAGCGAGCAAGGCTGGACAGTAACCAGTGGTTTAGCCTTAGGCATAGATGGTTTTTCGCACCAAGGGGCATTATTAGGTAAACATATTACAGTTGCTATTTTAGGTACCGCTATTGATAAAATGTATCCTAAGCGCCATATAAAGTTAGCTGAAACAATTTTAGCATCCGATGGTGTGATTATTTCTGAGTTTTCACCGGGTGTGCCCAGTAAACCTGAAAACTTTCCTCGAAGAAATAGAATCATTAGTGGTTTGGCTGTTGGTACTCTTATTGTTGAAGCCGCGATTAAGAGTGGATCGTTAATTACCGCTAAATATGCTTTAGAGCAAAATAGAGAAGTTTTTGCTGTGCCTGGCAATATTCATAACCCTATGGCAACTGGCTGTAACTATTTAATTCAACAAGGGGCAAAATTGGTAACCTGTATTGAAGATATAAATGAAGAGTTTAGGTGTGTTAACTTACCTTTTTTGAATGCAAAGCAAACAATTGAGCAAAAAAGTTCAGATCAGAGCTTGGCATCAGACAAATTGTTAGATAGTGTAGATTTTGAAGTTACGTCATTAGATCTAGTGGCGCAACGCAGTGGCATTGCTGTTGAAGATGTAATGTCAAAATTATTAGAGTATGAGTTGTGTGGTTTAGTCAGCGCAGTACCAGGCGGTTACATTAAATTGGGGGAAAAATAAAATGTTCGATATCCTCATGTATTTGTTTGAGAACTTTATTCACAACGAAACGGAAATTCGAGTTGATCAAGACGAATTAACCGATGAGCTAATTAGAGCTGGATTTCATCACGATGAAATTTATAAAGCGCTCTCTTGGTTAGAAAAACTTGCGGCTTTGCAAGAAACCGATATAAAACCTTATTTTGCCAAAGGTCCCACCTCATTTGTCACCCGTATTTATACACAAGACGAAGAAATGCGACTGGATCTTGAATGTCGTGGTTTTTTGATGTTTTTAGAACAAATTAATGTTTTGGATTCTTCTACTCGAGAAATGGTGGTTGATCGCGTGATGGAAATTGATTCCAAAGAATTTTGTTTAGAAGACATGAAATGGGTAGTCCTTATGGTCCTATTTAATGTACCTGGTAAAGAGAATGCTTATGCTCAAATGGAAGATTTATTATTTGAAGAGCCTGAAGGGCCACTGCATTAAATGTGTAAAATAAGTGTCTAAAATTGACCATTCATTATTTTCTACCCATGACCAAGCGTCAGAGCAGGCGTTTGGTCCGTGCCCTAAGTGCCAAGCTAAATTAAATATTCGTCGCGGTAAATCTGGTGCCTTTATTGGCTGCAGTAATTACCCTGAATGTGATTTTTCCAAACCTCTCCACGAATACGAAAATGCAGATATAAAGGTGATTGACGGCTCGTCATGCCCTTTGTGTCAATCGTCACTAGTGATCAAAAAAGGGCGATTTGGCTTGTTTATAGGCTGTAGTGATTTTCCTACTTGTCACTATATTGAGTCTACTAATAAAGCCGAAGAAACCACTGTTAGTTGCCCTGCTTGTAAAAAGGGCCATCTAAGTAAACGTGCTAACAAATTCGGTAAATCTTTTTATTCCTGTGATCAGTACCCAAAGTGTAAATACGTTCTGAACTCCCCCCCCGTTACCGCCACTTGTCCTGAATGCCAATGGCCTGTATTGATTAAAAAAGTCTTGTCAGGGAAAGAGGTTTTACAGTGCCCTCAAAAGTTGTGCGGTTATAAAAAGTCGGTAGAATGACCTGCTTTGTTTTTTCTCATATTTACCATTGCACTTAACTGCGTTTAATCACTAAGACTATTTTATCTAATGAAATTATTAAAAAATGAAGATTCTCTTTTAACAGAATTTTTGGCTGGAAAGATTTTTGCTTACCCCACTGAAGCTGTTTTTGGTCTAGGTTGTGATCCAGATCAAGAACAAGCAGTCTTGGCTTTGCTAGCATTAAAACAAAGACCTATAGAGAAAGGTTTGATTTTAGTGGCGAGAAGTTATTCGCAATTATTACCTTACGTAAATGATGCTGCGATTCCTATGTATAAGCGTACCGAAATATTTTCTAGCTGGCCAGGACCCAACACTTGGTTATTGCCTGCCGCTAAAAATGCGCCTGCTTGGTTAACTGGAGGTTCTGAATTGATTGCGGTAAGAGTCAGTGCTCATCCTCTCGTACAGTCGTTATGTGAGTTATTCAATAAACCTTTGGTTTCTACTAGTGCTAACTTAACAGGTCAGCCTGCTGCCATTAGTGAACAAGAAGTAATTCAACAGTTTCCACAACAAGTGGTGTTGATACCTGGTGAATTAGGAAAAAGTGCTAACCCAAGTAAAATACGTCACGGAATTACCGGACAAATCATAAGAGATAATGTGTAAAATGACTGACGATACAAGCCCCAATATTGAAAAAGTAAAAAAATACCTTTTAAAATTGCAAGATAATATCTGTCAAACTTTAGAGCTGGTAGATGGTAAAGGCCACTTTATCGAAGATAATTGGCAGCGTGAGTTAGGTGGGGGCGGCCGCACACGTGTTATCACTAAAGGCAATATAATTGAGCAAGGAGGCGTTAACTTTTCTCATGTATTTGGTGGGGAGTTACCAGCATCAGCAACCGCTGCTCGACCTGAATTAGCCGGTAGAAGTTTTCAAGCGGTAGGTGTTTCATTAGTTATTCATCCTCGTAATCCATTTGTACCTACTACCCATGCTAACGTACGTTTTTTTATTGCTGAAAAGCCTGGGGAAGAGCCGGTTTGGTGGTTTGGTGGTGGCTTTGACTTAACCCCTTTTTATCCCTTTGAAGAAGATGTTGTACATTGGCACAAAGTGGCGAAAAAAGCCTGCGAACCTTTTGGTGATAATGTTTACCCCGATTATAAAAAGTGGTGTGACGAATACTTTTTCCTAAAACACAGAGGGGAAACTCGTGGTGTTGGCGGTTTGTTTTTTGATGACTTGAATAAACCAGGATTCAAAACAAGCTTTAAAACCATGAAATCTATTGGTAATGCTTTCTTAGATGCTTATGTGCCGATCATCGAAAAACGTAAAGACACACCTTTTACAGAAAAAGAAAGAGACTTCCAGCTATATAGACGTGGTCGTTATGTTGAGTTTAATTTGGTATGGGACAGAGGCACTTTGTTTGGTTTACAAACCGGTGGCCGTACCGAGTCCATCTTGATGTCTATGCCACCACTGGCTCGTTGGGAATATGATTATCAACCTGAACCTGGTAGTAAAGAAGCGGATCTTTATGAAAACTATTTACATCCTAGGGAGTGGCTGTAGTGATCGACAAATATATTGTTTTTGGTAATCCCATTGCGCAAAGTAAGTCTCCGCAGATCCACTCTATGTTCGCACAACAAACCGCACAAGTTATTAGTTATGCCCGCCAACTTGCGACCATAGAAAACTTTAAACCATCGCTAGATGAATTGTTTGCAGATCCTAGCGCTAAAGGTTGTAATGTGACTGCACCTTTTAAAGAGCAAGCCGCCCAATGGGTGGATGAACTTTCTACAGGGGCCCAATTAGCTGGCGCGGTAAATACTATTATTCGCCAAGCTAACGGTAAATTTTTGGGTGACACTACAGACGGTCCCGGCATAGTCCAAGATTTATTACGTTTAAAAGCCGTTAATCAAGGCGCTCGAATTTTATTACTAGGTGCCGGTGGAGCAGCTAGAGGGGCACTACAGTCTTTGTTAGCGTTACAGCCTTCTTTATTGCTGGTGGCCAATCGAACTGAATCAAAAGCGCAGCAGTTAGCCTCGCTTATACCGCAAAATAATCTTCAAGCTTGTGGTTTTAGTGATTTAGTCGCTCAAACAGAGCCTTTTGACCTGATCATTAATTCCACTTCAGCCAGTTTGTCTGGTGAATTACCACCTATTGCAGATAATGTCATTGCCAGCTGTGGTTTTGTTTATGACATGAGTTATAGCGACAAACCTACTGTCTTTCTAAGTCATGCAAAACAACTTGGGGTGACACGTTTTTCTGACGGTTTAGGCATGTTGGTAGGGCAGGCGGCTGAAAGTTTTTATTTGTGGCGAGGTGTTAGGCCAGAAGTGGAGCCTGTCATTGCAGCGCTAAGAGCCGAACTTTAAACTCTTATTTGGGGATCGCTATGAAAATAAAATTATTCCAAGTGGATGCCTTTGCTTCTAATGTATTTGAAGGTAATCCTGCGGCAGTTTGTCCATTAGATGAATGGTTAGAGGATGAGCTGTTACAAAAAATAGCTGAAGAAAATAATTTATCCGAAACCGCATTTTTCGTGCAATCGAATAACCATATTCACTTACGTTGGTTTACCCCACAAGCTGAGGTAGATCTTTGTGGCCATGCAACACTGGCAGCGGCACATGTATTGTACCAACACCTAGCATTTATAGAATCAGTTATAAGATTTCAAACTCGCAGTGGTGAATTGTTAGTGGCAAAAAGTAAGCACGGTTACACCATGGATTTCCCCATTAACATGCCTATTAATATTGAAGCTCCGTCATTGTTGTTAGCTGGCTTAGGCATAGAGCCGTTAGATATATTAGTAGCTGATGACTATCTTGTGGTATTGAATTCTGAACATGATGTAAAAAATATCAGACCTGATTTCAGCAAATGGGCTGAATTAGACAAACGCGGAGTAATTGTCAGTGCAAAAAGTGAGCAACAAGACTTTGTCAGCCGTTGCTTTTTTCCACGTTTAGGGGTGAACGAAGACCCTGTTACTGGCTCTGCTCATTGCCAACTTGTACCTTATTGGGCCAAACAATTAGGCAAAACCACATTACTGGCTCGGCAAATATCTGCACGCAGCGGTTTGGTCAATTGTGAGTTATTAAAAGATAGAGTGTTACTAACCGGCCATGCTGTGGACTACATGCAAGGCGTAATTAATCTACCTAACCTGAGTGGAGATAGCTTGAAGTAACAAGCAAAGCTAAGACAAAAGCGTTTTACCACAGAGGGCACAGAGCTCACAGAGCTCACAGAGGAAAACAGAATATTGCAGACTAAGCAGCATGGGGCAGAAAAAGCAGTTTAAAAGCGGGGATAAGGAGATAGTGAATAAAAAGGCAGAAATAAAAGCGTTTTACCGCAGAGGGCACAGAGCTCACAGAGGAAAAGGCTTGGTTTAACTTAACCAAACTTGACATAGGTCTATGTGCCAATTTCGATCATCCCGTGCTTTTTGATAGCCACTTCGCCTTAACGCCCAAAGCGGACCAAACGCATTACAGTCTCGGACGGCGAAAATGAGCGAAATATTCAATTAGCTAAAGTTCTTTTAACCACCTTTCATTAAATTAAGCTGGTTTTTAACCATGATATTATTTCTTGTGTCATTTCTTTACGATGTTTAACTAAGCCATGATTGTCGTTGGGGTATATGACTAATTTGTGAGGATGATTTCTTCCCTTTAATTGTGATGCTAACGATTTAGATTGCTCCACATTTACTCTTTTATCTTTATCTCCATGAATTAGTAAAATAGACATCTTTGTGGGAATTTTATCTAACCACATACTTACAGATCTTGACTTCAACTCAGTCGATCTATTTTCATCAAAGTTTGGCACCCTAGCTTTATACACATTCTCCATGCTAGGTCGCCATACAAGTGCTTTTTCAACGTCACTATTTCCCGCTATAGCAACGATAGTCTTTAAAGATGGAATTGATTGAGAGGCGATATAAGATTGCATAACACCTCTGCTCCAGCCAACCATGCCTAAATTATCAGTATCCGCATCTGGTATGTCTTTAGCTATTTCAATGAGTTTAAGAACATCATTAATATCAGTTCCACCAAATTCATCATGTCCATTATTAGATATAGAACGAGAACTAGATCCTCGATATTGACTTCCAATAACGACAAATCCTTTCAAAGCAATATCTGAAATTAATTGTAGTTTTTGGCCAAAAGCAACATAACCGAATCCAGCATTGCCGCCTCTATTATATATCACTACAGGCAACTTTTTATTAGATGCGTTACGAGGTTTTAAATAATAACCTTCAACTATATATCCATCGACTTCATACCTGAAATTGTTGCAAACTAGCGAAGCTTTAATTGTATTGAACCGTTGTTTTGTAAATGTTTTATTAAACAGTTCCTTATTAAAATTTTTCTTTTTGGATTCGAGAAAGTTCCCCCAATTTCCATGAGTTTCAAAAGGACCACTAAAGCAAGTTTTTACATTTTTTATTAAGGTGGATTTCTCAGCAAATGCAGTTAATGATTGAAAGCATAGAATTATGGATAAAACGAGAATATATATATGCAATGTAGTTTCCTTAGTTGGTTTTTGACTTCCTGTTTTTACTTGGAGCAAACATTAAGTTTTTTCTGTTTAAATAGCAATAATGACAAACTTCACCGTAAGGTTTAACTATCGACGCTCTGGTTTGGGCACACAACTGCCTGGCAGATAACTCCTACTTAACGACTAAAAATGGCACAGATTTTCCTTTCAAGCTTAAGCCTGACTTTCGTCAATACGGGCCTAGATTCACAACTGCTTCACGCCCAAAGCGGGCTAAATAGTTTAATGGGTTGAACGGTAAATTTGGTGACAAATGACACATTTCAGGGAGTTTGAACCACAGTTTTTTCCTTATTATTTCCAACACTCAACATAAATTGTAAATACTAAATTACCAATAGACCCAACAGCAATGAAAGCTGCAGCGAAAAGTGCTCTACGTGCTGTCCGAGCTGATGAAATACTGGCTTTAGAGGTGCGTTCTGAAATAAGTGTTTGCTGGTCATTTCTCTTTTCTTGATCTTCATGCTCAAAAAGGCGCAAAACAACATCTAATCCTTTTGACGATAACTTGTAATGGTATGCTGAATACTCAGTGCCATCACTAGTTTCCGGTTTTTTTTCTTCAATATCTACAAGGCCTAAGTTAGCGGCCCTATCTAAAGTCAAATGCAATTTATGGTAAACCCTTTTTAAATAGGCGACTTCGTCCTGATTATCTTTAACATCAATATTAAAATATTCCAGAAATAACAAAGGTTTGTATATAAAAAGCTGATGCACAACAGCATCTTGTTTTATCGTCTTTAAAATAAGATCATTCATATCATGCTGAGGAACAATAACATCCCCCATATTGAATAACGCCTTGATAGCCAATTTCCAAGGGTAATCCTTTCCTGTAGGGTTAATTATGTTAAAAATTCCGTTACTCACCAAAAGCTCCCCTATAACTATGCCGCTACATAAGAAAAGTTATCTAGACACCAAAAGTAATAAAATACCCAATAAGTACTTAATCAACAAGCAAAAAACATGGGAGTAATTTTTCACTTATGGCTCTAAAACCTGGAATTAAAGCCGATTTGTGTATTTATAGGAGGAAGGTGACCTAAATCTGTGACTAGACTCAAATTGAGGACAGGCATTTCAATTACTTTATAAATAAGGGTGTCCTAAATAACTCCTTTAGAGTGCTATTATCCGGACAAGTAGTTGAGGCATTCGTTATTATTCCTACATAAACCCAAATAACTTAGGTAAGTATTCACTTATTGCTGGAATATAGGTGACTAACAGTAGTGCGATAAACATAGCGATATAAAGAGGTATCAATGAGTGAAATTTGAGATTTACGTGACTGTGGAATAACAGACCATCCTTGGTGATTTGAATGCCTTAAAGTTTAGAACATATAAGTCTTTTTGCCATTTTTTGTGATGGGTGTCAGGGTAACGTTTTCTTTATTCTATCGTCGAAACCGCTAAGGCAAATGGACTGACGCCATTCAACTATGTCGTGCACTTGCTAACAGAGCTGAGTATGCCTGAGCCTGACATTGAATTGCTACTGCCATGGAATGTTAAGTTAAACTAGATGGGATCACCGGACGGTTACATACTGAAGGCTATTTCAGGAAGTCGTACTTTCATCATTTTGCTGTACCCACTAATGACACTCGCTCATAATCGATGAAATACGTATTAAGCTACTCACAGATTTGGCAGGGGTAATATATGGTCATTATTTAGGTATGGTATACTTGAATTGTGACTGGCTGACATTGTAAATATCCGTTATTCAATCCAAATTAATAGTCTTTACCTAGCCACCCATAATAAGGTTCAATAATATTTTGAGTCTAACCCAAATATTTAATATCGGTTTTCAGTCTTTACCTAGCCACCCATAATAAGGTTTCAATAATATTTTGAGTCTAACCCAAATATTTAATATCGATTTTCAGCGTGATAATGGCTTGGATTGATTGAAATATGGAGGCGGAAGGTTAGTTTCAGTCTATTTGGTGGAAATAATAGGAATTTAGCGGTGTTGTGGGCACAACTGTTCCTTATCGGTGATAAGTTAACTGCTATATTGAGATTATGCGCAGCGTAGCAATGTTTTTGCTTTACCCATTCCTCGTATGCGTTGATGACCTGTGCGTGCTTTAAACTGATTCATCATCATTTCTGCCCCTGCTGCATAACAAAAATGCTTTTCAAACTCTGTTGTAAGGGTTAACCATTGTTCGTCTGATAAGCCTAACCTTTGTAGGATGGGTTGTTGCTGATGGTCTATATGCCCTGCTTTGTCGTTTCTGATTATTCTGCCTGTTATGTCCACTAACTCACAATAGTCTTTGAGAGAGAATGCGATACCTTTAGGCATATATTGTCTAGGGTTACCAACAAAAGGCATCAGTGAATGTGTTGTGGTGGCACATTTTATCGATTCTAAGCGTTGTTTAATACTGGTGTGCTCTGACGTTTCTGGGGTATCAGCTATCTTGGTTCGAATCGGGTTAAGGTCAACATAGGCCATACAGGCCAATAATGCGGCTTCATCTAACAAAGCCTGTGATTTAAACCGCCCTTCCCAAAATCTGCCAGTACAGTCATCTTCTTTGTTGGCTTCTCTGGCAATGTATTCATTCAGATTACGCATAAGCCAGCTAATGTCATGCAAGCGCTTTCGATACTCGGTTATGGTGTCGTTTATACTTAGCTGTTGACCTTGGCTTAATGTATCTCCCCTGACAAACATATGAGTGAGTAATGTGCCTTTATGTAGACGGTGCCAGCGTTCAACCACTTCACTATCTGTCCAATCCATCACTTGTTGGACATCTACATGTAGCACCACATGCACGTGATTACTCATCACTGCATAAGCACATATGTCGATTGAAAATACAGATGATAAAAACAATAAGCGCTCTTCAACCCAGCCTCGACGATGTTCATAACTCTGGCCTGAATAACTATCTACACCACACAAAAAAGACCTTCTCACACAGCGAGAAATACAATGGTAATAAGGGGTATCCGATAAAGAAATTTGACTACTACGTGGCTGGGGCATGACATCAATCCTTTGATTTATTTCCTAATCAAAGCCTAGCTTGTCTTTATATTTAGTCAAATTATTATGGGTGGCTTGGTAAAACAGCTCTAACGAGCAAAACAATTTGGCTGCTCAACAGCCGAAAAAAGTCATAGCCCTCGCTAAGCATTTAGAGGCTTCATTAAAAGAAATGAAAGCTGAAATGCCCACCAAAAACCCAAAGTATCAGCCTAGACCAGGTGCCTATCATTTAGAACAAACCAAAAAATTAGCGGAAAAAAATAATCGTATATTTAAACAACGCTTAAACAAATAAACCACTGCGCGCTCACTCTGACCACAGAATTTGAACAACACTTTCATACAGCTGTTGGCAGCGAACACATGCTACAACAATTCAAACAACATACCGACCATCAACGAATACGAGGGATGGCAAAGGCCAGGGTATTACTTCAACAGGCCTAAATACTTTATTTTCACTTTCATTAAAACTGACCAACAAACTTGGTTGGCTCATGCTGCCTGAAATTTTAGTTAAATCAGGTACTTTGCTGAATTTATCTAGTTCAATATCGAAATAAGTTTAAATTCCTAATATAAAAATCAAATAAACAAATATTCCCATTATTGACCACATGTTCATTTAGTGATTATTGGGTGCTTTATAAGTAAGGGAGTCTAAATAACTGTTGAAAGTCTGAAACAGTCCTGTCTTTCATTCGTCTACTTTAAGAACCACTTTGACTGAAACGTTACCTTTCATAAAAATGTAACGTAAACGTCATACTCTCTCGGAGCCTTAAGCTTGACGATAATATTTATGAAATCGAAGTTTTTTAACCAACTGTATCAACAGTATTGGTCAGAACTATGCGCCAAACTACATGCTCGATTTGGCCCAGGCCCGCCTGATCCAGAAGACATTGCCCAACAAGCATTTTGTAAATATTCAGAGCTTTGCGACCAACATCGAATCGAGAACCCCAAAGCATTTATCTACACAGTTGCACGAAACCTTTTCATTGATCAATTTAGACGAATTGATAAACAACAGCAGGTTATCGATCAAATCTTTGAAGAATTAGATATAGATCCTATTTTTGAAGATTCAGCGGAGCAATCAGCCCTTCAAATAGAACGCAACACCTTGATCGAACAAGCTATTTCGACCTTTAGCGACAAACAAAAACAGTTAATGACAATGAGTATCATAGAGGGTAAAAGTTATCGGCAGATAGCTAAAGAAACCGGACTACCTATCGCCAATATCAGTCGAACGATAGTAGCTGCGCAAAATCTTTTAGATCAATCAATTAATACTTGGGAGCAAGGTAGCTCCGTTGACAACATTGCATATTTAGCAATAGAAGGAAGCTGTCAATGAAACTAAATCAACATTACAGTGAGGCTGTTTGGCAACAAGCCAGAAAATATCATCACTTACTGCACTCAGGGATGTGTGAGCCAGAACAAAAACAGCAAGTTAAAGCATGGTTGAGTTTAGACGACAAGCACATGCAATGCTTCCGGGATTTAGAGGTTATGCATCGTCAAAATCGCTATAGCTCACTTGGCGAAGCGGCATATTTAAAACAAAGAACTAAAAAGCCGTCACATAAAAAGTTAGCTAATCCTTTTAGCTTATTAGCTGCATGTGTGGCGTTAGTTTCATTTCTTTTGGTTTATCAACAAGTAAGTGTTTCACCGCCGCTCGAATTTAAAACTGCACGGGGTGAAATAGCAGACTTTATCTTACCTGATGGCACAATCATTACTTTAGGGGCGAAAAGCCATATACTGGTTACTCAAAATAAACAACAACGAAAGGTTTCACAGTTAACTGGTGACGCCATATATAAGGTTTCTAAAGATCCACAAAGGCCGTTTATTGTGACTGTTAATGACCTTGATGTAACAGTATTAGGCACAGTATTCGAAGTGTTAAAACGCAATAAGTCTATAAAAGTAGAAGTTGCAGAGGGTCGAGTGAATGTAAGTAACAGAGCATTCGAGGAAGATTTAATCGCCTCTGAATCTGTCACTGTTAGTGCTCTTGGCGAGTTTTCAGATATAAGCACCAATCAACAGAAGCAATTTGCGAGTTGGCGCAGCAAGCGTTTCTCTTTTCAACAGGTAACTATTGCTGAAATTGTAGGCGTGCTAAATAGATATCGACAAGACCCTATTCAACTAGCTCACCCCCAGATTGGCAACCAGGTTGTTACCGCTTCTTTTAGGTTAAATCAATTGAATCAATTTTTAGATGCATTGCAAGTAAGCCACAACATTCAGTGGCATATCGACTCTATGGGCGTGATATGGCTAAAAAATTAAAGCTCTGTGTTTATGAAGGTTTTGTGAATCTGTTAATTGCACTGAAACAGATGCCAAAGCTAATCGTTATGTAAGTAAATCAACTATTTCAAAACTTAAATAACTACGGAGTATTCACACATGTTCACTAACCATCGACCGCGTCTATTGGCTGCGACTATCGCTCTTGCTCTAGGGACTTCTCAACCGGTACTGGCTGCAGAAAACTACTCAATAAAACAACAAAGCTTAGTGGATGCTGTTTCGGTATTATCTGAAAAATATGATCAAGTGATTGTGCTACCTGAGGGTATTGATAAAAGTCTTATTATCCGCTCGGTGACAACATCTGACAGTTTAGTCAATGCACTTAATACCGCACTGCAAGGCAGTCAATATAAAGCGACACAAAGTGCTAGTGGTGCAATTGTAATAGTAAAAAAGAGTAAGCCAGCAACATCTCAAAAAACACAATCTTCAACACAACCAAAAGAAGACGAATATATCGAAGAGGTCGTAGTTGTTGGCTCTTACATAGCCGGAGCCAATATTTCAAGCACTCTGCCAATCTCAATGCTAAGCAGTGAAGATATCGCTGCTTTTGGCGCCACAGACGGCGCTGAACTACTACGTATGTTGCCTCAATCTGGCGATGTAGACTTTAATGAAACCAATTTTTCTGGTGGAGTAAACACAGTCCGCGGTGATATAGCATCCGTTAATTTACGCTCTGTTGGTACGGGGAACACACTAATGCTAATTAATGGACGACGCATGGCCGTTCACCCCGGTTGGCAAAATAGTAATTCTGTACCTGTTGTGACCTATAACGCCAATACCATTCCTACTGCAGGGGTATCTAGGCTTGAAGTCATGCGCGACGGTGCATCAGCATTGTATGGTGCCGATGCGGTGGCTGGTGTTATCAATACCGTCATGGCTGATGATTATGAAGGCACGCGAGCTACACTGCGCTATGGTAAAGAAACCACTTTAGGCAAAAAAGACATTAATTTCACGCTTGGTAGCGGAAATGAGTTTGCTGACGGTAAAGGGCATTTTTCTATATATGGTGGATATAGTCACCGTAATGCGGTACCTGCTTCTAGATACAAATATGCCGTGGCCAACCGTACCCCTTTTTTAGAAGGAACTGACTTTGAGGGCAACAATGCCTTTGATAACCGTACTTCAATTGGCGGACATGGATACTTTGATAAAGTAGACTCTGGGCTTATTACTCTAGATGACGGTACAGTATTAACTAACTCTTCAGGTAGGTTTCATGTTCAACCCACTACAAATACAGGTTGTTTAGCAAATATCAGTGATGACATTTGTATTGATAATGGTTATTGGAGTTATGAAAATGACAACCCCATGTATCACGACCTTGAGCAAGAGCGAGACTTATTTTCCGAACGTCATCGCGCCAATTTATTCTCAGTTATAACATACGACCTAAGTGCTGACTTACAATTATATGGAGAACTAGGTGCTTATTACGCAGAAACAAAACGCAAAGGTGATTCTGCACGAATATTGACAGATCAATATGTCACCATCTCAAAAGATGCTTACTGGAACCCCTTTGGAAATATCAATCTAGCTGATGGCAGTGCCAACCCAAATCGCTTAGCTAATACCAGCGATATTTCAAGTGAAGGGCTCGACTTAGTGCTGCGCTCATATCGGGTAACCGATACAGTTATTCCTCGACAGGCAACTATTACCAATGAAACCTACCGAGCATTAATTGGCCTAAATGGGCAATGGGGGGATTGGGATTTTGATACCGCGGCGATGTATTCAACGGCCATTAGTAAAGACAAAACCAATTACGCGGTGTCGGTAAGTAAGCTACAAGCAGCGATTAACAAAACTACCCCTGATGCATACAACCCCTTCTGTGGCGCATGTAATTCACCTGAAGTAGTATCTGCCATTTATGATAATCTTGATAAAAAAGGAGATACCGAACTTGCATTGGTTGACTTCAAAATAACCAATAGTGATTTGTTTAGTTTGCCAGCTGGCAGCGTGGGTTTTGCTTCTGGCTTAGAGTACCGCTACGAAAGCTTTAGTGACGATAGAGACTCACGACTAGATGGCACAGAACCATACGTAGACGCCATATCTGGCGCTGTACACCAAAGTAACTCCTTAGGTGACAGTCCCACAAATGACTTATCAGGAGATCACAGTGTGGTATCTGCCTTCGCTGAGCTGGCCATTCCATTGGTGTCTCCCAGGCAGGCTATTCCATTAGTCCAAGCGATAGACGTACAAACAGCCACGCGCTTGGAGCATTTTTCTGACTTTGGAAGTGTTGTTGTTCCACGTATTGCTGCATCATGGGCTTTGAATGACGACTTTATGCTCCGTGCAAGTTGGTCAAAAGGCTTTCGCGCGCCTAACTTAGTGCAAATTAACTCCAGTGCAGTGCAGCGCCAGTCTTCAACTGTGGATTACGCCAGATGTGAAGCCATGCTGCAAAAGGGCTTGATTGAAGGTAACTATACCAATTGTAAAGGCAACCAAGTTGCGGTTATTCGTGAATCATCTAATCTCGAATCTGAAACCTCTTACAACCGTGGTTTAGGCTTAGTAATCACCCCTAGTGCCATTCAAAACCTGACACTTGCCATTGATTATTGGGAAGTTGTGCAGCGTGATGTGGTTGGAGTCTTGGGGGCTGGGAACCAATCAGCCCTAGACCAGCTATATTTGAGAGATGGAACTAATAACTCTAACGTTGTGCGAGCCACACCTACTGATGAAGACCTTGCGTTATTTGATGGTACCGATATTACTCCGGCCGGCGAAATATTGCGTATTTACGACCCATACATGAATCTTAACCAACGCAAATCTAGTGGCGTTGACTATACCGCTCAATACATAACAGATGGCGAGTATGGAAAATTCACTTATAATTTTTCTGCCGCGCATCTTAAAGGTGTAGAGTCATTTCCTGGCAACGAATCACAAGTGTTAATTAATGCGGGCCTGCCAGTGAGCTCACTTGGCCAATTAGTGGGGGTAAATGGTCGTCCAGAATGGAAAGCAAATGCTTCAGTAAAATGGAATATCGGTAACTGGACCAGTGCATTGTTTTGGGAATACGTGGGGGACTTTGAAGAATCTAGCGCTAAAACAACTATTGATGGTGTGGACCAACGCTGGAAAATAGATGCTTGGCAGCAAGTGAATACCTATATTAGTCATAAATTCAAGAAAGACGCACTACAAGGGTTGCGGGTAACATTCGGGGTAAAAAACTTGTTTGATAAATACCCTCCCTTAGCAGATGAAAGCTTCGGAACATTTGGCCGTGTACACAGTATTTCTGGCCGCTATGTATACACCAAGTTGACCTACGACTTTTAACTAACACAGTCCCTTCATAAGCATCCCCTTGGGAATAAACTCCTTAGGGGATGTTTTCATTTGTTTGTTCAGGAACAACTATCATGAATTTAATCACACGTAGAAGTTTTTTAGTCGGCACGTCAGCTTCTGTGTTTGCTGTTGCGGCCAACGGCACAAACCAACAAGACCAAGCCTCGCAGTTATTTGCACATGGTGTCGCTAGCGGCGACCCTACTCACAACAGCGTTATTATATGGACCCGTTTGTCGGTCTTATTTTCGACTAATGTTAGTTGGCAAGTCGCTTTAGACGACAACTTTAAGCAAATAGTAAAATCTGGAACAAAGCTAGCAACAGCCAACTCCGACTTCACGATAAAAGTCGATGTCACTGGCTTAAAGCCAGGACAAACTTATTTTTATCGTTTTAGTCTTGATAACTTTCACTCGTTAACTGGTCGAACAAAAACCTTAAGTCAGCAAGGCATGGATAAACTGACCTTTGCTGTTGTGTCTTGCTCTAATTTTCCATTTGGTTATTTCAATGCCTATGAGCATATAGCGGAAGATAGCGAAATCGACTTTGTTTTACACTTAGGAGATTTTATGTATGAATATAGTCAAAAAAGCTGGGGGGGCGTGTCTGGACAGTTGTTAAATCGTGAACACCTACCAGCAAACGAGACTATCACTCTAGCCGACTATCGCACGCGCCATGCACAATACAAGACAGACCAAGGTTCTAAATTAATGCATGCCGCTCATCCTCTTATTCCTACTTGGGATGACCACGAGTCAACCAATAATCCATACTTGCATGGCGCGCAAAATCATCAGGTCAATGAGGGGGATTGGTACACTCGTCGTGATGCATCTTTACAAGCCTACTACGAATGGATGCCTATACGGGATCCTAAAAAAGTGAATGACAGAGCTAAACTATGGCGCCACTTTCAATTTGGCAACCTTGCCAGTTTGATTACCTTAGAGACTCGACATACGGGCAGAAGTAAACAAGTTGATTACAGTGACCACTTACCCAACATAACTAACCAACAAGCTCGAGATAAGTTTGTGCGAGAGCAACTACATAACCCAGCACAAACAATCTTACATCCAGAAATGGAAGAGTTTTTAAGCAATAAGTTAACTCAATCAATCAGTAATCAAGAGCCATGGCGACTGATAGGTAATCAGATCCCTATGGCTAAAATTAATATGCCTGACATCACAGATCATGTAGATATTAGTCATCCTAATTTCTCCAAGAAAACGAAAGCTAAAGTAGCCAAAGCCCAACAAATGGGAAACTGGAAGCTTCCCATTTCTCTAGACACATGGAATGGTTATGCTGCAGCAAGAGAGAAGTTTTATAACCAGTGCATGAATGTTAAAGCTGATGATTTATTAGTTTTTACTGGCGATAGCCATTGCTTTTGGGCCAATCAATTACACACCCAACAAGGAAAAAATATGGGCTTTGAAATAGGAACCACTAGCGTGACTTCACCTGGTAGTTTCGATTACTTTGCTGAATATGCCCGTACATTCGACGCTTTATTGAGTGAGCAGAATGCCGAAGTTCTATGGGCCGATTGTGAGCATAGGGGCTATGTAAAAACCACACTAACTAAAACCCAAGCGAAGATTGATTACATCGCAATGCAAACTGTCACAAAACGTTCTACTGCAAGTTTTCTACAAAAAAGTATGACCATACAACGCACCAAGCAAGGACTACGGCACAGTATTTAAGGAATATTTTCCAAGGCCTGCACAGTTAATTCCCATATTTTTGCGCTATAAAGTATCAGCATACCTACAATAAAAAAACACACCTATGCTGTATGTAATCACAGCATAGGTGTGTTATATGTCTCTTGTAAAGGGGCCAGAAAAGAGGGAACGGTAAAGTATGAACGTCATAAACCAGAGCAAACCCTTCTTTATCAAATTGTTGAAAAATATTACCCGCAGTTTCTGAATCTCATGGGGCAACAAGATAAATATTTGCCCAAGTATGTGCGGTCAGAATTTGAAGAGTACCTCAAGTGCGGTCGTTTGGAATATGTTTTTTTGCGAGTACGTTGTGAAAATTGTCACCATGAGCACCTGGTCGCATTCAGTTGTAAACGCCGAGGATTTTGTCCCAGCTGTGCTGCGCGGCGAATGGCAGAAAGCGCCGCCTTGCTGGTTGATGATGTGTTGCCTCATGAGCCCATTAGGCAATGGGTATTGAGCTTCCCTTTTCAACTTAGATTTTTGTTTGCTAGTTATCCTCGCATCAAGGGGAAAGTACTGGGTATTGTCTATCGCACACTTGCCACACATATCACTAAAAAAGCAGACTACAACAAACAGACGGCACAAACGGGTGCGGTCACACTGACCCAACGACTTGGCTCAGCGCTGACAAAATCGCCGGGAGCTATTTTGAACAGCCGGAGGCTGGCCCCAGAGGGGGAAGGTCAGGACGCCCGAAGTAATTTAAATATCCATTTTCATATGCTCTACCGCGATGGCGTATATGCCGAAGATAACTATGGCAAAACGCGTTTAGATGAGAAACATCCTTGTTGCTCACCCTACGGGCAACCTCTGGTTGTCCTAATTCATTCCCGATGAATTGGTCACCCGATAAAAGCCCCTACATTTGGTGCGGCACAAAGGATGAAATACATGGATGTATTTCATGGGAGTTATCTAGACACCCAAAGTAATAAAATGGGAGTTATCTAGACACCCAAAGTAATAAAATACCCAATAACTAATGGATCAACAAGCAAAAAACATGGGAGTAATTTTTAACTTATGGCTCTAAAATCTGAAATTAGAGCTGATTTGTGCATTTATAGGGGAAAGTTGACCTAAATCGGTGACTAGACTCAAATTTAGGACAGGCATTTCAATTACTTTATAAATAAGGGTGTCTAAATAACTCTGCTTATTATCTTTCTGTGATACATATATTTTATATTTTGTTGACAATTTATCGTATTAATTTAACATTTTCTGTTGGTTGTGCGGTAAAATAGTTAATTCATATTTAAAAATCCTATGTTAACAAGGTGCAGTAGAATGAAAATAAAATCTATCAGTATTATTTGTTGTTTACTAAGCTCTGTTGTGAGTGCAGCAGGGGCAAAGGAACAAGCTGCTTTTCCCTATGATTTACCGGCAGAAAAACCAAACAGACTATTAAGCGCAGCTGTTGCCCGCAATTATGATAATTATTTGTCACCTCGTCAGGAAAATAATGAGCTGTATTCTCTATTTAAATATACCGAGTTAAAGGGGTTTGATTATAACGGAGGTGACGGCACTATCTCCCGTCGTGACCCTTCAAAAATTATTAAAGAAAATAGCCAATATTATGTTTGGTACACCAAGCGAGATACCAAACAGAAACCTGTTGGCCTAAGCAATGCCCATTTAGCTACTGACACTGTGCCATCCGCAGATTGGGACTTAGCTGAAGTTTGGTATGCCACCTCAAAAGATGGCTTTACTTGGCAAGAGCAAGGTGTGGCCGTTCCCAGACCTGCTAAACCTACTATAGGATGGCGTTCTGTGGCGACGCCAGACATTCTAAAATTTAAAGGTAAATTTTATCTATATTATCAAGGGTTCAGTGAGCCAAGTGGTTTAACAGATAATGATTGTCCTGTGATCATGTCTGTGTCTGATTCGCCAGATGGGCCTTGGGTCGCAACGAATAAAGTTGTTGTGCCTAATGGTAAGAAAGGGGAGTGGGATCAAAATGCTGTGCATGATCCACATCCAATCGTTCATGATGGTAAAATTTATCTATATTACAAGTCTGATTTTGACCGTATTCGTGGCAGTAAAGACAGGCCTCAAGCTATACGTATGCAAGGTTTAGCCATAGCTGACAATCCATTAGGGCCCTTTAAAAAACACCCACTAAACCCGGTTTTAAACTCAGGTCATGAAACCTCCTTATTTCCATTCAAAGAAGGGGTTGCAGCCTTAGTTATTCGAGATGGTAATGAGCGTAGCACTATTCAATACGCCAAGGATTGGGTGAATTTTGAAATTGCCTCTGTGGTTGAATTAATGCCAAATGCTGCTGGCTTTTTTGTGCCTGATGCTTTTACTGATACTCAGTATGGCCGTGGAGTGACTTGGGGGATTTCGCACTTTACTCAACCTAAAGGTTGGGAGCGTAATCATTCTATATTAACTCGATTTGATGCCGATCTGAGTTTAGATGTCGATGACCCCGAAATGAAACAACATAACAATAAGTATTCTCCAGAAGTGCATTATTCTTTTGGTTTGTCAGCTAAACAAAAACAACGTATTGCCGAGCAGAATAACTAGATCCTATGTCATGGATAACGTGCTGCTAGATGTGGTGAATGCGAGAAATAAAAAATGATTTTAGATAGGTACTTTGATGATGGACAAGGGCGTTAAGCCTGTACTTTCTGTTAAACAGCTGAGTAAAGCGTTTGCAGGAAAAACAGTAGTAAAAGAAGTGACATTTGACCTATACCCAGGCGAGATATTGGCTTTAGTGGGGGAAAATGGTGCCGGTAAATCAACCACAAAAAATATGTTGTGTGGTTTATTGCAACCCACATTAGGACAAATATTTGTTGATGGCGAAGAAGTGTCACAAATACAAGGTCAAGCACAGGGAATATCAGCTGTACACCAAGAGCTTAGTTTATTTCCCAGCTTAACTGTGGCAGAAAACCTGTGTATTAATGATTTGCCTGGTCATGCTTTAAATGTGGATTGGCGTGAAACCGAAAAATTAGCAAAACAACAATTAGATTTTCTAGGAGTAGAAATTGACATTTTTGCTAATGTTGAATCTCTTGGTGCAGGTAAACAACAGATTGTCGAAATAGCCAAAGCGTCAATGCATGCCAATAAAGTACTTATTTTAGATGAACCTACCACCTCTTTAACCGCTCCCGAGCGAGAAAAACTTTTCAGCATAATGCGTAAGTTAAAGGCCCGTGGTGTGGCGATGATTTTTATCTCTCACTTTATGGATGAAGTGTATGCCATGGCTGATAAATTTGTAGCGTTGCGTGATGGTACACAAGTAGGTACAGGTTATTTACGGGACGTGCCGCGTCATGAATTAGAAGAAATGATGGTGGGCAGAAAAATTGGTGAATCTGCTTTTGTGCTAGATGCGACATCCGACAAAATAGCATTACGTTTAGATAAGTTGTGTTCACACCGTTTTGACCAAGTCTCACTTTCAGTGGCTAATGGAGAAATTCTGGGTATCGCTGGTTTGATGGGCTCTGGTAGAACCGAACTAGCAGAGTCTATTTTTGGTATTCGTGCTGCAAGCGGTGATATCTATATCGATAACGAATGTGTTTCACCTGTTAGCGTAGCTAAAATGAAACAAAAAGGTGTGGTCTACGTGACCGAAGATCGACGCACAAATGGCATGTTTAGCGGACGTTCGGTGAAAGAAAACGCCAGTGCATCTGGCTTGTCTTATTTTGTTAAGCAATTAGTTAAAGGTTTTGGCTTTAAAGGTGAACGGGCTGCTGCATCAGAATTTGTAAAGGAAATGAATGTCTCTACCCCAAGTATTGATGCATCAGTTAGGCAGCTCAGTGGCGGTAATCAGCAAAAAGTGCTGTTAGGGCGATGGTTAGCCACTAAACCAAAAATCTGCATCTTAGATGAGCCGACTAAAGGTGTCGATATTGGTGCCAAATTTGAGATCCATAAAAAGATAGTGGCACTAGCTAAACAAGGTGTTGCAGTGATTGTAGTGTCATCTGATTTACAAGAGTTACTTGATGTGTCCCATAGGATCATGGTGATGCGGACAGGGCATATAGTGGGGGAATTCGATAGAGCCAATTTCGACCCAGTGAAAATTATTTCAATTGCAGCCAGTTCGGTACACGAACAAAGCCAACAAGTAGCGAGTTAACATGACATTGAATAAATTTAAATTTTTTGACCTAGATTGGTCGGCGATTGCGGTTGCTACTATTGCTTTATGTTTATTTTTAGCCATAGCTTCTCCTGCCTTTATGTCCTTTACTAACATGCAGTCTGTATTAGTGCAGGCGAGTGTGACGGCCATTATGGCAGTGGGTATGACCTATATAATTATAGGGGGTGGCATTGATATTTCTGTTGGCGCGATTTTGTTTTTCATTTCATCGCTGTTTGCTGAGATGGTGGTCTCCACTGGCAGTTATACCCTTGCGCTTTTAGTGTCAATTTCTGCGGGTGTGTTGCTGGGAGCCTTTAATGGCTTTTTATCGATTAAATTTAAAGTCACACCGCTGATTACTACATTAGCCACTTATACCGTATATAGAGGAATGGCTATTCATCTAACTGGCGCACAAAATATTCCTGTGCCTCGCGAACTCGGTTATTTAGGCAATGGCAGTATTTTAGGTATTCCGGTACCTATTTTATTGATGGTTCTGGTGACTGTGTTGGGTGTTTATCTGATTAAAAAAACACGTTTTGGTTTGTATCTTAGAGCCGTAGGCAGTTCAGAGGTATCGGCGCAAGAATCTAGCCTGCCAATTATGCGGGTGACCATTTTAGCCTATTTAATTGGTGGGCTTACTGCTGCTTTGGCTGGTCTTATTTTGATCGCTCGAGTCGGTGGTTTACAGTCAGATATTGGTATAGGCCTAGAATTTACTGTGATTGCAGCAGTGATTTTGGGGGGCACAAAGTTATCAGGAGGTTCAGGCACTATTATCGGCAGTGTGATAGGCGCTATCTTTTTGGTATTAATCGATAACGGTTTGAATATGTTAAATGCTTCGCCTTATGTGTATGACACAGTGCGAGGTGTTGTTTTACTGGTGGCTGTGATTGTTGACAGACTTTCTGAAGTACGTAAATCACGAGAACTGATTAAAAGTAGTGCAATGAAAATACGCGGTGCAACCAATTAGTCAGAGTAATGTGTGCTTTGGCGGTTAATGATTCAATTTTAGGTTTTTTAAAGGAAAAGTAATGAATATAAGTAAAAAATTAAGTGGCCTGCTGTCTGTTGTTACTGTGTTGTTGTTTTCCACAGTTTCAGCGTCAGCATTAGCTGAAAAAATTCGTATCGGTTTGGCTGTTGATCAGTTATTTGAAAGCCGAGTGGCTGAAAACAATGCGATTAAAGCTGAAGCTGAGAGACTGGGTTTTGAAGTAATCGAAGTGGTTGCCGATGGTGATGCACAAACTCAAAATGCACAAATTCAATCTTTAGTGGTTCAGCAAGTTGACGCGATTTTGGTTTGCGCTGTGGATCAAAACACCATAGAGCGAGCATTAATGCGCGCCAAAAGAGCACGAATTCCTGTGATTGCCTATGACAGAGCGCTACCAGATAGTCGCGTAGTGTCAGCATTTGTTGGTCCTGATTCTATGTCTGATGGGCTGCAAGCAGGTCGATACATGGTTGAGCAACTAAAAGCGCTTAAGGGTAAAGTGCAAGTACTTGAGCTGTTAGGTGCGTTAAACGATCAGAATGGTATTGATAGAAGCAAAGGGTTTAAACAAGCATTCAAAGCTTTACCAAATGTAGAAATTGTATCTGTACCAACAGATTGGGATTCTGCTAAAGCATTAGCGGCAACCGAAAACGCATTCCAAGCAAATTCTAATATCACGGCTATTTTTGCTGCTACAGATACACAAATCCCTGCTATTGAAACTGTGCTAACCAACTTAAATAAAAACAAAAAAGTGGGTGAGAAAGGACACGTTGTAGTGACAGGTATTAACGGAAGCAATGATGGCTATGAAGCTACTGTTAGTGGTTTTGCTGACGGTATTGTGGTGATGGACTTAAATGGCATCGGACAAAAAACAGTGCAATTAGCCGCGGCGTTAATTCGTGGTGAGTCGGTTGAAAAACACAATGTTATTGCGGGTAAGTTTTATACAAATAAAAACATTGCTGAGAATAAAGCAGATATCTGGGGCGCGAAGTAGCGGCGCTGGTAAAAAAGGATCGAGTGGACATGTCGTCTAGCATTAAGTTATTAAAAAGTTATCCGTCGTTACTGATTATTGCAGTATTGATAGCGCTGTTTTCATCCCTTTCGCCATATTTTTTTACGGCTGGCAATGCTGAGTCAATTTTATTGGCCAATTCTGTAGTATTGATTGCAGCTGTGGGTATGACTTTAGTATTTTTTACCGGTGGTATAGATCTTTCTATCGCCACTGTTATTAGTGCTACTGCGGTAATTGGCGGATTAGTGATGGCCGCCACCGATAGTGTGTTGTTAGGCACTTGTGCAGCACTCTCAGCGGGTCTGGTTTTTGGTTTGTTAAATGGGGTTTGTGTTGGCTTTTTTGGTTTAAATCCCTTTATCACTACTATGGGCACAGCCTTAATAGCCAGAGGTATTGCTTTCACCTTGTCAGAAGGTATAGCGGTAAAAGGCACCCCAGATGCTTTATTAGATTTTGGTTTTGAGCTGATATGGGGCATCCCCAGTATTATGGTTGTAGCACTAGTTGTGGTGATTATTAGTGCACTGTTCATGGCCAAAACCACTTGGGGCCGGCAGGTCATGTTGTTTGGTAGTAATCGAAATGCGGCTCGTTATTGCGGCATTAAAACTCGTTTAATTGAAACCAGCGTGTATATTGTTTCAGGCTTACTGGCTGGGATTGCAGGCATGATAAGTATTGCTAACTTAGGTAATGCCTTGCCGGGTGTGGGTGATACTTTACTGTTGCTGATTATTGGTGGTGTTGTTTTGGGGGGAACCCATATGAATGGCGGTGAAGGTTCAATAATGAAAACGGTTCAAGGTGTGGCTATTCTAGCGATTTTGACCAGCGGCCTAAACTTAATGGGAATTCCATTTTACGACCAATTGATTGTGCAAGGCGCACTGATCTTTATTGGTTACAGCTTGGCAATGAAGTTAAGTAGAGACTAGTTTTAATATTAAGCAATTATTCGGGTGGTGGCTGTTCAGGCATCACCTGCTAATAAATTAAAATATTTTTAATTTATGATTTTATTTCGTCACTATTGCAATCAACAGGTATAGTGAGATAAATTCAAGCAAATCATATATGCATAACCCCTTGTCTATATGAAATATTTTAATTGGTCTCATGACAGCAGCTAAAAAAGCAATGTGGTTACAAAAAAAATTATCCATATTTCTCTATCATACAAAAACACTCTTTTTATTTTTAGTGTTGTTTGTCTTTCCTGTTGCTGTTTCTGCAGAGAATCTGTTTTATCCTGAAATTGAAAACAATGCATTACATCCTGAAGCATGGATCGAAATCGAGAATTTACCCAGCAATGCTATTCATAATCTTACGGTAGACAAAAATAATCATCTTTGGATGGGAAGTTTTAATGCGGTTTTGAGTTATGACGGGAAAACCCTGACCAAATACGATGTGAAAGACGGTTTATCTAGCTATGCTCCACAATTTTATGTGGTAGATATTGATGATAAAGGGCAGGTTTATGCACTGGGCGAAAAACAAATATATCAATTCAAAGACAACAAATGGCAGCCTTTTGGTCCTTATCTCAGGGGTGCCAAGTATCATTTATGGACACACAGAAAGCTAATATTTGCCCATGATGCTTTCTGGCTTGTGTCGGCAGATAACTTAATTAAAGTCAGTGAAAATGATTATCAATATTTCGAATTATCTGGCCAGTTCATTGAAGAATACATAGTCGATAATGACGGCTTTTTTTGGGTGTTATTTAGAGATACAGGCGATGTAAAACGATATCGTTTGCAAAATGATAAACTGATCGAGCTTAATGTTTGGCCTCGACTAAACAAAAATTTAACCGAGAGCCGATTATTTCAAGTAGCTAACAACCAAATTTGGCTATTGAATCATGATAAACAGCAACCACCACTTTCTCTTGATATTACTGATATAAAACGAAAGCCTACAGCACAACTTAATTGGCAGGAGCAAAATTATCCATCCCAAGCAGGCTACGTTGATCAAGTTGTTTTAGGCACCTCAAAAGGTGAGGTCATGTTAGTCAGTGAAAAAGGCATTTATATAAAAGCTGATAATAAATGGCAATCTACACCTCTGGCTGACTTTAAAATCGATAGAAAAATATTAGGCTTAAAACAATCGAAAGATGGCAACTTATGGTTATTTGAATTTGGCAATGCCATCCGCCGGCTGAATTACAATAAGCCTCGGCAAATAACCTATAAAAATTTAATTTATGGTTGTAAAAGTCAACAAAATGAATTCTTCCTGCACAAAGATGGGAGGGTTATCAGGCATAACGTATTAACCGATATTTGGTATAAACAAACTGTCGACAAGGGATTAATTTCCACTGCGACTAATATTTTATGTACTCGTGAAAATGACATTATTGTTTATGGCTCACATAATAAAACAGCAGCTATCAGTTACCTTCAAAATCTAGCATTCAGTCAAAAAAAACAGATAAAGTGGCAAATACTTTTATTACCTCAACTAGGTGAAAATATTGGCGCTTTGTCAGTATTACAGTCGAGTAGTGGTGATATCTATCTTGGTAGAAACGATGAGAGTTTAATGACCGAGGGAATGCTGGTTAAGTTAAGTAGGTTAAGTAAAGAGAGTGGAGAATTTACTGTCACTGATATCCCCTTGGCAAAATCTCGGGTTGCGTCAATCGCAGAGTTTAAAAATAATCAATTGGTGGTGAGTAATAACAAATTAGCCGTACTCAATCCTGATAACCTTAATTTATCGCAGAATGTTTCGCTTTTAGCTTTGCCAGAACATTTTGTTTATGGCTGGGTAGAGGGAACTGCCAGTGACCTTAATGATAATATTTGGATGGCTAATTGGCACTATGGCGTTTTGTCATATAACGGCACTAAGTGGCGACAATATTCATTAAATGAAGGCTTAAGTAGTGAAAAGGTCTCGACCATATTAGCGCCGAAAGACGGCAGGGTATTGGCGCTTACCTCAACAGGAGTCGACTGGTTTGACGGCACGACATGGCAAAACATGGATATTTATAATGCTCGTGCTATTCGAGAGGGCAGTAACTTAGTTGCCGCAGATGACAATACATTATGGGTCAATCAAGCATCTCGTGATTGGGTGTTTAGGTTTCAACAAATTAAGATGAATTTTAAATGGTATTTTCAACTGCAAGGGGATGTATTTGAAACCATCAAATACAGTCCATCTAAATTAGCCCCTTTAATCACTGTTAGCTTAGAATCTTCAATTGATAATTACCAAAATGCAGTTTTATTGTCATGGCGGGGTAAAGATCAATGGTATGAAACTCCGTCCAGTAAGTTGAAATATTCATACAGACTTAACCAAGATAAATGGTCAGTTTTTTCATCAGACACATCTCATTATTTTACTAATTTGTCAGCGGGAGACTATTCAGTAGAAGTCAGGGCAAGGGACGGTGATGGCAATATTTCACTGACACCTGCAACTATTAGTTTTACGATTTTGGCTCCTTTCTGGCAGCAAACATGGTTTTACATCATTATGGCTAGCCTGTTTGTATTGATGTTTATTGTATTGCTGATGCTTATTGTGCAAAGGTTAAAACAAACCAGTAGAATGAATGAAGTGAGAATGCAGTTTTTAACCAATATTTCTCATGAACTCAGAAACCCGCTATCACTTATTATTTCCCCTCTTGATGAGTTTTTTAATCAGCATGCCAAAGCGAAAGATAATTATGGATTACAACTGGCACTGCGCAATGCCAAGCGGTTAAAACAACTGATTGAGCAACTGTTGCAGTACCGTAGATTACAAACAGGGCAATTGGCATTGAACAATCAATTGCAAGATTTTGTGTTGATGGTGCGTCTATTAGTCGAAGACTTAGCTTTTATTGCCAAGAGTAAAGATCAACAAATTGTATTAGAGACAAAATTAAGCTGTTATCTATGTGAGTTTGACCAAGATGTGGTTAGGAAAATAATTGAAAATCTGATCACTAATGCCATTAAATATTCTCCTGAGAACAGTATTATTTCAGTGAGAATTTTGAAAAGTAAAAGCCTACAGGGTATGAGTGTACATATTGAAGATCAAGGTTTGGGTCTGCCAGCTGCGGAGATAAAAACTATATTCGAACCTTTCTACACCCAAAAAGAACATCGTTTTGCTAATAACAATAGCTTTGGCATTGGCCTCGCTTTAGTCAAAGACTTAGTGACACTTTGCCAAGGCAATATAAGTGTGATCAGTCCTCCTGAAGGAAAATCTGTCGGTTCATTATTTGTTGTCAACTTTGATCATTTTATTGAAGTTAATAATGGAGATACTGAAATACAGGTTTTAGTTTTAGATAAACAGGCTGATACTGACTCAACGATTAATGCTCCGATAAATACCTGTACAGCGCAAAAAGAAGCAGATAATAGGGATAACCCTATTCATTTACTGATTGTGGATGACAATGTTGAACTAGCCAATTATTTACAGCTAGAACTGTCTAATAATTTTATATGTCACGTAGAATACGATGGAAAGCAAGCGCTTACTTATGCTCGTTCAAATGTACCAGACGTAATAGTGTCGGATTATAAAATGCCTAATATGGATGGATTGGATCTTTGCCAAGCGTTAAAAAATGACATAGTCACTAGCCATATCCCAGTGTTGCTGCATACCGCTATGATTGCTGAAGAACACCAACTTAAAGGATTTGCTTTTGGTGCGGTTGATTACCTCTTAAAACCCGTGTCTTTACCCATATTAAAAAACCGTATTAAAAGCTTGATGAAAAATCGCCAACACTATGCAAGTTTTTTACAAAAAAGCTTACAAGCGTTACCTATTGCTAATTCTGCCGATCAGCCAAAAACAGAAGAGAATACCTTTAGTTTAGTAAATAGATCAGCAAATAGCTTAACAAATATATTAGATGGCACTATCACAGCCCAAGAAGAAAAATTTCTACTACTAGTGAATCAAAAGTTGTTGGAAAACTTTCATACAACTGAGTTTAATGCCGAACAATTGGCCGGTCATGTACATATGAGTCGAAGCGCCTTTTATCGAAAATTTAATGCCTTAACTAATATTACCCCTGCTGAATATATTAAACGTCACCGTTTAACTACGGCCAAACAGTTATTGCAAGACGGGTACAGCGTATCAGCAATAATCAGTAAGGTGGGTTATAGCGACTCAAGCTCTTTTAATCGAGCATTCAAAAACTATTTTGGCCACAACCCTTCAGAGCAAAATTCAACTCGGTAGAACGGCTAAGCCTCACTAACCCCAATGCATCAATATGAATTTGGAGCTGTTTACTGGGCTGGGCAATTTGTCTCTATTTGTTGTTAATTTGTATCAGGAATGTTTGTTTTTATGTAACCCATTGTTTTTATTGGTTTTAATTCCTTGTGTTGTTACATCCTTTTTTTGACTGTTAACATACTATTCCGTATGCTGGATTGATAAATAAAAGTGTAGTTTTATACATAAACTATTTTTGACAGTTAAATCTGTTCATTTTTAGTGGAGAATTGTTTTGAAATTTAGTTATTCTTTGAGTCTATTAAATCGCTACTTTTTACTGATTATTACTATGGTTAGTTTTGCTGCCGATGCTGAAATACAGTTTAACAAAGATATCCGTCCTATATTGTCTGATAACTGTTTCCATTGTCACGGGCCTGACAAGGATGATAGAAAAGCCAATTTACGTCTCGATACTGCAGAAGGTTTATTAACTGATCTGGGTGGGCATTTTGCTGTGGTGCCAGGCAATCCTGAAAAAAGTGAAGTATATAAGCGGATAACCCATAAAAACCCTGAAGAGCGCATGCCACCTAAAAGCATGCACAAGGTGTTATCAGAGCAAGAAATATCAACTATCTATGCATGGATAAAACAAGGGGCACAATGGCAAAATCATTGGTCGTTTGAGCCTATTGCCGATGTACCAATACCACCAATCAAACAAAGAGATTGGGCTAAAACACCCATAGATAGTTTTATTTTGTCTCGTTTAGAGCAAGAGCAATTATCAGCCTCTGCTCAAGCAGATAAACGTACCTTGATCAGGCGTCTTGCTCTAGACTTAACTGGGCTTCCCCCTTCGCAGCAACTTATCCAGCAGTTTGTTAACGATGACTCTGCTAATGCCTACGAAAAGGTGGTGGATAAACTACTAGCATTACCAGCATACGGCGAACATCAAGCCCATTATTGGCTCGACGCTGCGCGTTATGCCGATACCCATGGTTTACATTTAGATAACTTGAGAAGTATCTGGCCCTACCGAGATTGGGTGGTGAATGCCTTTAATCAAAATATGCCTTTTGATCAATTTTCAATTGAACAGTTAGCCGGTGACCTATTACCCAATCCCACTCAAGAGCAGTTAGTGGCTACAGGTTTTGTGCGCTCGAATCCAAGTACTAATGAAGGTGGTGCTATTGAGGAAGAGTATGCGGCTATATATGCAAAAGACCGAACTGAAACCTTGTCTACTGTGTGGTTAGGATTAACCACTGGTTGTGCAGGTTGTCATGACCATAAATTCGATCCTATTTCGCAAAAAGAATTTTATCAGTTAACTGCATTTTTTAGAAATACCACTGAAAAGCCTATGGATGGTAATGCTATGGATTATCCACCTTCTATTCATGTATTAAGTGCCCAAGACAAACTGTTAAAAGAAAGCCTTGCCGTCAAGGACAAGACTTTAAAAAGCAAACTGAAGGCGATTGCGACAGAGAATAAAAGTGAACTGAGCAGCTGGATTAAACAACTTGATGGTCAGCAGCCAGTGCCTATTGAAAACTCACATTTAGTTTTTCATTTACCAGCTGATGAAGGTGCAAATAATCAACTCACTACTTATGTGGATGACAAAAAATCATCAGCAAAAGTTAGCGGAAAATATCAATGGGTAAATGGTAAACAAGGTAAAGCTTTAGCCATTAACCAGTCAACCCTTATTGAGCTGGGCAATACCGCTGAATTCAATTATAGGGATAGGTTTAGTGTTAGTTTTTGGTTGAAAGTACCGAAAGAAAAAATTAAATCCCAAGCCATTATTGGTCGTATAGATGTGGATCCTAATAAAGGCTGGTGGAGTGGGGAAAGTACTACATCAGGTTGGTTTGTTGAGCTGAGTAACGAAAATTCACTTAAATTAGCGCTCAATTATGGTGAATCGTCATTTATTGAAGGCAGCCTCTGGAATGTGATCAAAGCTGATACTTGGCAACATTTCACTATTCAATACAATGGCACGGCTAGTCAAAAATCATTTCAATATTATGTAGATGGTGAAGAAATACAGGATGCACAAGCCCGTAGTCTCAGCACTGAAGAATTTAATAAAGTAGCCAACACTAAAATCAGTAATCCACTCGCGGTTGGTTTTGTCCAAAACCCTTATGCTCACAAAGAAAACCGTTTAGATAAAGAGGTCATGGCCAAGCAGCAAGCTAGTCCTTTTGTGGCGGTCCAAGATTTACGGGTTTACAACATGATTCTAACCGAGAACGAAAATCATTTAATTGCCAAGATGCCAGAAATAAAATCTGCATTAGCAACTAATACAAACGACTTGTCTGAGGCACAAAAAGACTTACTAGCTGATTATTATGCAAGTCAAATTTCAGTGGCTGGAAAGGCTCTTACTGCCCAGCGTATTTCGCATCTGCCACAAATCGCTGATATAGAAAAACATTCTCCTATCACTTTGGTTTTGCAAGAGAAAGCAAACAGCAGCCCTTCGGCACATGTGCTTAATCGGGGCTTATATGATGATAAAGGAGAAGAAGTTTTTTCATCCACCTTAGCTGTGTTACCTAGCATAGACAAAAGCGAAAATCTCAATCGTTTAGATCTAGCTAAATGGTTAGTCCGAGATGATCACCCGTTAACGGCTAGAGTTACTGTTAATCGTTTTTGGCAATATTTGTTTGGCAAAGGTTTAGTCGAAACCGCGGGCGATTTTGGTAGTCAAGGCACGCCACCTACACACCCAGAGTTACTGGATTGGTTGGCAAATGACTTTAAAAATAATGGTTGGGATGTGAAACGGGTAATAAAACAAATGGTAATGTCGGCCACTTACCAGCAATCATCAAAAATCACTTCAGAACTTAAAGAAAAAGATCCATTAAATCAACTTTATGCTAGGTCTTCACGTTACCGCTTAGATGCAGAAGTGATTCGTGACCAAGCATTACATGTTAGTGGCTTATTAATCGATAAGGTAGGGGGCAAACCGGTTAAGCCATATCAACCAGACGGGCTGTGGAAAACTGTGGCATATGTTGACAGTAATACCGCAAAATTTGTCCAAGACTATGGTGAAAACTTGTATCGAAAAAGTTTATACACTTTTAGAAAGCGCACAGCGTCTCCTCCCGGTATGGCTTTATTTGATGCGCCAGATCGAGAAAGTTGTGTAGTACAACGAGATCAAACCAATACACCATTACAAGCATTGTTATTAATGAATGATCCACAATTTATTGAGGCGGCTAGAGTGATGGCTGAGTCAGTTTTAAAGGCGAATACTGAGGATAAATTTAGTTATTTAATTGAACACTCTCTTGGCCGTAAACCAGATGAATTTATGCTGAAAACCTTAAAGAACTCCTATCAAAACTTAAAACGTTTGTATTTAACCAGTGAAACTGCTGCTGATGAATTAATCAATATCGGAGAGTCGCAGGCCGACGAACAGTTGGATCCTATTGAACTCGCGTCTTGGACTATGCTCGCCAACCAAGTATTTAATTTAGATGAATTTATTACCAAAAATTGACCTAGTAATTGAAAAAACAAACAACAAATAATTTACTGAGTTAGTTAATTATCTAGCAGCCAAGGCTACTAGCTAAGGAGAGATAAAATGAATACCAAAGATACAGAATTTGCCGTTAAATATAAAACCTTAAATAGGCGAGGCTTTTTAAAACAAGGCGCCGCTGGTTTAGCTTGTCTTTTAGGGCAAAATGCTCTGGCATCTGAACCCGCTCAATATTCTTTAGGGCGCGGTAGTTTGGGCTCTCCTCACTTTAAGCCTAAAGCTAAACGAGTGATTAATTTATTTATGGCTGGCGGTCCTTCGCAGCACGATATGTTTGACTACAAACCAAAAATGAAAGAATGGTTTGGCAAAGATTTACCTGAAGAGATACGTAATGGCCAGCGTTTAACGGGCATGACTTCAGGACAAGATAGTTTTCCCATTGCCCCGACAATATATGATTTCCAGCAGCATGGAGAAAGTGGCGCTTGGGTCAGTGAATTGATGCCCTATACCGCAAAAATGGTAGATGATTTAACCATCATAAAATCTATGCATACCGAAGCGATTAATCATGATCCGGCTATTACCTATATTCAAACTGGCTCTCAGCAACCGGGGCATCCGAGTATGGGCGCTTGGTTAGATTATGGCTTAGGTAGCGAAAATACTAATTTGCCTGGATTTGTGGTGTTGCATTCAAGTTGGACTGGCAGAAAATCAGCTCAAGCATTATTTAATCGATTGTGGGGCAGCGGTTTTTTACCGGCCAGTCATCAAGGTGTCGCGTTTCAATCATCTGGTGATCCCATTTTGTATTTAACTAATGCTAAAGGCATTAGTTCAGACGTGCGTCGTGCCATGCTCGATGGCCTAGCAAGTATGAATCAGCAGCACTTTGAACGTATGGGAGATCCCACAATAGCTTCTCGCATCGCTCAATATGAACTGGCTAATCGTATGCAAACTTCTGTACCTGAGTTAGCTGATATTACTAATGAAAGTAAAGCCACATTAGATTTATACGGCCCTGACGTACATAAACCAGGTACTTTTGCCGCCAACTGTTTGATGGCAAGGCGTTTGGCTGAGCGTGGGGTGCGTTTTACCCAAATATTTCATCGTGGCTGGGATCAACATCAAAATGTGGCGGCGGATTTACCGAATCAATGTCGAGATGTTGACCAAGCCTGTTACGGCTTAATTACTGATTTAAAATCTAGAGGATTATTAGAAGACACAATAGTCACATGGGGCGGAGAATTTGGCCGTACCATTTATTGCCAAGGTAAATTAACCAAAGAAAACTATGGCCGTGATCATCATCCACGTAGTTTTACTAGCTGGGTTGCTGGTGGTGGTTTTAAAGGTGGGATTGTGCATGGTGAAACTGACAAATTTGGTTATAACATTACCAAACACCCAGTACATATTCGTGATCTTAATGCCACAATTTTGCATCAATTGGGTATCGACCACAAACGTTTGTCGGTGAAGTATCAAGGTTTAGATCAAACCTTAACTGGGGTCGAAAAATCGTATCTCATCAAAGATATTATTAGCTAAAACATCCAACTAATCTCATAACTACGAGCGATATTATGCAGTCTTCTTTACCCCGCCATTATCTTTATTCTCTGATCCTTGGATTGGTGCTGATTACCTTTTTACTATGTTTACCCTATTTAGCGGATCTAGATGGCGAAGTAGGTAACGATTGGGCAATATTTTTTGGACGTTTTCATATTGTGGTGCTGCATTTACCTATAGGTTGGTTGATGTTGGTACCTTTCATTGAGGTGATTTCCCGAAAGTGCCAGCTAGCGGAACTCAGTAAAGCTATACGTTTTATTTTATATTTTGCTGCTATTTCTGCAGTTTTAGCCGTTATTGTTGGATTCACCCTTGCCAGTTCTGATGGTTATTCTGGTGAGTTAGTGACCACTCATATGTGGTTGGGTATCACTACGGCTATTTTTACTATTTTGGCTTGCCTAGCAAACGAAACCTATCACCTAGCTAAAAAACATATTTATCAAATAACCTACTTTGCTTGTTTATCTATTGCCTTGGTGGCAGTCATCATTGGTGGGCACTTAGGGGGCTCATTGGTACAAGGTGAGGGCTATTTGACTGAAAAGCTGCCAACAGAACTTAAAATAACTCTAGGTTTAGAAAAGCCGGAAATGTTACTTAGTTTAGAAACGCCTATTTATCAGGGCTTTATAGAGCCTATGTTAGCTCAGCAGTGTATGAGTTGTCATAACGCTGGGAAAATTAAAGGCCAATTTCAAATGGATACCCTTGATGGCTTATTCAAAGGTGGCAAAAGTAAAAAACCAAGCATAGTAGCGGGTGATGCCGAAGGCAGTGAGTTATTCCATCGTGTTAGTCTACCAAGAGATGATGACCAAGCCATGCCACCAGAAGGGCGTACACCTTTAAATGAACAGCAATTAACACTGATGAAATGGTGGATCAATGCTGGAGCACCAACAGAAAACAGTATTCATCAGCTAGCTAACGATAAACTCACGCCTGAAGTTTCTCTTATCATTGAGCAGTTAATTGCTGAATCACAAGAGCGTTTGTTTCCGCTTAAAACCTATACCAGTATGCAGCCTATGGAATTACAAAAGCATGTAAACCAATTAAAAGATAACTTCGGAATCGATATCAGCACGGTGTCACAAGATCCTAAAGACGGCCTACAGATTAGTTCCTTCAATTTCCATACCCCTTTAAGTATTGAAGCCAGGGATTCGTTAAAACCTTTGGCTGAATTTATTACTGCGGCTGATCTTGGTGATATGAGTATTAGCTCTGAAGTGATGAACGAAATTGCTAACCTGTCGCAGTTAAGGGTGTTGTTATTGGATAATGCCAAAATTGCAGGAGATTTAGCGCCCTTAAGCCGACTCAATAAATTACAGGTGTTAAATTTGTTTAATACAAAAGTAGGCGATGAATCCGCTAAAACACTGGTTCAGATATCGTCATTAAAGAAACTTTATTTGGCCAATACCGATTATACCGAGCAAGGATTAAATATGCTGGAAGCACAATTGAGCCACACTAAAATTTATCATTCGGTGGTGAAAAACCCAGTTAACGCAGCAGTAGAAATATCAGCAGAAACAAACGAAGACGGGCTTGATAGCCCTACAGAATAAGCAACAATAATAGGGATAAGTAGACTAATTATGACAATAAGAATTAACCAATTAGCTTGGCTATTAGTGGGCATAACAAGTTTTTCTCTGTCGAGTCAAAGCTTGGCACACGAGCATAAAAAGCCAACATTAGACCAGCCCAATCCAGTGGTTGATAAACAAAGCATTATTTCTGGGGGATATCAGTATCAACCTAACTATTTAACCTTGCCTAAAGAAATCGATATTAAACATGCTCATGGTTTAACCCGTGATAATGACGATAATATATATTTGGCTTATGAGTCTAAAACGATTGATGAGAATACTCATGCCATTGCTATGTTTGATAAACAGGGCCATTTCATTCGTTATATTGGCGATTCGGCTATCGCCTATGGTTCACCACATGGCTTAGATTTGGTGTATGAGAACGGCATAAAATATCTGTATTTAAGTAACAATGGACAAGCTGTTCGTAAAATTGATCTAGATGGCAATATATTATGGCAGTCAGATAAATCGCCTGACACTAACATTTATCAAAAGTCGCCCCTTAAGTATAAACCTACCGACACGGCCACTAATCCAGATTCAAATCAGTTATATGTTGCTGATGGATATGGCAGTTCAACCATTACTGAGCGTGATAAACAAACGGGTAATTTTTCAAATAAAGTATGGACGGGTGAAAACTCAGGTCAACATTTTAAGGTGCCCCATGGCGTGACCTTTGATCCCAGAACAAATAATATTTTAGTTGCTGATCGTGAGAATAAACGCATTGTTGTTCTAGATCGCCAAGGAAACTTTTTAAATGAGTTAACAGGTGAGGGCATCAGCCGAGTCTGTAATACCGATGTGTGGCAAGAACAATTATTGGTGCCTAACTTAAACGGGACAGTGGCTTATTTAGATAAAAACAGCAAATTGATTGATGTGATCGAGTTAAATAAAGTACTGGGTGCTGAAGGCCATAAACATCCTCACGACGCTATATTTATGTCTAATGGTGATATTGTGATAGGTACTTGGAATCCAGGCAAATTATCTTATTGGAAGCGTCTTAATTACTGAAACCACAGGTTATAACAATATAATAGGGTTAGACCGCTAACCCTATCTTTTACCTCACCGAGATCGGTTAACTTGCTTGATTTTGCAAGTGTTCTAAAGTGGTAATTACACCTCTTAACTCTGCCAAACCTCTTAATCTTCCGGTAAACGAATAACCAGGATTAATGCCTTGTTGCTCTAGTTCTTCGCCCATTAGGTGGCCATGATCTGGACGCATCGGGATTAAGTAGTCTGCTCGGCCTTCTAATTTACGGCGCTTTTGCTCATTTAATAACGCAGTAATTAGGCCAATCATGTCGTTGTCGCCGTCTAGGTGGTCTGATTCAAAGAAGGAGCCATCAGGCTCTCTTTTTACATTTCGCAGATGCACAAAGTGCACTATGTCAGAAAACTCTTTGGCAATTTCGACTAGGTTGTTGTCACAACGTGCGCCAAATGATCCGGCACATAAAGTTAAACCATTGGCTCGGCTTGGTACTGCTTGAGTTAACAGTCGCACATCTTCTGCCGTTGAAACTACTCTGGGTAAACCAAATAATGAAAAAGGTGGATCGTCAGGGTGAATACACATCTGTACTCCCGCTTCTTCTGCTGTAGGAATTATCGCTTCTAAGAACAAAATAAGGTTGCGACGCATACCTTCATTACCTAGTTGGATAAATTCAGCAATAGCTTGCCTGATGCTGTCTCTTGAATATGATCCTTCACCACCGGGTAAACCAGCAATGATGTTTTTTTCTAGTAAGGCTTTTTCTTGTTCAGACATAGCATCTAGTCGAGTTTTAGCTTTGGCTAATAGCTCAGGTGCATAATCTTGTTCGGCGTTATCACGCTCAAGAATATAAACGTCGTAGGCTGCAAAATCAGACATTTCAAAACGTAACGCTTTGGCTTTGTTAGGCATAGAATATAAAAGATTAGTACGGGTCCAATCTACCACCGGCATAAAGTTGTAACAGATGCTGGCTATGCCTGCTTTGCCTAAGTTTTTAATTGATATTTTGTAGTTTTCAATATGTTGTAAATAGTCACCAGTGCGTAACTTAATATCGTTATGCAGTGGCACACTCTCTACTACTGACCAAGTTAAGTCATTGTCTTCGATTAAATTTTTGCGTGCCATTATTTCATCTAAAGACCAAGCGTCGCCAGTAGCAACATGGTGTAAAGACGTGACCACTCCTGTAGCTCCTGCTTGTTTTATGTTGGCTAAAGAAACTGTGTCTTTAGGGCCAAACCAGCGCCATGTTTCTATCATTTTTCTGTCTCCGCTAAATCTGCTATTTGTTGTGCGCGCATACTTAATTCTGCCGCTTTAAATGTATGGTCTTGTCTCATGGCGTTTTCGGTTCGGTTGATAACGTCCAAAATGAGCTGGCCAAAATATGGGAAGCTAGATTGTCCTAAACAATCCATTTCTTGCTCTTGTTGGTTATTGGTTATAAATAATTTTGACGCAGGTGCTTGGCGAGCGACATCATTGTATTTGCGACACTCAATATTACCTGTTGTACCCATAATGAAGGTACGTCCATCACCCCAAGTGGCTTGTCCTTCAGGGGTAAACCAATCGACTCGGGTGTAGAAAGACGCGCCATTCTCGGCTGTCATAGATATTTCGCCAAAGTCTTCTAGGCCAGGCTTATCTTGGTTGTTTAAGTTAGTAGCACGGGCAAAGTTTATAGTAGCGTTAGTGACACCAGCATAAGTTAAAAACTGTTCTACCTGATGGGATCCAATATCGGTCAATATGCCGCCATAACAATCTTTATCGAAAAACCAATCAGGGCGAGTCGCTTTTGCTAAGCGATGTGGGGCCAAATTGATCACTTGTAAAACACGGCCAATAGCGCCTTGTTTTATAAGCTCACCCGCTTGCCATGCTGCTTCATTGTGTAAGCGTTCGGCGTAATAAACTGCATATTTTTGCCCTGTACTGGCCACTACTTCTTTTACCTCAGTTAATTGCTCTAAGGTGGTAAAAGGGGATTTGTCGGTAAAATAATCTTTACCTGCTTGCATCACTCGTATACCAATGCCTGCTCTTAAGTGCGGGATTGCAGCAGAAGCCACCAGTTTAGTGTCGATATCTTCTAATATTTGTTCAAATGAATCAGCCACAATCGCTTGCGGATATTTCTCACAAAAGGCAGCTAGGCGTGTTGAGTCTGAATCGTACACATATTTAAGTGTGGCACCTGCTTGCAACAAGCCATTTGTCTGGCCATTAATATGCCCGTGATCTAAATAGGCAATAGAAAACGTAAATTCGCCGGGTTGCACTACTTTTTCACTGATACCACTTGGTGCGTAGTTGGCGCCATCTTTCACATTTACTTTTCTAGGAGTTGAGCTTTGCGCCATTAGATATAACCCATTTTAACTAAAGTTGAATAAATCACACTGGCAAGCACGGTAATGATACAAATTGCCATAGCAATATTAATAAATAGGCGTTTGCTGCCTGTTGGCATAGCGTCGCCTAAATAAGCTTTATTATTATTGAGTAATGCCCAGCCAATATAGGCGATGGGTAACAAAAATCCGCAAATGGCTGACGTAGGCAATACCACGTAAGCGCCCATAGTTTGCCAAACAAACACACCAAGAATGGCTGGTGTCGGGGCCAACAAAGCCAGTTTGTATTTAAAGCTGTTTTCAGACCAACCAAACATAGCGGCAGCTGCTGAGCCACAACACAACATATGCATGACCAATGAGCCGACTGCCATACCAAAAATACCAAAGGCAAAGATAAGGCGGCTGGTGACTTCATCTAGGCCTGCAGACATAAACATAGTGCCAGCTTGAGTGGGACTTAATTTACCTTGAATATCTAAATCAGAGCCATAAAAGGCACCTGCGGCAGCTATTGAAATTAAGCTCGTCACTAAAATGTAAGGTACAACTAAACCTAAGCCTATATCGTAACGAGAGAGCTCTGCATGCTCTTTACCCCATTTTTTATGCAGTAACGTATAGCCATAGATAAATGTCATATTGATACCTACAGCACTACCTAATGCGGCCATTACCACTGTCACACCTTGAGCGTCTGTTGGTAGTGAAGTAGGAATATAACCTGCAGCAACTGCAGCCCAGTCTACTTTGCCGTTAAGTGAGGCACTAATTACCACCCAAGCAAAGGCTACAATTATTAAGGCGCTAAGAATTTTAATACCGGTTTCAAAATACTTAACCGCGTTATTCTTACCGCCTTCACTGTCGTGGTCACCGTACTTCCAAGCGGTAAATGCAACGCCCATCCAAATCAATATGGCCAGCGCAAGTAAGTACATATCTCTGGCCATGCCAGAGTCTTTATCAACTGAGAATCCTGTACTCACCACCACTATTTCTTCTAACATCGCGGCACTTAAAGGGTAATGAGCAAAGCCCCAAATAATACTTGAGGCAAAAGCTGCAATCGCCCATCCCCAAGCTATAGGTACATTGACGTGCTTTTTCATTGCTTCAAAAGGTTTGTCTTGGGTATTTAAGGTTTGGTGAGACAATACAAACAACATGATACAACCAATAATCATGGCAACAGGTTGCACCCACAACAATTCGTAACCAAATAGTGCACCAATAGTTAATGAGGTAACAGCACTGCCCCCACCTAAAGTCATGGCTCCTTGCAACCAGCCTGGGCCACTGAGTTTTACATAGGTGGGGACGCGGGCGTACCAAGGTTTGGCGGACAAAGCTTGCAGTGTCGCGATTTCGCTATTGTTATTCATAATTAGAGCTCTTTATTTTTATGATTATTAATTTGTGAGTAATTGCCACTAACGATACGAAGCGTTCATATCGACTTTAGCTTGTGCATTCGACTTTTCTCTTAAGATTGAATGCGAAGCTTTTTCGGTTAATAATGTTTGGTATTTTTGTCTGTCTAAAGGCAATGCAACCGATTGTTTGTTCCAAGTTGATTGCAGCATGGCATTCGCTATATCTAAAGACGCTAAACCGTCTTCTGCGGGAGCGATTAACTCAGCATCACCTTGTATAGCTTGGATAAAATTATTCATGATAATAGCGTGTTGATTGACTTTGTCAGAGATGCTGATGTCAGTGGTTGTCACTTTGGGCATACCAAACATTTCGTCAGTATTGGCACAAAAGGTGGCGGTACTTTGATCATTTAATTTTTGTGTTAACTTGCCACTCCCGTCAACAACAGTAAAATGAAGACTGCCTTTATCACCAATAATATCAAAACGATTAACACCAGGCGCTTCACCAGTCGAGCCAATAAAAACACCTGTGGCTTTATTGTTGTAACGTAAGTAAGCCGTGACTTCGTCTTCGACTTCTATGTTGTGATATTTACCAAACTCACAAAAGGCGGTGATTTCGTTAGGTACGCCGCAGATCCACTGAAAAATATCTAGGTTATGGATACATTGATTAACCAATAACCCGCCACCTTCTCCTTTCCATGTGGCGCGCCAGTCACTGACTTGAAAGTAAATGTCAGGGCGAAACCAATTGGTCATGGTCCAATGGGTACGTTGAATGTCACCTAAAATACCACTGTCGATAACCTCTTTCATTTTCTTGAAAGTAGGGTCGGTACGTTGATTTAACATCAAGGCAAATTGAGTGTTAGCCGGTTTGATTTTAACCAGTTGTTCGCCTTCCCAGCTTGATAAACCAATTGGCTTTTCAAGCATTACATGTAAGCCCTTTTCCAAAGCATATTTGGCGATAGCAAAATGTGACAAGGTCGGCGTGGCAATTAGTACTGCATCAACACTGCCAGAATCAATTAATTCTTGATAGTTAGTAAAGTGTTGAGCACTAAGCTCATCAGCTAGTCCAGTGTTGTTGCGAGCACATAGAGCGGTGATTTGGCAATGTTCTACCGCGCCAGAGGTAATATTATTAATATGCTGCTGGGCGATATTACCTAAGCCAATGACACCTAATTTAATGATTTGTTTGCTCATAATAATCTAGTGCACTCTCATTTTTTTGATGGTTTCGTTGGTATACGGCATGTCTTGATCTTCGGTGTGATAACGCACGCTTTGTATTGTACTAGAGGATACTTCACTTGCTCTGTTGTTCCATGCATTGCGAATATACGTGGCTATATCAGCTATGTCTTCATCACTAATATTAGGCGCTTGTGCCATGCCAGGCATGACCATACCACTATCGTAAGTTTTACCTTTTACGGTAATTGGGCCACTAAAACCGTGTAATAAAATACCGGCTAAACGTTTAGGGTCGCCTGTTACCCATTCACTTTTATTTAAAGGTGGAATGGCAGGGTTACCTTCACCATCAGCACCATGACAGCCAAAACATCCCGCTTCACCATTAAATAACAATTTACCTTTGGCGGCACTCTTGGCTAGGCTGCCTGTTAATTTTTTCTTAGTTTTCAGCACAGTGTTGCTTAATTTGGCAATTTCTGCGGCTGCCTCAGGTTGAATATTGTTTTGCTGAGAAGCTAAAAAGTCAGCTTCATGATTGGCTAAACTGGCTTCTACAAAAGCCGAGTTACCATATTTATTAATGATATTAGCCGTGGCAGGCCAAGCTTGATGTGTACCTGCCGCTAACACTAATGCTTGGGCAGCTTCTTGGCTAACGCTTTGGCTTTGTTGTGCCAACCAAGTCTTAATGGCTGAAGAGCTAGGTAGCAATTCAACTAAACGATAGATACTAGATTTCACTTTGGCATTGTTAGTAGTGGCCGCCTGTTTAAGTATGTCGAACTTATTTTGACCTAAGCCTTCTAATACCCATAAGGCTTTGATTTGCGCTAAATGGTTGTCGCTGGTCGTCACCATTTTTTGTAACGCTTGAATAACTGACGAGTCTTGTTTCATTACTAATAACTGTTGCGCCATGTCTCGGTGCCAGCCATTATCATGAGCCAAAAATGGTACAAGTTCAGCTGCTGACAAGTCATTTAAATAGTCAACTTTAGGCATAGGGTTAGTTTTAGATTTAAGGCGGTATAAACGACCAATATGTTTGCTTCGCTCTAGATCTCGAGATTTGATTTGATCTGACAAGTAAGTGGTTAAATACGTACGGTGTTGTAAAATACCGTGGTAAAAATCTACTATCATCACAGTGCCATCTGGTGTGTTGTTAGTGTTTACAGGGCGAAATCTTTCATCGGTTGAGGCTAAAATTTCTTGTTTTTCAAATAGATTTTTACCCGTCACTTGACCATTTGTATCAATGACTTTATTGGCTCGCATTAAGTTAGCAGCAGGCTCAGTGACCAAACTAATGTGGCGATATTGTTCAGGATATTGATTGCCACGATAAAAAACAGGGCCACCAGCTGCGGTATTGCCTTTTAGTTTAAAGTCTTTGTCGTACATACCTTCCATGTAACCACGGTTAATCCCAGGAGTCACACGAATCGGGTAAATGTCATTGCGGCCTACATTTTGGTTTATCAGCTCTTTCGGAAAGGCTTGCTTTTTGTTGCGATAAACGACATTAGGTAAATATGAGGTAGTACGCAAAGGTGATGAGTTATCTAAAAAGTAGTGGCGTCCATAATCATCTTGGGTAATTCCCCATTGACCTCTAAATTCAGTGGGACCTACTGCCATTTTCCAATATTTGTTGCGGTAGATTTCTTTAGTATCTTTAGGAAGATCTACCGCTAAAGGGTAGGGACGATAACGTTTACTTGATTTAGCGCTGTAGTACCAGTTATCTAAACTAAATAATAAGCCGTTTGGTTTGTGTTCTACATTGCCGCCTTTGGCATAGTCTTTATCAACCATTTCTGTTTTGACTAAACTCACTTTGCCATCGGTTTCTGATAATTCAGAAAAATATAAACTGGTATTATCAGCCCAAATAATACCTTTATCGATAAAGGCTAACGCTCTGGGCAATATTAAATTCGGTAAGACTACTTGGCGGGTATCCATGGTGCCGTCTTGGTCAGTGTCGGTTAGCATCACGATTTGGCTGTCGTGTTTCATTTCACCTGTCGCCAATGTGTCTTGCATATAAGTGGTCATTTCTAATGCCCAAACACGGCCTGCAGAATCATAGATTGCAAAAACCGGATCGAATATTAAAGGGCTATCGGCGATAACTTCAACTGCAAAATCAGGATGCACCACAAACGAGTTCATGGCTTGTTCAATACTTAATATTGGGGCTTCAGGAATAATATTTTCAGGCACTACCTTTTTCATGACGTGGCCTTCTCTGTCACCCGGATTTGACTTTTTAGAGATACCTTCAGGTTTTGGCAAATTGCGTAATTTAAGGTTTTTAACTTCTATTGAGCCTTTGCTATTTTCAACAATCACAGGGTTGACAGTTTTAGGAATGACACCAATATATTGGTAATCGACCATTTTGATATTGTTGATCCAGTGCTCTATTTGTGAGCCTTTCACCACTAGGCGTACTCGATTCCAACCTTTACCAATGCGCAAGCTTCCCCAGCCTTTTGGTTCGGTTAAATTGGTAGGAGCAACTCGCCCGACAATGGCGCCCATAGCTTGATTATTATTAGCGGTTTGTTCCACTGTGGTTTCACTAGATAACTGAAATTCAAAACCTTTACCATTTGTGTCACGTAAATAGTGAATGCCGTTATCTGCATTATCAGAAGAGTTAACATCAAACTCCAGTTCAAAATAATGGCTAGTGACAGGGATAGTTAAGCTATTTTTTTGTTGTTTAGCATCTGCTTTCAACGCTTGGTTTTTAATTTTCCAGTCGCCCGTTTGTTGTGGTGAAGTGTTAGATTGACCATCCCATAATAACTGCCAACCATTAGCTTGTTGTTCGGTTGTTATTTGGTTGTTGATATAACTAAACTGTTCAATGTCAGCAGGTTTGTTGACATGATCTTTGATATTGTTAGTTAAAATTTTAGGATCGCGCCATTTAACTGTTTTATTCACCTTGTCGCCACCGGCACTGTGGATCTGCAAAGCAATAAAGCCTGTTGGACTCAAATCATCAATTAAGTTACTACAAGGCACATTGTTAATATAAGTACGAATACTCTGACCTACCGCTTCTACGCGATATTTATTCCAACCATCTACTTTGAATTCTTTACTGCAACTCTCATTGCGACTTAATGTGTATAACCAGCCACGACGACCTTGATCAAAAATACCTCCACTCCAAGCGCGAGGGGCCGTGTCTATTTCCATTTGGTAACCGGCTACTGTTGCACCTCTATTCCCTTGGATTTTCTTACTACGGAACTGCACACCAGAATTAAGTGGTGCCTCGGCCTGAACATCAACTTCAAAAATAAAGTCGCTAAATATTTCACCTGTGGTGAAGTAAGTGCTATCGCGGCTTGCGATACTAGTACCAATAATAGTGTCATCTTCAAGCACGTAACCCGCATTACCGCCTATTTTTTTCCATGCATCTAAATTGCCATCTGCAATTAAAGAGCGCCAGCCTGCGTCGGCTTTTTCAACTTTAGCCTGACTGGGTGATTTAGCAGACGCTTCTTCGTGAATTGAGCAAGATTGGAGCAAAGTAGCGGAGAACAGCACTCCAACAAAAACTGTTTTTAGTTTTGATGAAGTAGACAAATTTGATGGTTTCATATTATAGCAACTCTAATTTTTTTTGGACTGACCAATTTAGCCAGTATAAAAGGCGCACCTGTATTTTCAAGTAATTAATGTAAATAAATAAAGCTAAAACTAAGTTTTTAACTAAAAAAACCTAGTTTACCTTTATTTTGGTCTGATAGATTTGTTCTTATAAGAACAAATAAGCCTAATATTTACGTTTAACTAGGTTATACCAAAAGAGATCACCCATCAAAGGACGGTTTTTTCTGTCTTTGGCATGATTGATTTCTACAGTATATAAACGGTTTTCGGTTAATTCGTTAAAGGTCACTGTTAATATAGTATTGGTTTTATCTAGAGATTTAGTCACAACAGGTACTGTGGTTAAATCCACTTTTTCTGAACCATATTGGCTATGGTAGTGATAGGTATGGCGCGACACTAATATCTCGGGTAATAACTCTGGCATAGGTTGACTAAACTCAATAGCTAGACCATTTTTTACTTGGCTGACTTTTTTAATGTATAAGAAGGGTTTTTTATTCCAACTGATTTTTTTGATACCTATATCGCCCGCCCAGCGATAATACATTTTACCTACCCATAACGAACCATCGTCAGTAAATGTAAAACGATTATTACCTATGCCTAACTCATCGCCATTAATGAAAGGTAAAACGGTTCCTTGCATGGTGCCTTTTACTTCATCAGGGATAAATCGAATTAAGTTGTTTTGATTCATGTCGCCAATAATCAGCTCGCCTTCTGGTAGTCCAAACTTTTCAGGATCAATTGTATTAATGGGTTGTGTGGGTGAGTTCGCCAATTCACCTTGGGGGAATAAGGCGACTGCTGGTTTACGCATTGCCTCTAAATCTGAAGGGACAATCTCTATGGCTTTTTTACTCCAACCTTTTTTCCATAATAATGAAGCGGGGTGACCTAAAAAATCACCTTCTTCAACAAGGTGAAGTGGACTTGTACCTATCCAGTCACCTTGATTATCAGTGACCCATAAGCGGTCTTGTTTGTCGATATGGATACCATTAGGTGAACGTAAACCTGATGCATAAGGAATAGTTTCACCTTCTGGAGTGATCTTCAATATCCAGCCACGGTAAGGAGCACAAGAAAACATACGACCCGCTGATTGACCGGTTTTTTTGAAAGCTTCTTTATCATGCCACTTCTTCATTTCTTCTTGAGGGGGACATAACTGATTATATGGGCCGCGAATTTCTTGGAATATGCCTGCGTGATTCGATGCAACATTTAACGATATAAACATATTGCCCTTTGAATCCATAGCTGGACCAAAAGCAAACTCGTGGTAGTTACCTGTAATGCCAAAGTCTTCAGATAAGGTTTGGTATAGATCTGCTTGTCCGTCGCTATCTTCATCAACCAATCTGGTTAACTCGGCCATTTGGGCTACCACTAATGCGCCTGTTTTATCTTCTTTAATGCCTAAAGGTTCGTGTAAACCCGTTGCGTATTTGCTCCAGTCCAAAGTCTTTGGATCGAGAATAAGCAAGTTTCCATCATGAAAACTGGCGGCTATGGTGCCGTTTTTTAAAGCTTCTAAACCACTGATTTGTGGGTCTACACCTTTTGGAATAGCAATATCTTCAATGGTATAGTAATTCAGCCATGGGTTTGTTTGTTCTTCAGCTAAGCTGGTGCTTGTGTTGACAGCAGCTGTGACAGCAAACAATGCCACTAATGAAAATAGAGTAGGGCGGATCATGGGAAAGTTACCTCAATTGTAAAGTTTTTTGCTTGGGCTGGGGTGAGGGTTAGTCGATTGTTCTCTAACTGACCTTGGTCTGCGGTGATCTGCGCTGAACCTTGATGAGCAAGATCGAGGGTGAGTCCTTGCTTTAAGCCTTTGATTGTATAGCGGCGTTTGAAGCTTTTTGGCTTATTACCCCGTTCAATTTGCTCACTAATACTGGCGCCACCTATTGAATATAAAAAATTGGGTAAGCCGTTAACTAGTCGGTATCCTGCAAAATTGAAATTATTGTCATTGGCTATTGACCAAAACGTATCGGCCGTTTCACTATAAAACACAAATGGACGTACTTGCTCTATCCTGTTTTCACCACTAAATATGTTTTGTCTGCCAGCTACCGCATAGCGAGTAGTTAATTTTGTTGTGTCCCAAACAATACCTAGCTCCTCGTTTAATGCCACAAAAATAGAGGCTGGGCTAGTGAATGGCATAAAAGCACGTTTCACAAAAGGATAGGTTTTTTGTGGTGCTTTAAATGAAAATTTAGGTTTAGGCTTTCGCTCATTCAAGAACTTGGTTGAAAGTAAAATATAGTCATGAATGGCTGCCAGTTTGTCATTTCCTACATGAGCCATGGCAGGCATTTGAATGGTTTTAGGGTTTACCTTACCGGGATTATTTGCCCAATCTAAAAAGGCTTGTCGTTTTTCTTTCGGGTATTTAGTGCGAATTTCTACTAATGAAGGACCCACACTAAATCGATCTGCGCTGTGACAAGCTTTACAATTTTGATTATAAGCTTGGCTACCTATTTGTTGTTCGTCCGCTATTGCTGGCGCATGTAAGGAAAATATCAATACAACTGCAGTAATAAAATTAAAATTTTTCAAGGTAATGCCTCTTGATACTATTTTTCATAGTGGTATTTTGGTCAGTCCAAAAAATTCAGTATAGGATAGTAGGATTGTTTTTCAAGCATAAAACATGGTTTTTATATGGGAAATTTAACTTTATATGTTATTGTCGTTAACATATTGGTGATTTGGTCTGATGGCTTGGCTTATTGGTATTAGGTGAATAAATGAAAGAATTACTTCAATTGTGTTTGTTAACTTGGCTCTGTAGTGCCTGTACAACAATAACTGCTGTGGAAAATAAACAGAAAAAAATAGTACAGCAAAAAAATATTCTATTTTTATTTATTGATGATCTGCGACCGGAACTTAAGTCATTTGGCGCGCATCATATTGTTTCTCCCAATATTGATGCCCTAGCAGAAAACAGTCGAATATTTTTAAATCAATATGTCAATGCACCAAGTTGCGGACCTTCTCGATATTCTTTATTAACCGGTCGCTATGGGCCGAGTGACAATAGCGCTTTACAAGTAAGAGGTAAAGCCATCCGGGAAGGTGCGAAAGATATTCCACCCAGTATGCCTGAATGGTTTAAACAGAACGGTTATACAACAGTGTCTGTGGGCAAGGTTTCCCATTTACCCGGTGGACGTGGCGGTAAAGGCTGGGTAGATGATACTCAATTGGAAATGCCCAATGCTTGGACACGGCATCTAATGCCCGTGGGTGCATGGAAAACGCCTTCAGGCATGATGCATGGCTTAGCCCATGGTGAAGTACGTAAAAATGCTAAAAATATGGACTTGTTACAATCGGTAGAGGGCAGCGATAACATTTATCCAGACGGGTTGATTACTGAAGAGGCACTCAAACAATTGAAGGTGCTGAGCCAAGATAAAGAAAAACCATTCTTTTTAGCTGTGGGTATTATCAAACCTCACTTGCCTTTTGGTGCACCGAAAAAATATTTGGATTTGTATGACGGTGTAGAGTTCCCAGAAAACCCTTACCCGAATAAACCCCAAGGATTATCTACTTGGCATAAGTCGGGTGAATTTATGAAGTATAATCGCTGGGGTAAAAACCCTATTACTGATAAGGGTTTCGCTGAAAAAGTACGTCGCCATTATGCCGCTAGTGTCAGTTATGCAGATGCACAGGTGGGCAAAATACTTAAACAGCTGAAAGATTCTGGCGCAGATAAAAATACTATAGTGGTGCTGTGGGGAGATCATGGTTGGAATTTAGGTGAACATGCCATTTGGGGTAAGCATAATTTATTCGAAGAAGGTTTACGCTCGCCATTATTGATTTCATATCCAGGTATGCCTAAGCGTGGTGAAAGCACTACAGCTGTTGTCGAAGCGGCAGGGGTTTTTCCTACAGTCACTCGTTTAGCAGGATTACCTGATCCAGAGAATATTCACGGCAGGCCTATGCTGGCGCAATTAGACGATCCAGAAGCCGGTGGTCATTACGCTTATTCTTACCGTGGTAAAAACCATACATTACGCATGCAAGGCTATCGACTGACCTTATTTAACGGTAAAGACGTGGCTTTGTATGATCACAACAGCCAAGCAAAAGAAACCCATAATGTGGCGGCGCAGCATCCTGAAATAGTCAATCAGATGTTACCCATATTAAAAGCGCGTATGACTAAAAATGACAAATTTTAGTGCATAGTTATACGCCACAAACACAACAAATTCGATTCAGATTCAAAGGAACTCCTCATGAACTTTAGCAAAAAACAGTGCGGTCAATTATTATTAAGCACAGCTGTGTCAGTCATTTTATCTTGTAGTGTTTGGGCAGCAAAACCTGAACCCACGCCCACTTGGACCGATCCTATATTGGCAGCCAAAGAGCACGATAGTTTTAAATATATGGGAGAGTACACAAAAGCAAATCAAGCTTTGCAAGTGAATCCTGATGGTAATCAATTCTATGTTGCTATTTATCAAGGTGGCTTACCAGGTGCGGGTTGGGATAATAAATCGGCTGAGTATAAGCGCTTATCTAAACAACAACTTAAGCAGTTATTAATTGGCTTTGATAAAGTGGATAGAGGTGTTCTATCGGCTAGTTACCCAGCACCAGAAGATGCACAAATTATTTTTGATGGCAAAAAATCGCCAATATTGAACGGCAAAGTAGTGGATGAATTATTGTTAGCCGGGGCTTTGATAAATGACGATTTCACCGATTTTCATTTACATGCAGAGTTTCGCACTCCTTATAAACCTGCAAGGCCTGTCGGTAATGCTGACCGAGGCAATAGTGGTTTCTATTTATTGAAACGTTATGAAGTACAAATTATGGATTGTTTTGCCTTACCTTACAGTGAGTCTGTATGGAAAAAGCAAAATTTCACCATGGCATCTCCGGCCAGTTGTAATGGGGCTATTTATAAGGTGAATGCTCCTTTAATCAATATGAGTTTACCTCCGCTTACTTGGCAAAGTTATGACATACATTTTACTGCCGCACGCTTTGCAGATGATAAAAAAATAGCCAATGCGCGTATTAGTGTGATCCACAACGGGCTAAAAATTCATGATGATGTAGAGATACAAAAAGGCACTGGTAGCCAAAGTAAAAAAGAAGAGTTATCCAAAGGGCCTATCTATATGCAAAACCATCATAACCCAGTGCAATATCGCAATATTTGGCTTGTTAAACATTAGGTCATGAAATGAATATCAATAGGCAAGTGGGGCAAATTTGGTACCAATCCACTCCTGCTGGCCAGCAGAATCAATAAAGGTCTAAAACAAGTATGCAAATTTCTATAGGTAATAAGTGGTTTTTTAAAATATGCGCCCTTAGCAGCTTGGTTTTGCTAAATAGTTTAATGCCTACTTTCGCAGGCTCCAGTCATCAAGGGCAAAAGCCTAATGTTTTGTTTATTTCTATTGATGATTTGCGAGCCAATTTAGGGGCTTACGGTGACAAACATATCATCACGCCAAATTTAGATAAACTGGCCCAGCAAGGTCGATTGTTTAACCGCCATTATGTACAAGTGCCCACATGTGGGCCTTCAAGAGCAAGCTTGTTAACGGGCATGAATACTAAGTCTCGAGCTAGTATTAATCACGGTGTTTTGGGTAAAGCCTTGTACGGAACTGCTGAACCAAACAGTCCAGAGTCATTTATTCATCATTTTAAACAAAATGGTTATTACACAGTAGGAATGGGCAAGATCACCCATCAGGCTGGTGGATATTACAGTCCTAAAGACAAAAACGGCAAAAGTCTCAAAGCCGAACTAGAGTTGCCCCATAGTTGGAGTAATTATGTAAAGGTTAAATGGCCCTGGAAGGGAAGCGTACTGCATACCTACGCTGAAGGTATATCCCGAGATGTAAAAACGACTCCTCCTTTTGAAATGTTAGATTTACAAGACACGGATTACCCAGATGGTTTATTGGCAGAACAAGCTGTAGCAGAGTTAGCAAAACGGGCTAAAAGTAAGCAGCCATTTTTTATGGCGGTAGGTTTCTTTAAACCACACTTGCCCTTTAATGCCCCTAAAAAATACTGGGATTTGTATCAGCGCGAATACATCCCCTTGTCTCCAAATCCTCATGCTCCTAAAGGTGTCGATAAACGGTTTTTACATGATAGCGGTGAATTCTTTAGTAAGTACTACTCGCCAGCTGAAGAAAGAGCAAAAGCCCAAGAAAATAAAAAGATGAGCGACAAATACGCTAGACAAGTACTTCATGCTAACTATGCGTCGGTGAGTTATGTAGATGCTCAAGTAGGTAAAGTGCTTAATAAACTCAAACAAACGGGCTTAGACAAAAATACCATAGTGGTGGTCTGGGGCGATCATGGCTGGCATTTGGGTGACCACACTATTTGGGGTAAACATAGTTCATTTGATAGAGCGTTAAATAGTGCCTTTTTGGTGAAAACACCTGACATGAAATATGCAGGAGTAACAACAGATGGACTCGTCGCTTCTATCGATATTTACCCTACTTTATGTGATTTAGCAGGGTTAGAAAAACCACAAGGTATAGAAGGACAGAGCTTTGTTCAGTTGTTAACCGATCCTCAAGCACAAGGCAAAGATGCGGTGATGAGTTACTGGCGTGACATCTTAAGTTTACGTACAGACAAATACCGGCTGGCGGTTTTCGACGATGGTCATTCACAGCACAAAATGTTGTTTGACCATGATGAAGATCCAAACGAAACAACCAATGTCGCAGCGCAAAATCCTAAAGTGGTGGCCAAATTGCTGGCAAAAATTAAGCAGCTAAACAATGGCTTTTTGCCTGCGTTAGATTTAACCAAAGAGTAAAGTTCATATGTTAAAAAAACTGAGTTTAAGTTTTTGTGCCTTGCTACTGTTGTTTAATAAGGTTCACGCAGCCAAGCCTGTTAATATTTTATTTGCGGTGGCCGACGATATGTCTCACGCCAGTGCCTATGGTTATAAGTTTTTAAACACGCCTAATTTTGATTCTATTGGCGAACAAGGCATTCGCTTTAATCGTATGTACACCCCAAGTAGCAAGTGTTCTCCTTCTAGAGCGGTAATATTGACTGGGCGTAATCCATGGCAGCTAGAAGAGCTCGCTAATCACAAACCCACTTGGCCAGAAAAATACATAAGCGTTATTGAAGTACTAGAACAAAATGGGTATTTCACCGGTTTCACAGGGAAAGGTTGGAACCCCGGTATTCATCCCAAAAATCGTACCTTAACCGGCAGGCAATACAATCAGATAAAGATGGATAAAACCCCTACTAGCAAAATGTTCACCTCTGATTACACGGCAAACTTCAAAAAGTTTATGCAAGACAAACCTAAAAATCAGCCCTTTTTCTTTTGGTATGGGGCTAAAGAGCCACACCGAGGTTACGAATACAAATCTGGTGTTAGGTTAGGTAAAAAACTGGAAAACCTCGATTTTACTCCGTCATTCTGGGGCGGCTCAGAAGCCTCTAAACACGATGTTTTAGACTACGCCATTGAAGTGGAATATTTCGATAACCACCTAGGCAAAATACTCGACCATATAAAGTCCATAGGCGAGTTAGATAACACAATCGTGATTGTGACATCAGACAATGCTATGCCTTTTCCGCGGTACAAAGGTCACCCCCATGAGTTTGCTACCCGAGTGCCCTTTGTTGTGGCTTGGCCTGGCAAAATTGTCAATCCGGGGCGGGAAGAAAACCACTTTGCTAGTTTTATCGACCTTGCTCCTACCTTTCTCGATATTGCCAACATAGATATTAACAAAACTAAGATGTTACCCTTTGAAGGTAAAAGTTTAACTGACATATTCGCAGCAAAAATAACTGGTCGAAACACTGTATTAACCGGCCGAGAGCGTAATGATATGGCTAGGCCTAATGGTTGGAGTTACCCCGTACGTAGTTTACATAAAGGGGAATTTGTATATATGCATAACTTTAAACCTGAGCGTTGGCCAGTGGGGACCTGGGAAGCAGGTTTGAAAGATACTGACGGCAGTCCGACAAAATCAGATTTAATGTTTAATCAAAAAGGCAGCAAAGCCTATGCACTGTCTTTTGGTAAACGCCCTCAAGAAGAGTTGTACAACATTGTCAAAGATCCTGAATGTATAAATAACTTAGCTGAAGATCCCCAGTACGCCGCTGTTAAACAGTCCATGCAGCAGGATTTATTTAGCCAATTGAAACAACAACAAGACCCAAGAGTTTTGGGTAATGGCGACATATTTGACCAATATCACCCTTACCGGCAAAAAGAATATGCTGAAAATGTGCAAAAAATGGCAGACATATTAAAACGTAGAGGTTTACAAAAATGAGTGAGGCCTACTGCTTAGGTACTCGATATGCAAGATCTCTGATAAAAATATGCTATCAATTTCAACTATGATTGATGGCCAAGTTTTTAGAGGGTAGCGAATGATTAGTTGCGGTAATTACGATTACATTGAAATAGTCTGTTTGTATCGTTACACAATCAAGCTATTCATGAAGTCTGGTGAAATTATTGAAGGCCAAGCGGTCGACACTCAGAGAAACGGATCTGGGCAAGAATGTATAAAAATAGTGTATAACAAAATAGATGAATTAGTGGTGTTAGATAACATAGCCAAATTGCAGGTATGTATCGAAAACCCTCATTTTAAAGAAGTTTTGTTCGACTAGAGTATTGGTAATATTACAGTTAAGTATTCATTAATAAGTTAGGGAGATGGGATGAAATTACAAAACCTTTTGTTAGTGTTTATGGCTGTATTATTTACAGGTAATTTAGTAGCTAAAGAATCACGGCCAAATATTTTATTTGTGCTCAGTGATGATCAAAGTTCAGTGCACACCTCTTATGCTGGCGCTCAACAGCTACACACCCCTGGTTTTGATAGATTGGCTAATCAAGGTGCCTATTTCACCCATTCTTTTACTGGGGTGGCATCCTGTGCGCCTTCACGAGCAAGTATTTTGACTGGAAAATCGTTTTGGCGTAACCGAGAAGCCAGTTTGTTATTTGGGCGCTTGAAAAAGGATCATCAAGTCTTCACTCGGCTGTTATCCGATGCAGGTTATGCCGTCGGTGTCAGTGGTAAGTCTTACTCTCCTGCCAATCAAAATTTTGAGTCTACTTATCCTCTGGTAGATGAACTGCAGGGATTATTCAATAAAGAGTATAAAACCCACGAAAAAACACCCTTTGGTATTAATTCTGAAAATTATTCAGCTTCGTTTATTAAATTTATGCAAGATAAGCCAAAAGAGCAGCCGTTCTTTTTTTGGTTGGGCACTAAAGAGCCTCACAGAGCGTATAAAAAAGGCATAGGCGCTGAAAATGGTATTAATCCCGATATGGTCACAGTGCCTGATTTTTTACCTGACAATACAACAATTAGAAACGACATAGCTGACTATTTTTTTGAAATTCAGTGGGCTGATAATCATCTAGTTAATGCCTTAAATTATTTAGAGGAAATAGGGCAACTAAACAATACCTTAGTGGTGTATACCTCTGATAATGGTATGCCGTTTCCTCGAGCTAAAGCGACAAGCTATAACTATGGTGTACAAATGCCTTTAGCCATGATGTGGGGCGATAAAATCAAACCTGGGCGGGTGATTGAAGACTTTGTTAATCATATCGATTTTGCCGCTACTTTTTTAGATGTTGCTGGGGCGGAAATTCCAGCTGGATTATCTGGCAAGAGTTTGTTGCCCATTTTGTTATCGGATAAATCAGGTTTAATTGATGCAAAACGCACATTCACGTTAACAGGATTCGAGCGTCATGTATGGGCTCGTCCTGATGGTGAGGTGTATGGCCGCCGAGTCATTCATACTAAAGATTGGGTGTATATTCACAACTTTAATCCTGATCGCTGGCCTATGGGGAGTCCAGATTTTATCGCTAGTCATCAAGGTATTTTTGGTGATGTTGATGCAGGTCCTACAAAAACATTTCTATTAGAAAATAAAGATGCGCCTGAAATAGAGCCTCTCTATCATTTATCATTTTCTAAATTACCCGAAGATGAGTTGTATCATTTGCCATCGGATCCTGAGCAAATTAACAATGTGGCTAATAACGTGCAGAATCAACAAGTATTAGAGCAATTAAAAGCTCAACTAATGCGTGAATTAAGCAAAGATCAAGACCCCAGAATGCAAGGGTTGGATCATTGGAGGGATTACCCGTTTTATGGGAATAAAGATAAATATTTACGAGGTAAGTATTTAAAAGAGTATCAAATGCTGAATGACAATAAATTAATAGAAAGGGCGGAACATTAGCCCCTAACAAAGTTAAGGGCTGGTTTAGTATCAGTCGGCTGGTTTGTTTTCAGGCAGTAAGGTGGCGATAAGTGTGTCTTGCTCGTTTAAGAAATCTTTCGCTGCGCTTTGTAGCTTTTCTTCGGTCATGGTTTCAATTAAAGCTAAACCTTGTTCAACTGTTTGAAACTCTTCGGTTTTAGATAGACTTGCTAATAAATAACCACGCCAAAAACCATTTAACTTAACCTTAGTTTCAATGCTTTTTACTTGTTGTTCTTTAAAGTTGTTTAGGTATTAGTTTGTGTCAGCCTTGCTAAAGAGAGTCATAAATTTCACCAAAAATAATCATTTTCTTTCAGTGTTAACCTGTTCGGATAGGTTTAGTAGGCGTCGTTGAATAGAGAACAGAGTTTGCAAAGACGAAGCATCCGGAACGAGATAGGCTAGTGCAGAAACCCCTTTGATGCTAATCAATGTACTTCCCTGTTGCAGTTGAATAGATAGAAATGTCGTGGGAGCATCTGGAAACTGATGTAGTCGCGAGTTTTGTTTTCTTAACTCAGCTTCAATACTGGCAGTGGTTATTTCCAGTATGTTGGTGTCGTCGATCAACTCTTTGAGCAGAGTGTCTAGTTCTTCCTTGCTTAGCTGAATGCTTACTTGTGGATCTCCCGGCTTTAAGGCTCGAGCAGTGACTTTGCGGTTAACATATATTTGTAGAACAGGACCATCAGTAGTACGGGGTTTTTGTCCGCCACGCATATCGAAGGTTATCATGACAGTATTAGTGTTTGGTTTTATATTCTGAGCATGGGAGGTGAATATTGAGCCCATCAAATAGAGCATAGTCAACAAACAAAGGCGCATAGATTCCTTAAAAAAAAGGCGGCACATGAACTGTGCCGCCGACAGACTTAGTTAACTTTTATAGCTGAGTTACTACGTCTACGTATTGATATATACATGCCAAGCATCGCGGCGAACAACAGTGAACCTGTGGCTGGCGCAGGCACTGCAACATTATATTGAATGTCGGCTGCCAGTGGCAAAGATACATCTGTGAATGGGTTAATAGTCAAGTAACCAAGATCACTAAAAGCGGCGATGGTGGCCGGTGAAATAGTAGCAGGAACATCTACTGCGAATGGCGTCATCAGTTCGACATCATTGAATAAGCCAATATTTACTGAACCATCTTCTGGTGAACACGGACCGAACAAACCTTTAATCCAGCACTCATCCCAGTGGCCGCCGCCATCTTGTAAGGCAATTGATGTCTCACTAGTACCGTACTCAACATTGAAGGCGTCAACTGCATTAGCACCGATGTAGTTGCCGTTGACATCGATTAGGTTATTAAAAGAAAATTGTGTACCAAAACCTAATGCATGAGCTATTTCGTGAATTGCAGAGTCAAGAAATAATTGTTCTGACTGTGGGGAAACAGCGCTGGCACCAAAATCATCGGCGTCGAATTGCATGATGCCGTCGGTGGCGCGATCAAAGCCCGAAGTTGTTGTTTCCCATGCTCTAGGTCCAGCAAACGCCAAAGAACCGTAAGCACCGTCTTCTGGAGTCAACCAAGCCGTTAGGTTATAGGTTGGGTTAGCAATACCTTCAAAGCCAACTAACATTGATTCCCAGAATGTTTCAGCTGCACCAAATAATTGTATCTGGCGTGCTGAGAAAGCTTCGGTCGGAGAATTTGGGTTTCCGGCGCCGTTATCGACAGTTTCACCTGCGGGTTTGTAATCAACTATAATATCGAATAACGGTGTTGCACTAGCAGCCATGGTACCCAAAGAAAGTGATGCTAACATAGTGTAAGTTAATATTTTTTTCATAATACTTCTCTGTATTTTGTGGAAATTAAAGGAGCGTATTTGTCGCTCTGGTTTCAAGGACTGAAATAAACTACCGTTAGAAATTGCGTGAGTTGCACACCTTTTCAAATTATTGATTTCAACAGAGGAAGCCTAAAAGTGCATCCATTGCATGCCCTCAGCCGATAAGCATAAAATATGCCTTGTTCTCAAGCATCTGATTTAAAATGATTAATTTAATTTTAAACGCTAAGTGCAAAACAGTTTTGTAAAAAAATCTGACACTGCAACCATTCATATCGATAGCTAAAGATGGCTAATATTGTAGGAAAGTAGAAAACGGTCATTTTGCTCTCAGCTCTTAAGTAAGGATAATTAAAGATGTTCGGTATGCTTCAGCAAGGTAAATCTGAAATTAGTTTAATCGTTACACCTTATTTCTATAGGCTTAAATAATTAAACGTCATACTTTCTTAAAACCAACCATTTAGTGACATTATTATCGGAGCTGGTTTTAAAAGTACTGCAGGGTTATCCACTGTTTAACTAGATTGGTATTATTAATCTCTGTCATGGCTGATGACCAAGTTTATAGGAGATAGCTTATGATTAGTTGCAGTAATTACGATTACATTGAAATAGTCTGTTTGTATGGTTATACAATCAAGTTATTCATGAAATCGGGTGAAATTTTTGAAGGCCAAGCTGTCGACACTCAGAGAAACGGATCACGCCAAGAATGTATAAAAATAGTGCATAACAAAATAGATAAATTAGTGGTGTTGGATAACATAGACAAATTGCAGGTGTGTGATAATAATCCTCATTTTAAAGAAGTTTTGTTTGATTAGAGTCTTGGTGTTATTACAGTTAAGTATTCATTAATAAGTGAGAGAGATGGGAGGAAATTACAAAACACTTTTGTTAGTGTTTATGGCTGTATTATTTACAGGTAATCTAGTAGCTAAAGAATCACGGCCTAATATTTTATTTGTGATCAGTGATGATCAAAGTTCTATGCATACGTCGTTTGCTGGCGCGGTGCAATTACATACACTTGGTTTTGATCGCTTGGCTAATCAAGGCGTCTATTTCACCCATTCTTTCACTGGGGTGGCATCCTGTACGCCTTCTGGAGCAAATATCCTGACTGGAAAATCGTTTTGGCGAAATGGCGAGGCAGGTTTATTATTTGGTCGGCTTAAAACAGAACATAAAATTTTCACTCGTTTATTGTCTGATGCAGGATACGCAGTAGGTTTGAGTGGTAAATCTTACGCTTCTGCCAATCAAAATTTTGAGTCGACTTATCCTCTGGTTGATGAACAGCAGGGATTATTCAATAAAGAGTATAAAACCCACGAAAAACTCCCTCTGGCATTAACTCTGAAAATTATTCAGCTTCATTTATTAAATTTATGCAAGATAAGCCAAAAGAGCAGCCGTTTTTTTTTGGTTGGGCACTAAAGAGCCTCACAGAGTCTATAAAAAAGGCATAGGCGCTGAAAATGGTATTAATCCCGATAAGGTCACAGTTCCTGACTTTTTACCCGACAATACAACGATTAGAAATGACATCGCCGATTATCTTTTTGAAGTGCAGTGGGCTGATAGGCACTTGGAGAGAGCATTAAATTATCTAGAAAAAATTGGCCAGCTAGATAACACGCTAGTGGTGTATACATCAGACAACGGTATGCCATTCCCAAGAGCCAAAGCCATCAGTTACAACTACTGTGTGCAAATACCATTGGCTATGATCTGGGGAGATAAAATCAAACCAGGGCGGGTGATTGAAGACTTTGTTAATCACGTCGACTTTGCTCCCACCTTTTTAGAGGCGGCGGGAGTAGAAGTGCCAGCTGGCCTGTCGGGTAAAAGTTTACTACCTATTTTGTTATCTGATAAATCAGGTTTAGTTGATAAAAGTCGGACATCTACGGTAACGGGATTTGAACGCCATGTATGGGCTCGCACTGAGGGGGACGTATACGGCCGCCGAGTTATACACACCAAAGATTGGGTTTATATTCATGACTTTAATCCAGACCGTTGACCAATGGGTAATCCAGATTTTGTCGCTAGCCATCAAGGTATATTTGGTGATGTTGACGCTGGGCCTACAAAAAAGTTCTTGTTAGCTAACAAAGGTAACCCACAAGTAGAACCTTTTTACCATTTGGCATTTTCTAAATTGCCCGAAGATGAGTTGTATCATTTGCCTTCGGATCCTGAACAAATTAACAATGTGGCTAATAACGTGCAGAATCAACAGGCATTAGAGCAATTAAAAGCTCAACTAATGCGTGAATTAAGCAAAGATCAAGACCCCAGAATGCAAGGGTTGGATCCTTGGAGGGATTACCCGTTTTATGCGAATAAAGATAAATATTTACGAGGTAAGTATTTAAAAGAGTATCAAATGCTGAATGACAATAAATTAATAGAAAGGGCGGAACATTAGCCCCTAACAAAGTTAAGGGCTGGTTTAGTATCAGTCGGCTGGTTTGTTTTCAGGCAGTAAGGTGGCGATAAGTGTGTCTTGCTCGTTTAAGAAATCTTTCGCTGCGCTTTGTAGTTTTTCTTCGGTCATGGTTTCAATTAAAGCTAAACCTTGTTCAACTGTTTGAAACTTTTCGGTTTTAGATAGACTTGCTAATAAATAACCACGCCAAAAACCATTTAACTTGACCTTAGTTTCGATGTCTTTTGTTTGTTGTTTTTTAAAGTTGTTGAGATATTTTGCATCTTGTTGTGTCGTTTTAAATTGATTAATGACTAATTGGGTTTCTTGTACCAGTTCATTCACACGATTAGGGTCACAAGTGAAAGAAATACTAATGCTGTGTGTATTGTCGTAGCGGGAGAATCCACCATTAACTCTTACCCCGTATACACCAGACTTTTCTTCACGAATGCGCTCTCGCAATACAGTACTTAATACTGATTTTAAGCTGTTAAAAGCGGCACTTTGTTCGAAGCTCCACTGGTTATCACCATAAAAATTTAGTACCACTGTGGCTTTAGGTTCCATGCCTTTCTCTACTTTGACTTGTAGTTGCCCTTCACTTCTTAGGCTTGGTATTTTTTTCCATGTTTCTGCGGTGCTGTTATTAGGTAGGCTGGCTAAGTAAATACTGAGTAATTCTTCCATTTTTACAAGGTCTATATTACCGACAAATACATAATTAAACTGACCAGCGTTGGAAAATCGTTGTTGATAAAAATCGAGAGATAGTTGGAAATTTTGTTGTTCAATCACCTTGTCGTCCATTCTAATGGAGCGAGGATTATTACTATACTGGGCCACTCTGATTGCTTCAGAAAATACCCCGTTAGGCGTGTCTAATTGGTTTTTGTAATAAGGTGAAGCCCTTGAAATTAAGGTATTAAAGGCATCTTGATCCACTCTAGGTTTTTGAAATTTTAAATGGAGTAATTGCATAAATTGTGGCAAATCTTGCACAGAACTACTACCAGACAAAGACTGATGATATTGATCTATACGGGCTGAAATACCAAATTGTTTGCCCTTCATGAATTTACCCAGCTGTATGCTGTTCATATCGCCAATACCCATAGCATTGGTAATATGAGTACTTAACAGGGTGTTTAAGTACTGCTCTGTTGTGAGTAATGAATGACCGCCCTCACTACTGGCTGAAAACAGAATTTCATCTTCTTTGAAATCTGTTTGTTTTAAAATAACATGGGCGCCATTACTTAATGTCCAGATATGCGCGGCTAGGTCTTCATCATAAGTTTTGGATAACACTGCACCAGATTTGGGAAGGGATGGCATAAGTGAATCAGCGACTTTTTCATCTTGGTAGGCCAGTAATTTTTGTTGGCTACTCTGTTGCCATAACGCCAAAATTTGTTGTTCGCTAGGTAGGCTGGCCGCGGTTTTTTCTGGAGCCGAAACGGCCACTAAACGGTTGTTCTCACTCCACCATTTATTGGCAAGCTGGTTAACCTCTTTAATACTGATTTGTGGTAAAAAATGTTGGTAAGCTTGTAAAGATTGTTTGCGGTCCATTAAAGGCGTTTGTTTTAAAAAGTGGCTTACGTATTGAGAAATCAGGCGGTTCGATTGAGTTTTGTCAATTTCTTTAGCGCCTTTTTCTGCTGAGCGTAACATGCCGGCTTTTTGCCGAGCTAATTCAGTTGCAGTGAAACCATTTTGCTGGACTCGATTATATTCTTCTAATAAAAATTTTATTGCCGCGCTTGTTTGTTCTGGTTTGGTTAATGCTCCCATATTAAAAGTCGAGTTATCACTAAATAAACGAGAGAAATTGGCTCCGCCAGCAATCAAGGATGAATTAGGTTTTAACACTGCTTCTCTAATTCTATTGTTAAGCATACCTATGAATAATGAATGGGTGATACTTTGTTGCAGGTCTTGATAACTTTTCATTTCAAACAAAGGTTGTTTAATGGTTAATGACACAGTGCTGCGGATTAATTCAGGATCGGTTTGAATACTCACCAATGGTTCTATATTGTCGGGGAGCGGGTAACTTTGTTTTGGTTTGCCATTTTCTACAGGTTTTATATTGGCAAAGTATTTTTCGATAAGTTGTAGTGCTTCAGTAGGCTCAATATCACCCACTACCACTACCGACATTAAATCAGGGCGATACCAATCTTTGTAGAAACGTATCAGATCTTGATGTTTACCTTGTTCTAAAATGTCTTGTTTGCCTATTGGTAAACGTTCTGCATAACGAGAGCCTTTATATAGAACAGGTAATTGTTTATTAAAAATACGTTCGTTGGCCCCTTTGCGACTGCGTAATTCTTCAATCACCACACCTCGCTCTTTATCTATCTCTTCAGCTTCAAAACTAATTTTGTGAGCCCAGTTTTCGAGAATATGAAAACCTTTATCTATGGTGTCTTGGTTATCAGTAGGAATTTGTAATTTATATACTGTTTCATCAAAGCTTGTATGAGCGTTTAAATGCGCGCCAAATTTCATACCTATGGATTCTACATATTCAATTATTTCTTGTTTCTTGAAGTCTTCAGTGCCATTGAATGCCATGTGTTCAGCAAAATGGGCAAAACCTAATTGACTTTCGTCTTCAGCCAAAGAACCAATATTTACCACTAAGCGTATTTCGGCTCGCTTGGCAGGTTTTAGGTTTTTTTGGATTATGTATCCTATACCGTTATCTAATTGACCTTTTATAATTCGGGGTGTAATTGGTAATGAACCGGAAAAGGGTGAAGTTGTTGGATTCAGTTTAGTAGTCGGTTTGGCTTCGGTTGTATCATTGGATTGACAAGCGCTTAAGCTAATTGAGCACACTAGGATTGCAAGAGTGGGATATAAATTTCGAATTAGTGTTTTATACATCATGTTAGTGCCATTTCCTTGGTTTAGTTTGACCTTATACCAATCCATGGTAACAAGGATTTTACTTAATCATATAATTTAAAATTTAGTTTATAAATATAACTGGCTTTAATTATGGATGATTTAGCTCTAGCTCAACTTGGTTAGCGTAGGAAGCTTTAAGTGGTTTTGTTGTGGTGTTTAAAGCGAGCCTGTCTATCTCATCTTCTGTTAAAGCGCGAGATAGAATGACCAGCTCAGCCATACTGCCATTCAAGTTTCTTATGGGGGCTCCTAGATTATTCATATTGTCCCAATTAGCGATTGAGGCTTTACCAATATGCCAATATTCAGATTTTTGAACTAGGTGTCTGGTTTTGAAGAGTGTTCCATTGATAAATATTTTCACTTCTTCTTTTTCTTGGTCTACTGTGGTGGCTAAGTGATACCAAGTACCTGATTCCGCAGGGCTATAGAAAGGTTCGGCATTGTAGTTTTTGGCGCCAGGGTCTATGGATGATAGGCCTAAAACTATAGTGCCTGTTTGATTCTGGTGAAAATTGCCCAATTGCCAGTGAATATCTCCAGGTTTGTAGCCATCTGTCAGCAACAAAGAATTAAATGCTCTATCTAGGCTGTCTATTTTTATCCAACTGGCTAAGGTGAAGTTTTTGAGTTTGTCTTTTATATCAATGCGTACCCTATCACCTGGACGTTTAAATTCTAACGCAGCCTTACCCTGCCAAGGGCCTTTTCCCCAATTAGCTCCGACTATCGCGCCATGAGTGCCGTTGCTATTAGCGGCTTTATTTTTTAATAAGCGAGGTTTACGTTCAGCTTTTTCAAAATCATAATAGGCGATAAGATTAGGATCTTGTAATAACTGCTCTTTTATTGTTAACCATTGTTGTTGTTTTTTGTTGGTTGCTAGATAAGTCAAATCCGCTATTTCAGCAAACTCAATAAATTGACTGGCAGTGGCTTGGTCTTCTTGCCACTGCTTGGCATCTTCAGAAAAAAAGCTAACCGCGTCACCTTTCTCGATTAGTTTCTTTATACCAGTCTTACTGATAGCTTCTACTAAGCCTTCAAATACATGTACTTGAGAGTCGCCATTCGCGTCTACTTGTACACCTATTGCGGTACCTAAATCTACCACTTCAGAATTTGGGGTATCTATGGTAAACCCTATGGCTACGGTTGGCACATCTGTCATCACTTTACCTTTGAATAACTTGACCCGTTTGGCGCTGACTATTTCTAGTTCGGCCGGGCCAGCAATTTTTAATTGTGCCCCATGGTAAAACTCTAACTCTAGGAAACCATTTTCAATATTTAACCTACCTGGGGCGACAGATTCTCCAATTACAAAATGGTCAGGATTGTTCAGACCCACAGCATTTGCGACTATGGCTACACCTTTATCTTGTATTTCAGCGTTGTTAAATGTGGACAGGCCTGCAATAGGATGTGTTGTTGGTTGCTGGTTAAAAGATAAGACAGAAATAATAAAACAAGCGGCCAAACTTAAGCCTGAAATAAACCAAGCAAATCGACTACTGCTTTTATGGGGTTTTTGTTCTTTTGGTAAAGCACTCATCACTTTTTTCTCAAATTCATTATTTGAGTGTACGTTCTTAGAGTGGCTTAATATTTGTTCGACAAACGTATCTGTGTGTTCAGCAGGCGATAAAGCCTGATCCACTAAGTTATCCATTTCTAACTGAGCACGAAGGATATGTTTAAATTCTATGTTTTGTTTAGCTAAATTTACCAGTTCGCTGATTTGCTCTTGACTGGCTTCGCCTTCAATAAGTAATCCTAGAAGATTAGAGAAATGTTTATGTGTTTCAATATTGCTGATCATAATCCAACCTATAATCCATACATGTTTTGAGTTTTTTGCGAATACGCATTAACGCTAAGCGAATAGCGGTATCTGACATGCTGAAATGTTCTGACAATGTTGGAGTTTTCCATTCTTCTGAGTACTTTTTGTTGAGTAATGTCTTACTTTTTTCTGGCAGTTGTTGGATACATTCTTGTAACGCCATTACTTCGTCGCCTTTATTATCTGAAGGTTCGTAATCTAACTCATATTCATCTAATAAAAACTGGCTGAGCTTTTCGTCCATTATACGGTTTTGCCGTGCATTTTTCCTTAACTCATTGCGCAGAATATTGCGCGCAATGCCGTATAGCCAGTTACCAAAATCTTTTTCTTGGTCAAATTCATCTAACTTTTTATAAGCTGTGATAAAAGTTTCTTGGGCAATATCATCTACTGAATGTGCCGCTACTCCCATTCCCCGAATAAACGAGCGTAAACGCCCTTGATATTGGCGAATGAAAGCAGCAAACAGAGTATTCTGTTTATTCATGGGAAAACTGCTTAACAACGAATAAACGTAAACACTTCATTGATAGCGCCCTGTTACTGTGCTTTGTCTTGTTTACGGGCAAATATACTGAATATTAGTACCACTGCAAAACAAATCAAAGGCATGATATAGCTGGTGTTTACATTGCCAGTGATATCAATTATCCAACCTTGTAGTGGCACTAAAATCGCCCCACCTAAGATAGCCATAATAATAAATGAACCACCTAGTTTTCTGTCTTCACCTACACCTGTTAAACCTAAACCATAAATAGTTGGGAACATTAATGACATGCAAGAAAAACAAGCGAGTAGGGCATAGGTACCGATTTCGCCACCTACAAATACAGCGACTGCAATCAGGGCTATGGCCAAACTTGCCATAATAGATAAAAGTTTAGTGGGGCAAATTATGCTCATCAAGCCAGTACAAATAAAGCGGAATGCGGTATACACACATAAGCCGTAAAAAACGTATTCGCCAGCTTGTGCTTCGGTGCTTACACCTGTGTGATTATCCATTATGTATTTGATGGCATAAGTCCATACACCTATTTGGCAACCGACATAGAAAAACTGTGCAACTATGGCAAATTTCCATTTTTTGTTTTGTTTTAGACGATTAAAAGATTGTTTTAATTCGCTAAATTTATCGCTCGACTTTCCAGCTGGGAAACGCGTTATAAAAATAATTGCCGCTAGGATAAACGCCACAACTGCCACTATTAAGTATGCGGTTACTACGTTTGAAAGTTCACTTGATTGGATCATTAATAATTGATCGGTAGTCATGGCTGCGCGTTCAGTTTCAGAAGCTGAATTGAGCCCTTTCAAAATCACTTCTTTACCCAAAAATACACCCATTAACACACCAATAGGATTAAAAGCTTGAGCTAAGTTAATTCTTTGGGTACCGGTTTCTTCTGGACCCATAGACATAATATAAGGTGCGGCAACGGTTTCTAAAATTGCACAACCAGAGGCAAATACATAAAACGCCAATAAGAAAAATTCAAAACTCATTGCTTGACTGGCTGGGTAACACAAAATTGCGCCCGCGGCATATACGGTTAAGCCAATTAATACCCCGTTTTTGTAGCTATATTTTTGAATCAAAAATGCTGCAGGTAGAGCCATTACAAAATATGCACCGTAAAATGCAGATTGAATAAACGAAGACTGCAGTTGGCTCATACTCAATACTTTTTGAAATGCCGGTACTAACAAATCTGTCATATTGTTTGCGGCCCCCCAAAGGGCAAAACAAGCCGTGATTAAAATAAAAGGTAATAACAAACCTTTTTGAATGATGGGCGTTGATGAACCTCCCGTTTCTTCGACATTAGTGTTTTCTGGCATTACTTGTGACTCTGTAGACATCTTGTTTCCTTCGTTATTATTATGTTTTTGCTAACAGCGGTTTTTATGCTTGAATACCGCTAAATATATTTTCCATACCAGCCATCTTATCGTTACTGTCAGAAAATGTATCAGTTAATATACCAGCGGATCGTAATTGATTAACAAATAAATTACTCATGTGGGTTTCATCGCCGAATTTAGTATAACTACCGTGTTTTAAGCCCATGTTTTTACCCCCTGCAAGTATTACAGGGTAATTACGAGCATTGTGCGTTGAACTACAGGCACTGCCGTACAAAATTTGGGTACTGTCTAACAAAGAGCCAAATTCATCTTGGGTGTTTTTCATGCGATCAATAAAGTAAGCAAAATGACTCGCCATCCATTGATCGTATTGCCCCCATTCTTTCCAGTGACCTTCGGTTTTATCATGGCTGATGGCATGGTGACCTTTTTTCAAACCTACACCCAAAATTGGATAAGCATCACCAAACCCCATACCATCTTCACGAGAGACCATATAAGAAATGACCTCGGTTAAATCTAATTGAAAGGCAAGTACCATTAGGTCGTACATACTACGAATATAAGCTTGTGGGTCTACCTTGGCATCAACCATTAAATCTAAATGGTCGGTATTTACTGATTTAAGTGGGATATCTAACCAAGCTTCATTACGTTGAATTTGTTCTTCTAAACTGCTTAGAGATGACAAATGTTCGTCGAGTTTATGTCTGTCGTTAACCCCTAGTCTAGTCTGTAAACGTTTAGAGTCTTCTAAAATTAGGTCGACCATTTTCTTTTGACGGAGTAGGCTTTTACGTCTTTCAGCGCTAGCATTTTTGCCGTTTAGTGAAAAATAGCGTTCAAAAATACTACGGTGATTATGTTCTGAAGGTATAGCTTGCCCACTAGAATCGAAAGATAAAGTAGATACCCGAGATTTAAATCCTATGCCGCCGTCAGCAGACAAAACCAAAGATGGGTAACGAGTGGCTTGTTTTTTAATCTGTGCGGCAAACTGGTCGACAGAAATACTATTGTTATAGTCAGTACGTACGTCGCCACCGGTTAAAAAGGTATCACCAGCTATATGCCCCAACAAACTACGTGACTTTGGATGACTCAGTCCACCTAGAATAGAAATGTCGTCTCTATGAGCCGCTAATGGTTGCAAGGTGTTAGTTAGTTTATAGTTTTTACCTTCACCACTTGGAAACCAATTCCATTCTTTATGGGCAGAGTCTTCACCTGGCATACCTACGCCATTTGGCGTGTATACATAGGCTAGTCGTTTGGCTGGAGCGCTTCTTTGTCCTAGCTGTTTTTTATTGTCAGCCATACATTCCATATAAGGTAAACAGGCGGCTACACCAAGCCCTTTCAAAAATGAGCGGCGTTGAAGGCGAAAAGGTTTAACATTTTTCATTACTGTTTGTCCTTATATTTGGTTGAATGATGGGCTATTCACAATAGCCAATAATAAACTTTGCATACGATAATCGTTAGCTTTGACTTGTTGTAAAATGTCTTCAAGCTCAGCGTCATCACGGTAACTAACCTCACGGCCAAGAGCGTATGAGAATAAATGTTTGATTACAGATAAAGCGACTTTATCTGCTTCTTCTTTTAGCAAGTATTGCTTAATTTCAAGCATGCCATTAATTGCAGTACCGTCTGGTAAAATAGACGTGGCATCAATAGGTAACCCTTTATAGTCATCTCTATAACGCCCTACTGCATCAAAGTGTTCAAATACCACACCATAAGGATCAATTTTGGCATGGCAGTCACGACAAGAGTCTTTGTCACGATGTAATTCAAGTTGCTGTTTAAGTGTAAGCTTATCAAATCCAGGGGTGTCAGGATCTAAGTCAGGCACATTGGGTGGAGGAGGCGGTGGCTCGTCACCAAGAATTTTAGATTTCACCCATACCGCACGTTTTACCGGGTGGCTGTGTGTACCATCCGCATGTCCGGTCAAAAAAGCGCCTTGGGATAATAAGCCGCCACGAGCTTGCTCTGCTGGTAATTTCACAGGGCGAAAATCTGGACCAATAACATTATCTATGCCGTAAAACTCTGCTAGGTTTTGATTCAACATAGCAAAATCCGAATCAATGATATTCAGTACCGTTTTGTCTTGCTGAATTAAGTATTGGATAAATTGTTCGGTTTCTAACTTCATGTCCTGTTTTACAAAACGCGTATAGTCAGGAAATGTAGCAATGTCGACAGTTTGTCCTTGTTGTCTATCTAACCTTAACCACTGGGCTGCAAATATTTGAATAAAATGTTGTAGCTTCTTATCATCACTAATCATTCGAGATAATTGATCTGTGATTTGGTTAGTTAACTCACCATTTTTAGCAAGGTTTAATAATTCTTGGTCTGGAGCAGTATTCCATAAGAAATAAGACAGTCGACTGGCTAGAGAGAATTGATCAATTGCCTGACTAGTATTTTCACTGGCGTGAGCTTCGCCGACAGAAAATAAATCGCTTAAACTTGTTAGCCAAGACTGTGAACTATCCGCTTGGGCAACGTGTTGCTCTGCTTTTGGTTCAACTAGGTATAAAAAGCGAGGTGAACATAAAATGGCCACTAATGCTTCTTGTACACCTTCTTCGAACGTATCGAATTCAGGTTGTAGTTCTTGCCAAAGACCAATGAAAGGTGCTACTTCATCTTCTGTTACGGGACGTCTAAAAGCACGCTCAGCAAATTTAGTGATTACTTGTTTGGCATATTCCTTATCTTTCTCTGCTGTATCGAAAAATATATTTTTATGTCTCGCGGTAGGCCATTGTTCAAAATAAGGTGCTTCAAATTCGATGTAATCAATATTCATGCTTGAACCCAGTTGGTCAGCTGATTTAATCTTGTCATCGTTCCAAACCCCTACTTTTAAACTACTGCTGGTGATGTGATCACCTTTAGTGCCGTGGGTTGGTATAGGAAGGTTTTCTAGTCGTCCTTTAAAAGTATATAGCTGGTTTTGTCCGCTGACTTTGGCACCCGGAGCAAAGTTTCGATAGTCCATGCCATCATCGGTTCTGGTACCTAAATAAGGCAATAATATAGGTTGAGTTTGATTGCTCACTAGGTTTTTAAATGACTTGTCCGGGTGATTTTTCGCAACTAGGTGATCTTTATCAAGTTGTGTAACCACTATATCGCTATATCCAGGGAAATCGGCTTTAGCTTTTATTGTAATCTTGTGATTTATCTTGCTTAGGTATGCTGATGCAATACTAGAAACCACTGGCTCACCTACTTTTGCTTTACCAGAAGGCGATAACGTCGTGCTAAATTCAGGCAAATTATCTACTTTTATGTTTAGTTCGGCTGTGTTGCCAGAGGCTAGCTCTGGATGAACGAGGTCAATTTGATAAAAGCTCCCTCCGTTACTTTTTAATAGCAGTTTAGATTGTACTAACACGTCTTCAGCTTGTGCTGATTTAATATAAAATCTGGGTTTTTCCTTGCTAGGTTCAATTCCAGTTTTTTTAGTAATTTTTGATGTATCAGATTGTGCTTGGCTGTTTTTATCTATTATTGGTGCGCCATCATCATTTAGTTTCGCCAGTGGCGTTTGATTATTCAGAGCCGCAATTGAGTTCATTGCTTTATTAAAGCCTGGTGAAGCTGAAGCTTTAACTCTGACAATAAAATCTCCAGTAGAGGGGAATTGATCCTTTATTTGCATCGAAAGGTTAGGCGAAGGACCATTCCATGTGCCGTATTTACCTGCTTCAATCACTTCTTGGTGAGGTGTGGCGGAATATAAATCTATGCCTTTTTCTTGTATCAAAAAGCGCTTAGTATCTGAGCCACGCATACTGCCACTAAAGTATTTCTTGATGCCGTTTGTATCTTTAGTTGGTTGACCTTGTTCGTCGAGGATTTCTACATAAAAATCTTCTGCAGGAACGGCTTTATCCATATAACCTACTGAAAGGGTGTTATTTTCTTGTTGACCTATGTCGTCACCAAAACGCATGCGATAGTGATGAACTTTAGGTTTTTCAGGACCGACTATGACTTTACCTAAAGCGTCTCGAGCGATTTTTTCGAATGTTTCTAAATGCAGTGTTGAACTCTGTAATAACTCCCCGCTATTACTAAAGCCTATACTTGAAAGGGGATCATTAGGTAGTTCTCGACCAAAGTTAACTTCAATACCTAATAAATCTTGTAAGGTATTGGTATATTGTTCTTTGGTTAAACGGCGCAGCACTTGTTTACTTTCGCCTTGTTTAGCAGCTTTAGCTAATTGAATGCCTTGCGTCATCCAGTCCACAATAATGCGACGCTCTTCGCCAGTGGGTTGTTTTTTCTTTTTGGGTGGCATTTCTGCTGTGTTGATCATATCTAATGCGGCATGCCAATGTTCTGCATCTGCTCCATTGATAAAATCAGGATTAAGAATATCTAAGCGAACGTTTGCTTTTTGTGTATCAGGGCCGTGGCAACCAAAACAGTAGTTTTGTAATAAAGGGCGCACAGTTTCCACATAATGAGTGTCGTCTACCTGGCTTATATCTAATTTTTGCTCTTCAGGACTTAACCAAGTGCGGAAAGGCTCTGGTGAATAACGAGTAAGATAAGTATCGCCATGGACTAAATTCCCACCTTCGTGAGCGGCTATAAATATAGTAACAGTGAGCAGTGCACTGGCGGTGGCGTAGTGAGCTTTACCAAGGAAAGTGGTGGAACCAAATGTGATGAGACCCGTACAATATAAAGCTAACAGTGCCACACTTACACCAGCAATCATATGCTGTTGCACTTCTGTAAAAGCAAAGCCTTCGTTTGACGCTAAAAGTAAACCCATGCTAACTGTAGCAACAGCACTGATGGCACCAAGCCACCAAATTGGTCGAATCGCTGGCTTTAAATGTTCAAAACGTTTTAGTTTAGTGGTTAAAGATAAAATTGGAGCCAATAATAAGAGCGTTACTGGAAAATGTAGAAGCAATACATGAAAGCGGCCAAAGAAGCGCAATAAACCTTCACTATCTTGAGAATCAATAGGTGCAAAATAAGCGCCTATCAATAACGCCACTCCTAGTATAAACAGGAATAATAATGGTTTTAAATTTTTAGAATTTGACACAAAAGCTCCACATTTGTTCTCGATTAATCAGCACTCAATTCCTACTTTTGGCTAATTACATTTTATAATCTTACTAATAATTGTCATGTGTTAATGTTTTGTTTCATTTAAGTATAAATTATTTTTAAAATGTGAGGGATGTTTCACATTTAAGCGTTTTTTTAAACTAGATTTGTTTAATTGCCACGTGTCATACTTATGTAACAAAAATGTCATCAAATACCGCAGTTATTTTTGTTGCAATAAAAATTTTGGAGAGCTGAGATATGCAAGCCTTTCGTGCACACATTAGAAATAAATTACTGTTGATGTTAGTTTGCGCATTATCTGTGATCTTAATTACAGTATTTACTGGTTTTTCGTCAATGAACTCAGTGATGAATAATTATAGCGATACAGTGAACAGAGAAGCCGTCATTATGTTAGAAGTAGCTGACTTAAATGTGCAATTTAAGACTCAAGTGCAAGAATGGAAAAATACTTTAATTAGAGGCGCTGAACCCAAACAACTTGATAAGTACTGGGGACGTTTTAACGACTCAGCTGCACAAATCAAAAGTCATTACCAAGATTTGTTAACCATGATCGCTAAAGAGCATCCCGCCAGAGCACACATTCAAGAGTTTGCTAAGGTCTATCCGAATATGTTGGTTGCTTATCAACAAGGTTACGATAATTTTATTCGCTCAGATAAAAATATCCAAGTGGCAGATAAAAGTGTCAAAGGTATAGACCGCGCTCCCACCGAAAGTTTAAATTTAGCTGTGGCGGCAGTGAGTAAAAATATTTTGGGTTTTAAAACGTCTTCAATTAAAAAGTCTGACTCTACTTTAATGCTCACTCAAGTCAGTACCCTGACAATTATAATTTTGATCTTAGTAGCAGTAAGTTGGTTTATTAATAAAAAAGTCATATCCCCTTTAAAAATAATTAGCCGAGCGTCACAAACAATTGCTAAAGGTGATTTAACTAGCCATATTGAAAACACTAGCCAAGATGAAATTGGTCAAGTGGCCAAAAACTTCACGCTGATACAAGTCGGATTAAGCAAAGTATTAACATCAATAATCACTGATATTAGAGGCTTAGGGAGCATAATTGCCAACCTGTCTGCAGCCTTTGAAAGTGTTAAGATGGGATTGCAAAAACAAGTTGATGAATCCACTAGGCTGGCTGTGAATATGCAGCAACTGTCAAGTTCGAATGACTCTGTCAATCAAGCTATTTCTGATGCTAACGTTCTAGTGGGAGAGTGCGCAGAGTTAGCCGATGCCGGCCAATCTATGTTTAAAAATAATTTAGTCACTAGTCACAATATGTTGGATGCAACCAACCATGCATCGAGTATTGTCACAACCTTAAAAGCAGACTCAGATAGTATTGGTAATGTAGTTAATGTGATTAGCGGTATTGCTGATCAAACAAATTTGTTAGCCTTAAATGCGGCAATCGAGGCGGCTCGTGCAGGTGAATCGGGTAGGGGCTTTGCTGTTGTGGCAGATGAAGTGCGTAGTTTGGCCACAAAAACTCAGCAATCAACTCAACAGATATCTGAAAATATTGCTAAGTTGCAAAAAGCTGCGGATGCTGCGGTAGCTGCTATGAGTCATGGTAAAGAACAAGCAGAAGCAAGTTTATCACAAACCCAAGAATCGCAAGAGTTTGTCAATTCAATGACGCAAGTGATTAATAAAATTAGTGACTTACATGGTTTGATCGAACTAGAGATGACTCAACAGCAAGAGCAAACAGATACCATTAATTTAGCTTTATCGACAATTGAACAACAAAGTGAACAATCTCAGCAAGAAGCGTTAGTGGTAGACGATGCTTCAAAACAGCTAGCGAATATTTATAGTCATGTAGATATCGCCACGAAAGAATTAAAAATCCGCAGTTAATTCTTTTTATACGTTATTTCAACAGATACAAAAAAGGCTGCAACTTGCAGCCTTTTTAATTTAAAGAGTTTCTATTTACACTTCAAATGGATGACGTAATACAATGGTTTCGTTACGATCAGGGCCAGTAGAAATAATATCAATTGGCACGCCAGTTAATTCTTCTAGGCGTTTGATATAATTTTTAGCAGCTTGCGGTAACTCATCGTATTGAGTTACACCAAAAGAGTTTTCACTCCAACCAGGCATACTTTCGTACACTGGCGTAATTAACTCGTAACCATCAGCGGCCATTGGCGGCACATCTGAGATATTTCCTGCGGCATCTTTATAACCAGTACAAATGCTTAAGCTTTCTAGGCCATCTAATACGTCTAACTTAGTTAAACAGAAGCCGGTAATCGAATTAATTTGTACGGCGCGTTTCATAGCAACAGCATCAAACCAACCGGTACGACGTTTACGGCCAGTGGTGGCACCAAATTCATGGCCTTTAACACCTAAGTGTTGACCTACCTCACAATCAAGCTCTGTAGGGAAAGGGCCAGAACCTACGCGAGTGGTATAAGCTTTCACGATACCCAGTACGTAATCTAAGTGTAACGGACCAAACCCTGCGCCAGTTGCTACACCGCCTACAGTGGTATTTGAAGATGTGACATAAGGATAAGTTCCGTGGTCAATATCTAATAATGTACCTTGAGCGCCTTCAAACATGATGGCATCACCACGTAAACGTGCTTTATCTAAAACGTCGGTTACATCAACGACCATAGCTTTTAATATGTCAGCTACTGCTAACGCATCAGCTAATACTTTTTCATAACTAACAGGCTCAACTTTATAGTAGTTGGTTAACATGAAGTTATGGTATTCGAGGATGGTTTTAAGTTTTACTGCGAAGTCTTCAGGATTAAACAAATCACCCACACGTAAACCACGACGAGAGACTTTGTCTTCGTATGCAGGACCAATACCGCGACCTGTGGTACCAATTGCTTTTTTACCTAACGCTTTTTCACGAGCCATGTCTAGCTCAACGTGGTACGGCAAAATAAGTGGACAAGCTTCGCTGATACGTAAGCGTTCTTTTACTGGAACGCCACGTTCTTCTAACATTGCGGTTTCTTTTAGCAAAGCTTCTGGGCTAAGTACTACACCGTTACCTATGACACAAGTAACGTTTTCGCGCAAAATACCAGATGGAATTAAATGTAGGACAGTTTTTTCACCGTCAATTACAAGAGTGTGTCCAGCATTGTGACCGCCTTGATAACGAACAACATAGGTTGCTTGATCAGTGAGCAAATCAACAACCTTACCTTTACCCTCATCACCCCATTGGGTGCCGAGTACAACAACATTTTTAGCCATGAATAGAACGGAGTCAGAAAATTAGGCGAGGATTCTAACAAAAAACTATCATTAGCTAAATAGCAAAATAGCGCAAGTTATAATCAACTGGCTTATGGCTGTCATTACTTAACCTGAATTCTGGATAAGCCGAACCTCTCGATAACGCTCTTTTTGTGCCTAGCGGCGTTGGATTGTCTAGAAATAACACGTTATTACGTAGGACAATCCGCCTTGCTATACACGAAAAATTTCGTCACCGAGTAAGCATCCAGGTGAGGTGATTTGGGTGAATATTATTAAGTTATTGAATTGTCGTGATAAATTCAAATTAGACGATACTTCTTATCCAGAACTCAGGTTACTTATAATAAATATAATAGACTGACCAGACCGATAGTAACCAATACTCCACCTGTTGCTCTTAGTTGATTAACAGGCTGTTGTGATAAATTAGTTAAGAATTTTTGCCACTTATTGGCGAATAACATAGGCCCTACACCTTCAATAATCAGGACTATGGCAAAAGCGATAAGTATATTGTTGAGCAATTTAATTTGTCCTTAAGCAATGAAATTAAAGACAATATAACCTTATTATGAATGAAAGAGCTACAATCAAGTTCGTTGTAATTTTTTTGCACTTTTTTAATTATGTTAAATAGGCTGTATGGATAAAATCATTCAAGATCAAACATTGACTCAAAAAAATTTAAAACAAATCAGGCTACTGGCTGTCATTGGTGCAGCATTGCTCGCCTGTTTTATTTTTGTAGATTTACAATTATTGCCCATCACTCTGCAAAAAGTGTATATACAGTCTAGATTTTTGATCCAGTTACCAATCTGTGGGCTTTTTATAATAATTACCTTTGCGCCTTTTTATCCCAGAATTCATCAGTTTTCCATGTGTTTCACTATATTATGTGTCGTGTATGGCAATTATTGGCTGATACTTAGATGTTGGCAATTAGAGCAATTCTCATTTCCTTATGAAGGAACTGTAATTTACAGTTTGTTCGTTCTGTTTGTGTTTCGAATTAAATTTAAATACGCCTTATTTTTTGTTACTTGCACCTTAGCGGGATTTATCCTGCTTACTATGTCTTATCCTATTTATGGCGAAAGAAACTCAATCAGTTTGGCTTTTGTTTTATGCGGTTTAGTAGTTGGCTTGATGGGAGTTTATCAAATTGAAAATGTTTTTAAAAAACTGTTTTCTTTGAATACCCAACTTGCGCACTTGAGCCAGATAGACCAACTAACAAATCTGTTAAATCGGGGCACTTATGAAAGTCGTTTTACTCAACTACTTGAGTTGAGTAAGCGCAATGGCGCTAGCGTGTGCGTGTTCTTTATTGATTTAGATAACTTCAAAGCTTACAACGATGGTTATGGCCACTTAAAAGGTGATGAAATTATCAAATTGCAGGCCGATATGTTGCAGCAAATATTTCGTAGAAACACCGACATAATTGCCCGCTACGGTGGTGAAGAATACGTGGTAGTGACGGCAAACCTATCTGAAGAACAATGTATTGAAAGTGCGAATGAGATTATTAGTAGTTGGGAAAGTAAGAAAATGCCCCACGGTAAAGTGGCTCAAAGAGAATACGTTAGCTGTTCAGTGGGTTTTTACCGAGAAGAGGTCGATCAGTTTTCAAGCAAAGATAAGTTGGTGGCAAAAGCAGATGAAGCGCTTTATTTAGCTAAAGCGCAAGGTCGCAACCGATTTGTGCAAGCACAAAGTAATGTCAGCCTGATAAGTTGATCTGGCTTATATCTAAGTTTAATAAAGCAGACTATATATCTTACGACGATATTTAGACTTCAATGGGTCGCCGTCTGGTAATGCGTTGATCATATCTAAAGTGAATTTTTTCGCTTCACCAAAGTTTAAGTCTACCAATAACACCGACATAATTAGCTCTAGGGCTTCTTCTGTTTGGTTGGCTTGGTGTAATTGTATGGCCAGTTCAGTTTTTATTTCTAATGAATCCGGCTGCTCAGCTAATTTAGCTTGTAGTGCTTTTATTTCTGGGGATTCGGCGGCTTGTTCTGCTAATTCTATCTTACCTAAAATGCTTTTAAACAGCGCATCTTGATCTACTAATCCAATTGTATCTAGTAGCGCTTTAGCTGGTTTTAGTTGGCCGAGTTCAACTTGGCTGTCTGCTAATAGTAATTTGATATCAGCTCTTTCAGGGGCTAATTCGTTCGCTTGTTTTAGTAAAGGGTAGGCTTGTTGATAATCACCTGCTGTCACTAGTTCAGTTGCCTGCTGGTATAAGCCGTCTTCAACTTTAGGTAGATGTTTTTCTAGCAAAGCGACTATTTGTTCTTCGGTTTGTGGACCAGCAAAACCATCTAGTGGTTGGCCTTCTTTAACTAAGATAACTGTGGGTAATCCTTGTACACCAAATTGTCCGGCAATTTCTTGTTGTTGTTGGCAATCTACGCGAGCATGAATAAGGTTGTCACTAAATCTAGCGGCAACATTGGCTATTAAAGGTGCAATAGCGGCACTGGGCTCATATCCCTCAGCCCAAAACTCTACCATGACTATTTTAGATTGAGAGTCTTGTAGGATGACTTGCTGAAAGTTTTCTGGGGTGATGTTTACTATGTTGTTCATAATCCGGTCCAATTACCTAAGCTAGAATGGGTGATGGGGTCAAAAACATGAAACTCAAGTTTTGAGTTGTGATCCTATAATTATTACTACAGCTATTAATCTTGTTACCTGGTTCTTTTAAGTATTCTTGCGGTAATATATTTATTGGTTAGAACAGGTTTTTAACAAGCCATGTGTTTTTTGCTGCAACATTTTTTCGACAGGTTTGTAACTATATACAAACATAACAGTCAAATTGCATAGCATTTTTTGCTATTTATCACATTGTCAACAGCATTTGTTTAAAAAAAGTACAAAATTGTTGCCTAGATAGGCTTTTCAAGTTTGTAAAAAAACCTTAAACTTGCGCCCCTTTTTAACTCCTCGGACGTTTTTTGCACGATTTTAAAATATAGGTAATTATGCAGATTGGTCCATATGCGTTAGAAAACAATTTGATACTCGCTCCAATGGCAGGAGTCACTGATAGGCCTTTTAGACAATTATGTAAACGTCTAGGGGCAGGATTAGTGGTATCAGAAATGCTGTCTTCAAATCCTAGAGTATGGAACTCTGATAAGTCTAAACAAAGGATGGATCACCAAGGTGAAGACGGTGTGCGAGCAGTACAAATTGCGGGAGCTGATCCCCTATTAATGGCGCAAGCTGCCCAGTTCAATGTGAGCAATGGTGCACAGATTGTCGATATTAATATGGGCTGTCCAGCAAAAAAGGTAAACAAGAAGTTAGCAGGCTCTGCACTATTACAGGATCCTCTATTGGTTGAAAAAATCATTAGAGCTGTAGTTGCGGCAGTTGATGTGCCTGTTACATTAAAAATACGCACAGGCTGGGATGTTGAGAACCGTAATGGTGTAGATATAGCCAAAATTGCACAAGACAATGGAATTCAATCGTTAGCGGTGCATGGTCGCACCCGAGCCTGTATGTACAAAGGCAATGCAGAATACGACACCATTAAGGCTATTAAAAAAGCTGTGTCTATACCTGTTGTTGCCAACGGTGATATCACTTGTGCCCTTAAAGCAAAGCAAGTTTTAGAATTTACCGGAGCAGATGCTTTGATGATAGGTCGCGGAGCCCAGGGTCACCCTTGGATCTTTCGTGAAATATTACATTATCTGCAAACTGGCCAATTATTGGCTGCACCTAGTCTTGGCGAAGTGAGCAGTATTTTGCTTGAACACGTTGCCAATGTTCATCAGTTTTATGGTGAATTTCTGGGGTGCAGAATTGCCCGCAAACATGTGGGTTGGTATTTGGCCGAACAAGACCAGCAAAGACTGTTTCGTGCAAAGTTCAATGCTATTGAGGATGCTCAGCAGCAACTTGACGCGTTAAGCACGTATTTTGATAAATTGGTAGATGAACCAGCGTTTTCGCTAGTTTCGCCTACTGTGTAATGATGACTAACTAAAGAGCAAGATGTAATGTTCGAACAAAATGTAACTTCTCCGTTTACCACTACGGTAACTACTCCTTCGCAAACTCAGGCGCAGAAACCTCTTCGCGATTCAGTTAAACAGGCAGTTAACAAGTATCTTAAGCAACTTGATAACACTAATATCGAAAACTTATATGAGCTAGTAATGGCTGAAGTTGAAGCGCCTATGCTTGAAGAGATTATGACCTTTACACGTGGTAACCAAACTCGTGCATCTATCATGTTAGGTATCAATCGCGGTACTTTACGTAAAAAATTAAAACAATATGGCATGAACTAATCATAGCTATATTTAAAAGAGCACCTTAATGGTGCTCTTTTTGTTTGAGTTTCATATGACCAACTAGTCAAGAAAGTAGTCATTAAATAAGTATTTTTACCTTCTATAGTGGACAAGCATGCAAAACGTATCTCCTGTAAAAACTATTCGCCGCGCTTTATTGAGCGTATCTGATAAAACTGGACTTCTGGAATTTGCCCAATTTTTGGCAAGCCAAGGGGTTGAACTGCTTTCTACTGGCGGTACTGCAAAATTATTAAGCGATAATGGTTTAACCGTTATTGAAGCTTCAGAATATACTGGTCACCCTGAGATCATGGACGGTCGTGTAAAAACTTTACATCCAAAAATTCACGGTGGAATATTAGCTCGTCGTGGCCAAGACGAGCAGGTGATGGCAGACAACAACATTCAACCTATCGATTTAGTGGTAGTGAATCTTTATCCATTTGCTGCCACAGTGGCCAAAGAAGATTGCAGCCTTGAAGATGCAATTGAAAACATTGATATCGGTGGTCCGACTATGGTTCGTGCTGCAGCTAAGAATAACAATGACGTCACTATAGTCGTGAATGCTAAAGACTACGCTCGTGTTATCAGCGAAATGCAAGCTAATGAAAACTCTGTTACCCAAGGGACTCGCTTTGATTTAGCCATTGCTGCTTTTGAACATACTGCTGAATATGATGGCATGATTGCTAACTACTTTGGCGCTATGGTTGAGTCAGTTGCTTGTAAAGATGATTGTGGTCATCAACACAGTGAATTTCCTCGTACTTACAATATGCAATTTAGTAAAAAACAAGATTTACGCTACGGCGAAAATAGCCATCAAAATGCTGCATTTTATGTTGAGAACGATATTCAAGAAGCTTCTGTTGCTACAGCTGTGCAATTACAAGGTAAAGAATTATCTTTCAATAATATTGCTGATACAGATGCTGCGCTAGAATGTGTTAAAGAATTTGATGAGCCGGCTTGTGTCATTGTTAAACATGCCAACCCATGCGGTGTAGCGCTAGGTGATGATATTTTGAGTGCTTATAATCGCGCTTATCAAACAGACCCTACATCAGCCTTTGGTGGCATTATTGCTTTTAACCGTGAGTTGGACGCTGCTACAGCTCAAGCTATTGTTGACCGTCAATTTGTTGAAGTGATTATTGCTCCTGCGGTAAGTGAAGAAGCAGTCGCAGTGGTTGCGGCTAAGAAAAACGTTCGTTTATTGGCTTGTGGCAATTGGCAAGGTCAATTGACTGATGGTTTTGACTTTAAACGGGTTAATGGTGGGTTGTTGGTACAAGACCGTGACTTTGGTATGGTTGACGAAGATGACTTACAAGTAGTCACTGAAGTAAAACCCACAGAACAACAACTCAAAGACTTAATGTTTACTTGGAAAGTAGCTAAATACGTCAAATCAAATGCTATCGTTTATTGTAATGACGGTATGACTATTGGCGTTGGTGCTGGGCAAATGAGTCGTGTTTATTCGGCGAAAATTGCTGGTATTAAAGCGGCTGATGAAGGTTTGCAAGTACAAGGTTCTGTTATGGCTTCAGATGCATTCTTCCCATTCCGTGATGGTATTGATGCAGCGGCAGCTGCTGGTATAAGCGCTATCATTCAACCTGGCGGTTCAATGCGTGATCAAGAAGTGATTGATGCTGCAAATGAGCACGGTATTGCTATGGTGTTTACTGGTATGCGTCACTTTAAACATTAATTAAAGCTCTGTGGAATAAAAAACGGTGTTTAACGTATCCTATAGATTGTTAGACCCGTTTTTTGTTACCTAGTGAGGATATTCCAGTTACAATCATCTCAACTTTTCTGTTAACTAACTGAGATAATATTATGTTTAAACGTGCTGTTAAATCTGCATTGATCGTTTCTAGTGTCACTTTTACTTTATTGAGTTCTTCTTTCGCTTTTGCTGACGCTATAAGTGATGCGGTAAATAATCCAGATCGTCCAGCTGAACAAAGGTTGCGAGATGAATACCGTCATCCACAACAAACCTTACGTTTTTTCGATGTTAAACCAGACATGGCCGTGGCTGAAATAGCGCCAGGTGGTGGTTGGTATAGCCATATTCTTGCTCCATTGTTAAAAGATAACGGCACATTCTATGCCGCACATTTTTATGTATATGATGGTGCACCAGGCTATTACAGAAATTCATTAGAAGGTTTTAAGAAAAGTGTCGCCAATACACCTTCCTTACAGAACACAAAAATTACGGCTTTTCACCAAACTAAAGCTTTAGATTTTGCCCCTGCTGGCTCACTTGACCGTGTGTTAACTTTTCGTAATGTACATAACTGGTATATGCAAGGTGGACAAGACGGTATAGACAGCGCTTTTTCTAGTTTTTTTAAGGCCCTTAAAAAAGGTGGCGTATTAGGCGTAGTCGAACATAAATTACCAGAAAGTTTTTCTGATGATACTCAGAAAAAATCAGGCTATATGAAACAATCATTTGTAGTGGCCGCAGCTGAAAAAGCAGGGTTTAAATTAGTTGCACAGAGCCCTGTGAATTTGAATTCATTAGATACCTCTGATCATGAAAAAGGGGTCTGGACTTTACCTCCTTCATTACGTTTGGGTGAAAAAGACCAAGTTAAATATTTAGCCATAGGTGAAAGTTCACGTATGACATTAAAATTTGTAAAACCTTAAAAGTAAGAAAAGAGACATATGAAAATATTGATTATTGGTGGTGGTGGACGTGAACATGCTTTGGCATGGAAAGCCGCACAATCAGAAAAAGTATCTGAAGTGTATTTAGCGCCGGGTAATGCTGGTACTGCACTTGAAAATAAATTGATCAATGTAGATGTAGGCGCTGAAGATGTACCTGCTCTAGTTAATTTTGCTGAACAAGCTAATATTGATTTAACTATTGTAGGCCCAGAAGTTCCATTAGTGTTAGGTGTGGTTGATGCATTTCAAGCTAAAGGCATGAAAATATTTGGTCCTACTCAAGCGGCAGCACAGCTTGAAGGTTCGAAAGCATTCACTAAAGACTTTTTACAACGTCATAATATACCCACTGGTGAGTATCAGAACTTTACTGAAATCGACCCTGCAATAGCCTATGTACAAGAAAAAGGTGCACCTATCGTCATCAAAGCTGATGGCTTAGCCGCTGGTAAAGGCGTAATTGTAGCTATGACTTTGCAAGAAGCCGAAGATGCTATTCGTGATATGTTAGCCGGTAATGCTTTTGGTGAAGCAGGTTCTCGTGTGGTAATAGAAGAGTTTCTTGATGGTGAAGAAGCAAGTTTTATTGTTATGGTAGATGGCAAAAATGTCCTGCCTTTTGCAACAAGCCAAGATCACAAACGTGCATATAATAATGATGAAGGACCAAATACCGGTGGTATGGGGGCTTATTCACCAGCACCGGTAGTTACAGCTGAAATACACCAACGTGTTATGGACGAAGTAATATATCCAACAGTAAATGGCATGGCTAGCGAAGGTAATACCTATGTTGGTTTCTTATATGCTGGTTTGATGATTATGGCTGATGGCACACCAAAGGTGATTGAATACAATTGTCGTTTTGGTGATCCTGAGACCCAACCTATCATGTTGCGCTTACAGTCGGATCTTGTTGAACTAGTAGAAGCAGCACTTGATGGTAAGCTTGATCAAATACAAGCTGAATTCGATTCAAGAGCGTCGGTTGGTGTTGTACTCGCTGCTGGTGGTTACCCAGGTAGTTATAATAAAGGTGATGTTATTTCTGGTTTGGAACTTGGTAATAAAGAAGCCAAGGTATTTCATGCTGGTACTAAAACAATTGATGGTAATGTGACTACTAATGGCGGTAGGGTACTTTGTGCTACAGCTCTAGGGAATACTGTAACCGAAGCACAACATAATGCTTACGAATTAGTCAAAACGATTAGTTGGAAAGATATGTTCCATCGTGATGATATTGCTTACCGAGCAATAGCCAGAGAACAAAAAGCTTAAATCTCATATTTACGCACTGAAAATAAAAAATCCAGTCACTTCACAGTCACTGGATTTTTTATTAATTGAACTTAGATATAGAGTGAATAACCCTGTTAGTAGAAAGTTACTCTTCCTCTACTTTTTCTTTAGCTAGCCTAACTTTTAATGTTCTCTCTTGGAAACTAGAATCATTTAAGTTCTTAATAGCTTTGTTGGCACCTTTCGCATCCATTTCTACAAAACCGTAACCTTTACGCTTTCCTGTTCTACGGTCTTTCATTAAACGTACAGAAACAACAGAACCCTGTTGTTCAAAATGTTCTTGTACAGCTTGCTCATTTGCGCGATAAGGGAGATTACCTACGTACAAAGTTGATATCTCTTGTGGAGCATCAGAACTAGTCGTTTCTGTAGTGTTAAAAAGTCCGATTAATAAAGGAACTATTAACCCACCAATCAACACGCCAATAACAGCGGCTAGTTGGTTTGAAATATCTGCGGCAACTAAAGGAAGAAGTACATAGAGGACTACGGCGAAAATAACCGTAATGATAAAGTTTAAGATAAAAGATGGTTTCATTTATTAAATACCTAAAAAATTTATGATTATAAGAATAAGATAAAGCCCCTCCATGTTACTCAATTATTAAACAATCGCAAATAGTTACATTCTTTAAGCCTGTATATAGAGTGATTTGTTGTTTTTATAAGCGTAAAACAAGTTAATTGGTTGATATCTAAGCAGTCAGTTAAAAAGATCAAAAAAGGGGTTGCAAGGTGGGAGGTTATCTCTATAATGCGCCTCTCGCTTCGGGGAGGTCAGTTAAAACGACTTACCGAGACAGGATTTATCAAGTATAAATGTTGTGGTTGTGATGCTCTAAGAGTGTTGTGGTTAGCGGGATGCAACAGGATGGTTAGTTTAAAATAAAATAAAATAAATTAAATTATTATGTTGACATTGAAATAAGAGAGCGTATTATACGCCTCCCGCTTAAGAGGGTCTTCGGACAGTATCTAAAGCGAGACTTCTTCGGAAGTGGCTACTGAGGTAGCAATGTTCTTTAACAATTAATAACAAGACAATCTGTGTGGACACTCACGAAGTGAGCGTTCACCAAAAAAAATTCATATTTTCAAAAATATTTAATTGAAGAGTTTGATCATGGCTCAGATTGAACGCTGGCGGCAGGCCTAACACATGCAAGTCGAACGGAAACATGTCTAGCTTGCTAGATGATGTCGAGTGGCGGACGGGTGAGTAATACTTAGGAATATGCCTTTGTGTGGGGGATAACTATTGGAAACGATAGCTAATACCGCATAATGTCTACGGACCAAAGGGGGCTTCGGCTCCCGCGCAAAGAGTAGCCTAAGCGAGATTAGCTAGTTGGTGTGGTAAAGGCTCACCAAGGCGACGATCTCTAGCTGTTCTGAGAGGAAGATCAGCCACACTGGAACTGAGACACGGTCCAGACTCCTACGGGAGGCAGCAGTGGGGAATATTGCACAATGGGGGAAACCCTGATGCAGCCATGCCGCGTGTGTGAAGAAGGCCTTCGGGTTGTAAAGCACTTTCAGTTGTGAGGAAAGGTTTGCGGTTAATACCCGTAAGCTGTGACGTTAGCAACAGAAGAAGGACCGGCTAACTCCGTGCCAGCAGCCGCGGTAATACGGAGGGTCCGAGCGTTAATCGGAATTACTGGGCGTAAAGCGCACGCAGGCGGTTTGTTAAGCTAGATGTGAAAGCCCCGGGCTCAACCTGGGAATAGCATTTAGAACTGGCAGACTAGAGTCTTGGAGAGGGGAGTGGAATTCCAGGTGTAGCGGTGAAATGCGTAGATATCTGGAGGAACATCAGTGGCGAAGGCGACTCCCTGGCCAAAGACTGACGCTCATGTGCGAAAGTGTGGGTAGCGAACAGGATTAGATACCCTGGTAGTCCACACCGTAAACGCTGTCTACTAGCTGTTTGTGGATTTAATCCGTGAGTAGCGTAGCTAACGCGATAAGTAGACCGCCTGGGGAGTACGGCCGCAAGGTTAAAACTCAAATGAATTGACGGGGGCCCGCACAAGCGGTGGAGCATGTGGTTTAATTCGATGCAACGCGAAGAACCTTACCTACTCTTGACATACAGAGAATTTAGCAGAGATGCTTTAGTGCCTTCGGGAACTCTGATACAGGTGCTGCATGGCTGTCGTCAGCTCGTGTCGTGAGATGTTGGGTTAAGTCCCGCAACGAGCGCAACCCTTGTCCTTAGTTGCCAGCCTTAAGTTGGGCACTCTAAGGAGACTGCCGGTGACAAACCGGAGGAAGGTGGGGACGACGTCAAGTCATCATGGCCCTTACGAGTAGGGCTACACACGTGCTACAATGGCGAGTACAGAGGGAAGCGAACCTGCGAGGGTAAGCGGATCCCTTAAAGCTCGTCGTAGTCCGGATTGGAGTCTGCAACTCGACTCCATGAAGTCGGAATCGCTAGTAATCGCAAATCAGAATGTTGCGGTGAATACGTTCCCGGGCCTTGTACACACCGCCCGTCACACCATGGGAGTGGGTTGCAAAAGAAGTAGCTAGTCTAACCTTCGGGAGGACGGTTACCACTTTGTGATTCATGACTGGGGTGAAGTCGTAACAAGGTAACCCTAGGGGAACCTGGGGTTGGATCACCTCCTTACTATTACGGCGAACCTTGCTTCGTTGAGTGTTCACACAGATTGTTTTGTTGTTGATAAGAAAGAGCAAAAAGAAGTGCTTGGGTAACAAGTCACTATAGTGTTTTTGCGTAAGCGAAAACATAAAATAGGCTTGTAGCTCAGCTGGTTAGAGCGCACCCCTGATAAGGGTGAGGTCGGCAGTTCAAGTCTGCCCAAGCCTACCAAATCTTTCCTACTCTGCGTTGAATGACGCGTTGTGTGCGGTGCACACGGCCTAATTATTCGCCTTGATTAGAAAAGGTTAGTAAATACCTGCTTTATGCGGGGCCATAGCTCAGCTGGGAGAGAGCGCCTGCCTTGCACGCAGGAGGTCAGCAGTTCGATCCTGCTTGGCTCCACCACTTTACGTGGTAGATGATTTGCTCAAGAGATTAAGTAACCTTAATCAATGTGTACTGTTTCGATATAAATAGTATTTATTGATTAGGGTTTTTTAAACCTTAAATGTTCTTTAACAATATGGAAAGCTGATAAAAAAAGTAATCGAAAACAAAAAGAGTACTCTTTAAGAGCTTACTCTATCTGATTTTTATGATTAGTACTTGTCACGCATACAACAGCGACGTTCTTTAAATTTATTTAAAGGATAAGCACCTAACTTTGGATAAAAGGCCAAAGGGTGGACGAGTTGTTTGATTTATCTCTGACGTTACTGAGGTGAAACAAGCAACGTGTCATTACGTCAGTAATGAAGAGGTCATTTGGGGTTGTATGGTTAAGTGACTAAGCGTATACGGTGGATGCCTAGGCAGTTAGAGGCGATGAAGGACGTGTAAGTCTGCGATAAGCTGTGGGGAGCCGACAAAATGCTTTGATCCACAGATTTCCGAATGGGGGAACCCAGTCCTTAGGGACTATCTGCAACTGAATACATAGGTTGTAGAAGCGAACGAGGGAACTGAAACATCTAAGTTACCCTTAGGAAAAGAAATCAACAGAGATTCCCCTAGTAGCGGCGAGCGAACGGGGAGTAGCCGAGTAGTAATGAAGTAGCAGAATGTGTTGGAAAGCACAACGATACAGGGTGATAGTCCCGTATGTGAAGCGTCATTATTGCCATATTAAGTAGGTCGGGACACGTGTTATCTTGACTGAAGATGGGGGGACCATCCTCCAAGGCTAAATACTCCTAACTGACCGATAGTGAACCAGTACCGTGAGGGAAAGGCGAAAAGAACCCCTGTGAGGGAGTGAAATAGAACCTGAAACCGTATACGTACAAGCAGTAGGAGCAGGAGTTTACTCTTGTGACTGCGTACCTTTTGTATAATGGGTCAGCGACTTATATTTAGTAGCAAGGTTAACCGAATAGGGGAGCCGTAGCGAAAGCGAGTGTTAACTGCGCGTTTAGTTGCTAGGTATAGACCCGAAACCCGGTGATCTAGCATGGGCAGGTTGAAGGTTGAGTAACATCAACTGGAGGACCGAACCGACTAACGTTGAAAAGTTAGCGGATGACTTGTGGCTGGGGGTGAAAGGCCAATCAAACCGGGAGATAGCTGGTTCTCCCGCGAAAGCTATTTAGGTAGCGCCTCGGACGAATACCACAGGGGGTAGAGCACTGTTAAGGCTAGGGGGTCATCCCGACTTACTACCAACCCTTTGCAAACTCCGAATACCTGTGAGTACTATCCGGGAGACACACGGCGGGTGCTAACGTCCGTCGTGAAGAGGGAAACAACCCAGACCGCCAGCTAAGGTCCCTAAATATTACTAAGTGGGAAACGAAGTGGGAAGGCTAAGACAGCTAGGAGGTTGCTTAGAAGCAGCCACCCTTTAAAGAAAGCGTAATAGCTCACTAGTCGAGTCGGCCTGCGCGGAAGATGTACGGGGCTAAGTAATATACCGAAGCTGCGGACGCAACTTATGTTTGCGTGGTAGGGGAGCGTTGTGTAAGTGGCTGAAGGTGAACTGAGAGGTTTGCTGGACATATCACAAGTGCGATGCTGACATGAGTAACGATAATGGGGGTGAAAACCCCCACGCCGGAAGACCAAGGTTTCCTGTCCATGCTAATCAGGGCAGGGTAAGTCGGCCCCTAAGGCGAGGCAGAAATGCGTAGTCGATGGGAAACGGATTAATATTTCCGTACTTGGTATATCAGTGAAGGGGGGACGGAGAAAGTTATGCAAGCCTAGCGTTGGTTGTCTAGGTGAAAGTGCGTAGGGTTGAATTTTAGGTAAATCCGGAATTCTACATGCCTGAGACACGAGACGAACACTACGGTGTTGAAGTTGCAAATACTCTGCTTCCAGGAAAAGCCTCTAAACTTATGAATATCGAACCGTACCCCAAACCGACACAGGTGGTCAGTAGAGAATACTAAGGCGCTTGAGAGAACTCGGGTGAAGGAACTCGGCAAAATCGTACCGTAACTTCGGGAGAAGGTACGCCGCTGATTGTGATTGGACTTGCTTCATGAGCGATTGGCGGCCGCAGTGAAATGGTGGCTGGAACTGTTTATTAAAAACACAGCACTGTGCTAAATCGAAAGATGACGTATACGGTGTGACGCCTGCCCCGGTGCCAGGAAGGTTAATTGATGGGGTTAGCTTCGGCGAAGCTCTTGATCGAAGCCCCGTACAAACGGCGGCCGTAACTATAACGGTCCTAAGGTAGCGAAATTCCTTGTCGGGTAAGTTCCGACCTGCACGAATGGCGTAATCATGGCCACGCTGTCTCCACCCGAGACTCAGTGAAATTGAAATCGCAGTGAAGATGCTGTGTACCCGCACCTAGACGGAAAGACCCCGTGAACCTTTACTTATAGCTTGGCACTGAACATTGACCCTACATGTGTAGGATAGGTGGGAGACTTTGAAGCGTTGTCGCCAGATGACGTGGAGTCTACCTTGAAATACCACCCTTGTAGGTTTGATGTTCTAACATTGTTCCCTTATCGGGAATGTGGACAGTGTCTGGTGGGTAGTTTGACTGGGGCGGTCTCCTCCCAAAGCGTAACGGAGGAGCACGAAGGTTGGCTAATCCTGGTCGGACATCAGGAGGTTAGTGCAATGGCATAAGCCAGCTTAACTGCGAGACAGACACGTCGAGCAGGTACGAAAGTAGGTCATAGTGATCCGGTGGTTCTGAATGGAAGGGCCATCGCTCAACGGATAAAAGGTACTCCGGGGATAACAGGCTGATACCGCCCAAGAGTTCATATCGACGGCGGTGTTTGGCACCTCGATGTCGGCTCATCACATCCTGGGGCTGAAGTCGGTCCCAAGGGTATGGCTGTTCGCCATTTAAAGTGGTACGCGAGCTGGGTTTAGAACGTCGTGAGACAGTTCGGTCCCTATCTGGTGTGGGCGTTGGATGATTGAGGGGAGCTGCTCCTAGTACGAGAGGACCGGAGTGGACGAACCGCTGGTGTTCGGGTTGTTTTGCCAAAGGCATTGCCCGGTAGCTACGTTCGGAATCGATAAGCGCTGAAAGCATCTAAGCGCGAAGCGAGCCCCAAGATGAGTCATCCCTGTACGTTTAACGTACCTAAAGGGTTGTTGAAGACTACGACGTTGATAGGCAGGGTGTGGAAGCGTAGCAATGCGTTGAGCTAACCTGTACTAATTGCCCGTGAGGCTTAACCATACAACGCCCAAGTGGCTTTTTGTAAACGCGCTAATCGCGCTATCGTGATATTATGCTGCTCTTGATATAAAGAGTGGGCAAGGGGACCTTGCTGACATAATATCTACTCGCTAAAGGAAAAGCGAAGATAAGCGAAGCAGTTTATAAGAATCATAAAGCGTAATATGAGTGACAAGACAACATCATAGAAATAGAGTAAGACTAAGAGCTTTTTAGCCTCGATTATTTGGTCAATAAGACCTCAGCTTTTACATATTGATAAGAACATACCAGTTTTTGTCTGGCGGCCATAGCGATGCGGTCCCACCTGATCCCATTCCGAACTCAGAAGTGAAACGCATTAGCGGCGATGGTAGTTTGGGGTTTCCCCATGCGAGAGTAGCACACTGCCAGACTCCTATTTAAGTACTAAGCCACCTCATTGAGGTGGCTTTTTGCGTTTCTAGGGTTTGAAACATAGTCATTACTTTTGAATAGAAGAGTAAGCGTCCGGTAAACCACACCTAGTCATTAAGGTTTGTTAATTTGAAAATACCTTCCCATTATTAAGGAGAGGTATTATGAAGCATAGAACACTAGATGAGTGGCGAGAGTTGATTTCCCAACAACAATCAAGTGGCTTAGCCATTATTGATTTCTGTCGAGAGCACAGGCTTAGCACATCGAGTTTTTATAAATTTCGTGGGCAATTATACCAATCACGATAATTAATTTCCCACCTGTGCCCAATTTCTGGCGCACAATTTGATAACCTTTTCTTTATCGCTGATAAAGTTATTCCATGCCCGACTGCATTGTATGACAATATCCTCATAGCTATCAAAGCATTGATTGGCCAACTCATTTTGCCTAAGCCATTGCCATACCTGCTCGATTGGGTTTAGCTCTGGAGAATAGGGCGGAAGCTTGATGATACTCACGTTATCCAGGTCATGCGCAATATCGTCTGTATGCCAACCCGCACCATCCATAATCACTACTGCATAGCGATCCAGTTGTGTGCGATTTGATATTAATTGTAAATGTTGTCTCATAATGTCTTTGTTCACCACAGGGGTTATCAAGGCTTCTGTTTCACCTGTCGCTGGGCATACAGCCCCAAATAAATGCGCATACTCAAACTGTTGTTGCTTGACCGCTCTAGGGCGACTACCTTTGTTCGCCCATAAACGTGTAGTGGTGTTCTGTTGACCTATTCTAGCCTCATCTTGAAACCAAATATCGACTTTATCCAGTGTGACATGGCCTGGGATCAATTTGATCGTTTCAATCTGCAGTTTTTTTAAACTCGTCTTGAGCTTCTTGGGACTGCTTAGGGTGCTTAGAGCGACTGGTTATCCAAGAAAACCCTAGCTGATGCAGTAGACGATATATGTTAGTCAGGCCATAGGTAATACCAAATTCTTGCTTCACATAGTCAATGATGAGTGTGCCTTTGAGCCTTCTACCATCAGGTTTTATGGCATGAGACTCAATGTAAATTTTCAACGTCTGCAGTTGCTCAGCTGATAAAGCACAAGGCCGACCAGAGCGCGGCTTTTCCTTTAATCCGTCCAAACCATCTTGGTTGAAGCGCTTCACCCACTCATTCACCATTCTACGGCTGACGTGCAGATACCGAGCCGCTTGCGTGCGATTAACGCCTTGTAGAATATGTGAAAGGGCCATTAATCTGACTCGCATCCGAGCATTTTTTTCCTTCGCTATGAGTGTCGAAAAATCGATATTTTTTAAGCTATGCATGAGAAGAATTAAGATAAGAATACATAACTCAATTAGATCACAAACTTAGTGAAAATGGTATTATTGCATTATTCAATGCTGTTTTTGTCAATTCCGCGTTAGGCTTTGTCGATAATGCATAACCCACGATTTCTTTAGTTGATAGATCTAAGACACATGCTAAATAGCTCCAGCCATGATGATGTCTGATATAGGTTATATCGCCAACCCAATGAGTATTATAGGTATCAGGACTAAACTGTCGCTTGAGTAAATTGGGCGCATATTTATGTTCAACACCTGAATCTGGATAATAATGTTTCTTCTTAGGCCTAATCGCCTTTATGTTTAGTTTTTTCATGAGTGTAGCCGTTTTATATAAACCAATGTTGTGGTCTAGCGCATTCAGTTCAACCTGCATTCTGCGCTTACCATAAGTATTTCCTGTCACTTCTGCTATCGACTGAATCGATGATGCAATATCATCGCTATTAGGAGGCCTAGGGTGGTAATAATAACGGCTACTACTCACTTCAAATAAACGACATAACTCGGTGGTGGTATAGCCAAGTTGAGCTTTCTTCATTTCTTTCATTACATTAAGTCTGGATTGTTGCGTATGAAGAAAGCGGTGGCTTTTTTTAATATTTCATTATCCCTTAATGCTCGCTTAAGTTGCGTTTCTAACGCTTGGATCCTTTGCTGCTCATCTGTTAATGCCTTGGTGTTTTCTGGTGTAACACCCTGCAACTCAGATTGATATTGACGCTTCCAACGTGATACGGCTGATCTGCCTGCACCTGATATTTCTTCAACCTGTTTATTGGTATACCCATCTTCTACCATCAATTTGGCGTATTCTAATTTCTGTTTCGGGGTGAAGGTTACTTTTGCTTTTCTAGTCATGTTAATACCTACGAGATTTTGTTTATTTTAAGCTATAAATCTCTCCAGTTTCATTAAACCATTACACCTTAATAGGTGGCCTTTTTTTTGCTTTGATAACTTTTTAGGTCGGAGTGGGCACATCCCTGATGAAACTCACCCAAATATGACATCCTTGTCATATTGAAAATACCTAGCCGAGCAGTGCTCGTCTCAATACGGTATTTTCCCCTGATGATATGCACCCAATCCCAACATCCATGTGATATTGTGTTCTGTCTAGTTAAATCTTAATTAGTGATCACATTAAGCTACTTCTAGAGCACATTTTTAAATGGATTGGTATAACAAGTATAGTTCAAGCTATATATTAACAATATAATTCAATAGCTTAATCACATTCGGTCAAACCCTCAAACTGAATCCTCAAGCGGTGACGAAATTTTTCGAGGAAAGTAGAAGAATTGTTGTAATTAAAAACGTGTTTTTGCTAGAGAAGCTAACGCCGCTAAACAACAAAAGAGTGTTATCGAGACGTTCGGCTTCTCAAGATTCAGGCTAGTTAAGTTTGTTAGCGTCTATTACTACACTAACTACTAACCCTCCATCGGAGTGGTTTTTTAAACTGACGGTTCCTGAGTGCATACTGACTATCCGTTTTATGATAGCTAAGCCTAAGCCAGAGCCTAAACTGCCGCGGGCTTTATCACCCTGTGTAAAGGGTTCGAATAGGGATTCCATATTCTCTTCTGGGATCCCTGGACCAAAGTCTCGGATAGAAAAGCTTACTTTTTGTTTCTTTTTATCGTGACATGTAGATATTTCTATATTGTTACTGCCATACCTAAATGCATTTTCAATAAGGTTTTCAAGTACCCTACGCAAGGCGACTCTACGAATTAATATTTTAGGTAATGGAGCTAACTTTAATTTAATATTATGATTTTCTTCAATATTTCTTGCTTGAACAGCGTCATTAATTAGATCGTTAATATTACCTTCTTCCAATACCTCTTGTTGATCTTGGCGTACATAGTCAATAAATTGGTCAATGATGTCGTTCATGTCTTCTATATCATGCACTATACCTTCTTTAATCCAATCTTGACTGTCAGGTAACATTTCACTAGCTAAACGGATACGGGTTAGAGGGGTACGTAAATCGTGTGATATGCCAGCTGTGAGCAAGGCTCTATCTTTTTCTAATTGTTTTATTCCTTTAGACATCTGATTAAAAGCACCAGTTACGGCAATTAATTCACAGGCTCCTTCTTCTTTTAATGGTGAAGGTACTTGGCCTTTACCCACAGTAATAGCTGCTTCTTGTAATGCTTTTAAAGGCCGATTGAGTCGTCTTACGAATATCAAACTGCCTCCTACACTTAATATCCCTATCATTAATAAGTAGACTAAGTGAGGAGAGCCTTCACCATGGCCAAGTCCAACAATAGGGATAGTGATCCAAATGGATGGATTTTGTGGTGGTTTGATCCAGTATAAATAAGGCTCACCATGAGTAATTTTGACTTGGGCCTCGCCTCCTAAATTGTAGGACATCTGCTTTGACCAAGATTGATAAGGAACAGCTTGATTCAACCCTTGTTTTACAGCTTCTGCGTCACTGAGTATTCGCATACCAGTTGTATCAAATATACGTTCATTCAGTTGTGAATCTTCGCCGTTTAGACCTTCGATAAAAGCTAATTTAATTTGGTTCGAAAGTAAGTTATTAATCTGTTGTACATTTGGGCTGACAAAATAAAAGGTTACTGATACTAAAGAGACAACTTGGTTGATCAGCAATAACATGCCGATCAACAAGACGGTTTGACCAAAGGCGCTTCTAGGAAGTATTTTCACAAAATTAAAAATTTCTAATAATAAGGATTATGATGCATTTTCGCCATCAGGTACGAATACATAACCTAAGCCCCATACAGTTTGGATATATCTAGGGTTGGTCTGATCCTCTTCTAACATACGACGTAAACGAGAAACTTGGACGTCGATACTTCTCTCTAAGGCACTGTAATCTCTGCCTCTAGCTAAATTCATTAATTTATCTCGAGATAAAGGTTCTCTAGGATGAGTTACTAATGACTTAAGCACGGCGAATTCGCCACTGGTTAATGTCATGGGTTGGCCGTCTGCTAACATTTCTCTGGTGCCTAGATTTAAAGAATATTTACCGAAGGTTACAATTTGTTCTTCTAATGATGGTGCGCCAGGTGCTTCTGTTGTTTTACGACGTAGAACAGCTCTTACTCGAGCTAATAACTCTCTAGGGTTAAAGGGTTTGGGTAAATAATCGTCCGCACCCATTTCTAGGCCGATTATACGATCAACTTCGTCACCTTTGGCTGTGAGCATAACGATAGGAATTTCATTTTCTTTTTGACGTAGACGACGACAGATAGAAAGGCCGTCTTCACCAGGTAGCATAAGGTCTAGTACAATTAAGTGGAAATTCTCTCGCTCTAGAAACCTATCCATTTGTTCTGAGTTAGCAGCGGCCCTTACTTGAAAGCCTTGCTCAACTAAATAACGTTCTAATAAACTGCGTAAACGCATGTCATCATCGACTACTAAAATTTTGGTGGTTTCTTGTCCCATACTTTATTCAGCTCGTAACAATTACTTTAATTGCAACACTATAAGTGAAAGCTAAGTGATTCAAAAGGTTGCTTTGCCTCAAGGAGTCTTTGCTTTGTTACAAAGTTTGTCATTTGAACCCTATTATCTAAGGCAAACATGACTATATTTACTGTAAATATGTTAATTATAGTTAACTATGTATAATTAGTTAATCTTGGTCATTCTGATAGCTGTATATGAATAATGGATTTGCAACATTAGCATCGCGTATTGGTGACTTTCTAAATGTCACTCAAGACGGCTATGCTATTTTTTGTATGCAAGATAAATTGATTGGTTGTAACCAAGCCTTCGCTGATATTATGTATTTAGATATTAATCATATTGTTGGTAAAACATTTGATGAGTTATATCGTGTCATTTATGAAAAACAACAAGGTCCAAAAATCAATAGCAATGATATTGATGCTTGGTTAAAAGATGCCAGCTTAAAAAGACGCTCTAGAGACTTTAGATTATTTGAAGTTGATTTGGTGGATGGCCGCTGGTTTCTAATTTCAGAGCAAACTTTAGCTAATGGTGATTTATTATTACAAGCTAAAAACATTACTAAACAGAAGATGATTGAGCACAGTTTATTTGAACATAGCACGCAACTATCTAATTTGGCTGCCACCGACGAGCTAACTCAAATAGCTAATCGGCGCTGCTTTATTAGCCATGTTCAAGCTGAATTAAAGCGTTGTGAAAGGAGCAACTTGTCTGCTGTTTTTTGTTTGTTAGATATAGATTTCTTTAAAAGAATTAACGATAAATTCGGCCATATTATTGGTGATAGGGTCTTGGTAAAGTTAGCACAGGTTGTGAAAAGATTTTTACGAGAATATGATCCTTTTGGCAGAATCGGAGGTGAAGAATTTGCTATCTTTCTACCTGAGACCAACATGTTACAAGCCAAAGATATTATGCAACGTTTATGTGATCTTATTGTTGAAACTAACTTTAATTCTTCGCAACAATCAATAAATTTGACAGTTTCAATTGGTTTAGTTGAAAACTGGAATGGAGCCACCTTTGAACAATTGTATAGCAACGCTGATGTGGCTTTATTTGAAGCCAAGGGGGCAGGGCGTAATCGGATTGCGGTGTTTGAACAAATTTAGCTAAATGACCTCGTATCAATCCAGAATACAATTCAAATTCTTATTCACTCACCCAATCCATTTGAAAACCAGCGCGGCGTTTTTTGTCTAAAAGTTCTTCTAATAGAGGCATTAATATCAATTCCATCGCCAACCCCATTTTTCCACCGGGTACCACTATGGTGTTAATACGTGACATAAAAGCACCATCGATCATTTTCAATAAATAAGGATAATCTACTGTTTTCATTTCACGACGAAAACGCACAACAACAAAACTTTCATCTTGACTGGGTATTTCTCGCGCACTAAATGGATTAGATGTATCTACAGTGGGCACTCGCTGAAAATTAACGTGCGTACGTGAAAATTGGGGAGTAATGAATTTAAAATAGTCATCTAGACTGCGTACTATGCTACTCATCACGGCTTCACGAGAGTGGCCTCTGTCGTTGGTGTCACGCACTATTTTTTGGATCCACTCCAAGTTTACTATGGGAACCATGCCAACCAGTAAGTCCACATGTTTGGCAACGTCAACTTCATCATTGGTTACTCCACCATGTAGACCTTCGTAGAACAGTACATCTGTATTTTCAGGTAAATCTTGCCAAGGTGTAAATGTACCTGGCATTTGGTTAAACGGAACGGCTTCATCAAAGGTATGCAAATATTGCCTATGCTTACCCATGCCGGTTTCACCATATTCTTTGAATAAAGATTCTAACATTTCGAAATCATTGGCTTTGGGGCCGAAATAACTAATATGTCGACCTTGTTCCTGAGCTTTACGGATCTCTACTTCCATTTCAGGACGGGTAAATCGATGGAAGCTATCACCAGCTACAACAGCAGCATTAACCGATAAATTACGGAAAATATGTCTGATCGCATTAGTAGTCATAGTTGTGCCTGCACCAGATGAACCGGTGATTGCAATTACGGGGTGTTTAACTGACATTCAATATATTTACCTGAAAAATGAACAACATTTATAAGCAAGCTTGGCTTCGGGGTCAAGAACTACCGTATTTTAACTTTACAAGATTAATCATGAAGTGGGTACTTACTTGTTTATAATAGCCTTTTTTAATAGGTTTACTTGGATTTATTACTAAATATTGAAAACTATATAAAGGTAATAGAAAATAATTTAGGTTTGTTATTAATACTATTTTTTAGCATTGTTTAAAATAATATTAGAAACTTCATCAGCTGGTATCGGTTTATAAAAATAAAACCCTTGAAATATATTACAGCCATTGTCGAGTAAAAATTGTTTCTGCATTTTAGTTTCTACTCCTTCGGCCACAGCCTCTAATCCCAAGTTTTTTGCTAGATTAATGATAGTGGCGCATATTTGGCCGTCTTCTATTGTGTTGGCACATTCATCCACAAAAGAGCGGTCGATTTTAAGTATGTCGATAGGCAGTCGTTTCAGATAATTAAGTGAGGAATAGCCAGTGCCAAAATCATCAATTGATATTCTAATGTTTAACTCTTTTAGCGCAGCCATCGCATTGATGCAAAGTTCAATATCCGTTAATAACACCCCTTCGGTGATTTCAAATTCTATTAGTGAACCGTCGATGTTATAAATTTCGAACTGAGTTTTAACATAGGGGATTAGGTCATCAGAGACTAAATGTTTACCTGACAAGTTGATAGAAATGGGCACTAAAGAAATACCTTCATTTTGCCATTGCTTAATTTGAGAGAGGACTAGTTTAATGACTTTTCGATCTAAGTTAATGATTAAGTTTGACTCTTCCGCAAGGGGAATAAATTCAGCTGGGGAAATTAACCCTTCAGTAGGGTGTACCCATCGAATCAGTGCCTCTAAGCCAACGATTTCTTTGTAACCATTAACTTTAGGTTGATAAACCATATGTATTTGTTCATCAACTTGGAGTGCTTTAGTCATTTGTTGTTCAAAATTAAATTGCCTAACCGATTTATTCATCATTTCTTGATTGAATATTTGGTAATTATCTCGGCCAAGTTGTTTAGCGTGATACATGGCCACATCAGCTTGTTGGATTAATTTCGAGGCATCTTGTTCTGTCGAAGAGCAAAATGAAATACCTATACTTGTCGGTATATTAATTTCACGGCCTTCTAAGGTTATTGGTTCTCGCATTTGGCTAAGAATTTCGTTGGCTTTGTCATGCACAAATTGAATACTTTTTATGTGGTTAAATAAAACAATAAATTCATCTCCACCCCATCTAGCAATGATATCTTTTTTTGCCGTGACATGAGTTAAACGTTCGGCTACTTCTTTTAATAATTTATCACCTGCAGCGTGGCCTAGTGTGTCATTAATATTCTTAAAATGATCTAAATCTAAAAAGAAGATGGCTAACTCTTGGCGAGTTTTTTCGATGTTTAATTTTTGGATGTTTTCAATTAAGTATGTACGGTTGTATAGGCCTGTTAATGGATCACTATAGGCTAATTGCTTTAATTTATTCTGTAATTTAGTTTGGCGTGTCGCATCTCGGATATGTAAGGTAAATTCGTTTCTTAGTTCACTACCTAAATTGGCTCCCGTTATAGTAATTTCGGCTGGAAACTTTTCCCCTGAACTGCGTAATAAAAATGTGGTATTTCTACGATTATAAAGTAAGCCCTGAGAGGCAGAAAACTTATGCTTTAGACTGTTCATAGCATTAGCTTGTTCAGCAGATTCAATAAATAATTCAATAAAACTTCGACCTAATACATTATCTTTTAAGTAGCCAAAAGTTTTTTCTGCTGCAGGATTAAACTCAATTATATTACCATCAAGATCGATACTGACGATACTATCCATTGAAGAATTTAAAATCGCAGATTTACGCTTTTCACTGGACCGAAAATTAACAATAGCCTCATCTCGTTGAGATATCTCGTTGTTAACTCGATTAATTACTTGATTATATTGTTGGGCTATTTGTCCAACTTCCGTAAAGGGCTCCACTGGTACAGGCTTAGAGAATTGGCCTTCATCTTGCTGTTTTTGCATATTTCCAAGTAAACCTATAAGTTCAGTTGATGCTCTATGCTCAGATATATTCATACCTTGAATTTCTTGTTCTGCAGTAACCCGTAATGCGATAAAACGACCAATGACAGTCAGAAAAATAAAGCTCACAGCAAAACTATAAGCATTGACCGAAATAATGCCTATAAGCTGAGTTACAAATAATTCACTACGCGTTAGAGGTGTTTCGAGCAAAGTTAAGTCCGCAAAAATAGCTACGGCTATAGTGCCCCAAATACCAGCAAATAAGTGCACAGGCACAACACTCAAGGCATCGTCTAATTTGAGTTTTTCAAGTAGAGCTGCACCCATATACAAAATTAAGCCAGCTATCGAACCAATAACCGCAGATTCTGCAGGAGATAGTGCATGACAACCGGCAGTTATAGCAACTAAACCAGCTAATACTCCGTTTAGTATATAGCCAACATCAATAAAGCGGCGTTTATAGTAGTGGCAAATGGAACTAAAGAGGCCACCCCACACTGCAGCAATGCAAGTATTCAATATTATTTTGGGAACTGAGTCGTTGAAAGCTAAAGTGCTGCCGCCGTTAAAGCCAAACCAGCCTAGCCAAATTAATAAGGTGCCTAGTACTGATAGAGGTAAATTACTACCTGTTGGCAAGTTATATTTTGAATCAAACCGGCCGATACGAGGTCCAATTATAATGATAGCGGCTAATGCAACACTTCCTCCTACAGAATGAACAACAGTAGAACCGGCAAAATCAATAAACCCAATTTCTTGTAACCAGCCATGATTTTCAGGACTAAAAAAGGAAGCCCAAGCCCAATGTCCTGTAATTGGATAAATAACACTGGCCATAATAACGGTAATCCATAAATAACCAGTAAAAGTCATTCGTTCAGCTACGGCCCCAGACATGAGTGTTGCCGCAGTACCACAAAACATTAATTGAAAAACAAAATAGCTAATTTCATAAGGCGAGTTATCTTCACCAAAAAAGAAATTTGAGGTACCGAACAAGCCATTAACAGAGCTGCCAAACATTAAGCCGAAGCCGAAAAGCCAAAATATGATGGTAGATAGAATAAAATCAGAAATATTTTTAGCGGCAACGTTAATGCTATTTTTACTGCGAATTTTTCCTGTTTCTAAGCACAAAAACCCCGCTTGCATTAGAAATACTAGGAAGGCAGTCAGTAAAAGCCATGATTCTGTCATTTATTATCCTTGGTTTTAGTCTAGCTAGTTTGCTAGAAAAAACCGTGAATTCAAAGTTTTAATAGTTGGTTTATAGATATTCGCTGCAAATATTTTTGTTCAGGAGAGAATTATGACCTGTTTAACTGTTTTCACCATTATTCTTTAGTTGAATTTGCTCTGAACACAAAAAGAAAATGGGTTTATAGGTGTGAGTTTCACCTCGATTCAGTGATTTTGTGCAAGACTTATCGAGGTGAAATATCATTAAACTTGAGGTTTAAATCCTATAGGAAGGTTGTCTATAAGTTTTTGGTTAAAATCGTTAAAGCGATGAATAGCGGTAATTAGGTCAGGCGTAGCAACATCGCCTAACCTATTTATTAATTCATTCACCACATTTTCGTATGACTTACTGTCTTCCAAGTGGAGTCTAGCGCCGTCTAGTACATTGAGAAGCTTTTCTAAATAATCGGCTACAGGTTTAACGGCTTTACTTGGGTCTTCATTTTCTAGATTATCTTCATCAAAATGAGATACGGCTTCATAGGCTTTGATGACTTGTGTATTTTCAACTTTGGTCAGTTGGAGAGCAAACCCGGTTAATTCTTTATCATCGAAACCCAATTCTAAGGCTTGATTAAAAGCAGTTTCAATGTCTCCATTAAAAAACTCTTCTGCCAATACGTTGACATCATTGACCAACTTACCAATTGCTTGTAACTCGCCCTCATCTAATTCACCGGTTACAGAAAATGAAAAAGATTGCTGTTGATAATAAATTGCATTTAATTCGGATGCAGTTTCAACCGTTGTTTGTTGAGGTTGTGCGCTTTGTTGAGCTTCCTCAGCTAATTCCTCAACCTTATCATCACCTGATTTAGCTGTGGTTACAGCACTCGGCGCAGTTGTTGCGGTGTCTGCTGCTGCATTAGCTGCTACTTTTTCGTCAACAGCTACTTGCACTGCTGTTTCAGAGGTTTGTTCTTCAACAACTTCGGTTGGTGTAGCTAATTGTTTGATTTCTTTTTGACTTAATTCAAAGGATTCTAGGTCTTCAAATCTGATACTAACTTGATCTCCATCTCTGGTACGGATGTTTAATTCACCCATTTCTAATTTGGCATATGAAACATCTGTACTTTTAGTTACAGAATTAGCTTGCGTTGAAGTATCGTCTTCACCAGCTGTGGGATCAAATATTTGTTGTCTAAGTGCTTCAATACCTTGTTCAATTAACTTTTTGCTGTTACTTATGCCTTTTTCTATTTCATCATTTAAAAAGCCAGCCAGATCCTTTTCGGCCATTTTTATGCCTTTTAGTACACCAGAGGTTGCTTGTTCAAATAATTTATTTAATTCAGCTTCATCTGCGCCGGAGTTTTTGGCATTTTTAATTGCACCGCCAACAAATTTCAGGACATTTTTTGCCACTTCTTCGAAATCAAACATGGAATTATTTGATTCTTGAGATTTTTTTTCTGAAAAATTTGGCTTTTGATTATTCACTTCTAAAGTTGAATTCAAGGCATTAGAAAAAACTCTTACGCCAAATGTAGCACTTGAACTAAACTTGTCGACTTGTAAAGAAATAAAATTACTTTGCAAATCAGCAGCTTGCTTTAATCCTGAATCTCGCAATTGATTTTGGATACTCTCTTTACTGCCTAAATGTTGTGGCTTGTCGTTTAAAAAATCTTTTATTTGATTAATATTCATAATGTAAACCTCTCTACCCTCAACACTTTATCGGCCGTGTTTGTTCAAAATTTAGCCCGAGTCACTAAAAATTCATAGTTGTGGCTATAAATATTGCAGTATTGGTTAAAACCCTTTACCTTGCGCTTTTTTCTAGAAGTATGAAGGATATGAGACTATGCGCCCAACTGAAATTAAGGCAGACACCTACGCTGAACAACTACAGTACAAAGCAAATTTTGTAGAGAGTAGTTTTGCGCAATATAAAATGCCTAAGTTGGAAACGTTTGCCTCCGATCCTTTGCATTATCGAATGCGTGCTGAATTCAGAGTATGGCATGATGGTGATGACTTGCACCATGTTATGTTTGACCAAGAAAGTAAAGAAAAGTATCAAGTGCATCATTTTCCACCCGCAACTCAGCTGATAAACGATGTCATGGCAGATTTAATTGCCGCTTTAAAAACGAATGAGACTTTACGCAGAAAACTATTTCAAATTGATTATCTCGCCACTCTTAGTGGTGAAATCATTGTGTCTTTGTTATATCACAAACCTTTGGATGAAAGCTGGCAGCGTGCTATGCAAGCGTTACGTTCTAAATTGAGAGAGTCATACGTAGTAGACATAATAGGACGAGCTAAAAAACAAAAAATAATTTTGGATAAAGATTTTGTTACTGAAACATTATTAATTAACGAACAACAATATTCCTTCAAACAAATTGAAAATAGTTTTACTCAGCCTAATGCCAAAGTGAATATACAAATGTTGCAATGGGCTTTAGATATTACCAAAAACAGTGAAGGAGATTTACTTGAGTTATATTGTGGTTCAGGTAATTTTTCCGTGCCTTTAGCGCAAAACTTCAATCAAGTTTTGGCTACTGAAATATCTAAGACATCGGTTGCTGCGGCACAAGATAATATTCGACAAAATAATATCGATAATTTAAAAATTATTCGTATGTCGAGTGAAGAATTTGTCCAAGCCCAGCAAGGGATAAGAATTTTTCGTAGGTTGGAAGGTATAGATTTACAGTCTTATGACTGTAGAACAGTGTTAGTTGATCCACCTCGTGCTGGTTTAGATGAGACGACTGTTGATATGATAAAAGCTTATGAAAATATTGTATATATCTCCTGCAATCCAGAGACGTTGAAAGATAATTTAGATACCTTGCTAAAAACCCACAAGGTCACTCGGTTTGCTTTGTTTGATCAATTTCCTTATACCCACCATGCGGAATGTGGGGTTTATTTGCAGAAAATTTAAGATGATTTTTTTTGTTTTACCGCTAATAACGCGCCATTTGCAACAAATCTAAGTTGTAATTTTACCCGTGACGCGACCTTTTTTTTCTGTTCTTGAGTTGCGTCTAAAGCTTCGGCTCCAGCACTAAATACCAATTTCACCATAGCTTCTGCTTGCAGGTTTGCTATGTTATCGGGTAGTTCTGTGCTGGCAATTGTATAGTCGGTTAATTCAACATTGAAGTGTTTAATTTCACGTAATACAGCTGCTCTAAATGCCATAGATGTACCGGTATGTTCACGCAATAACAAACGAAATTCATTGTTGTTGGTTGTAATAAATTCCATGAATGTATCTACAGAAGTGCTAATAACACCACCCCCAGAAGCTATTCTTAGTCGTGCTTGACGCATTAATTGGCGTAGTGCTAATCCTGCCTCGTCAACTAGGGTCAGGCCTAATTCATCAATATCTTTAAAGTGACGATAAAATGATGTGGGGGCAATGCCAGCGGCACGTGCGACTTCTCGTAAGCTTATGCTTGATAAGCTACGGTGTTCATCTAACAATGAAAAGGCGGCTTCTATTATCGCTCTACGTGTGCGTAATTTCTGCTCTTGGCGGCTTAATGGCGATTCTTTGATGTTTATCATAGCGATCAATTCTAACGTAAAAAGGGGAGCAATAGACACTATAAAAAGTGGATAAATTCAACATATTGCTTGCTTAACGCTTTGAGCAAAGTAAAATAGCGTACACTTGTAAGCTGAAAGTAACTTTGAATGAAGAAGCCACGTCTTATCATAACCAATTTATTGGTATTTATTATAACCGGACTCATAGCCTTGGTTTTAGTGCCGTTCGAGGCATTTCAACATGGATTTGATGGAGTCGAAATCACAGCTTGTATTGTGTTAATTTATTTCTCTGGTATGTCGATTACAGCGGGTTATCACAGGCTTTGGTCCCACAAGGCATACGAAGCTAATGCTTTAGTGCGCTACGTTTTAGCTATCGGGGGAGCGATGGCGTTACAAAATAGCATCTTACATTGGTGTTCTGATCACCGAATTCATCACAGGCACGTAGATGATAACGAGCGTGATCCATATTCGGCTAAAAAAGGATTTTGGTTTTCTCATGTCGGTTGGATGCTAAGGGAATATCAGAGGCATAGATATACTGATTATAGTAATTGCCGTGATTTACAAAAAGATAAAGTTGTGATGTGGCAACATAATCATTACCTAGCTATTATGTTAATTGCTAACTTTGGCATACCTATCTTATTAGGTTGGTTAAATGGCGATATTTGGGGCATGTTGTTATTGGCTGGTGTGTTTCGTTTAGTAGTTGTGCATCATGTGACCTTTTTTATCAACTCTTTGGCACACATATGGGGAAAACAACCCTATACAGATGCTAACACAGCCCGTGACAACGATATTTTGGCATTCTTTACATTTGGTGAGGGGTATCATAATTATCATCATATATTTGAATATGATTACCGAAATGGTATCAAATGGTGGCAATTTGATCCTACCAAATGGTTAATAGGTGGATTGTCATATTTAGGCTGGACAAAAAACTTACGCCGTTGTCCAGAAGAACGGATTGAAAAAGCTAAAGTAGCGATGCAATTAAAACTAGCTAAAGAAAAAGTGGCTAAATTACATAACGCCGATGAAATATTGGTGCGTATTCAAACTGAGTATGAACTATTAGCACAGCGTATGACCGAATATTATGCGGCTAAAAAACAATTAATGGAAATCAAAAAGCAGTCTCTACAACGTAGTTATAAAAACTTAGAGATCCATTATAAGTATAAAGAGTTGAAACAAAATCTAGCATTACAAAAACAAAAATGGTTGCGACTAAACCAATTTGACTTTATGCCAGCTTGCGCTGAATAACTTTAATTAAAGGCTTCGATTGAAGCCTTTTTTATATCTAAAAATCAGGACCTAGAGTGGATATAGCTAATAGAATAAATCAATGTACAATATGTATTGATAGTTTGCCTTTTGCTCCTCGACCTATTATTCAATATTCAGCTAATGCTCAGGTTGTTATCATTGGCCAAGCGCCGGGTATCAAAGCTCATGACAGCAATAAAGCGTGGAATGATGCTTCTGGCAAACGCCTAAGAGATTGGCTTAATATAGATGAAGCTTGTTTTTATAATAAAGATATATTGGCCATAGTGCCTATGGGCTTTTGTTATCCAGGTAAAGGGAAGTCTGGCGATTTACCGCCAAGACCAGAATGTGCACCCAAATGGCATTCAGATTTGCTTAAAACCAGTCGGCCTAAACTTATATTACTGATTGGTAAATATGCGCAAGATTATTATTTACCGGACAAAAAAAGTTTAACTGCGAGATTACAAGGTTGGCGTGATTATCAGCCTGATTATTTAGTGTTACCCCATCCATCACCAAGAAATAATATCTGGTTAAAAAGACATAGCTGGTTTGAGCGGGACGTTTTACCGAAAATGAAAAAAGTATTATCTCAGTATTGGTAAAACAATGGCTACTTTTCGTGTTCTCTTAAAAAATCTAGTAATTGATCAAAAGGCATAGGTTTGGCAAATAAATAACCTTGTGCTTCATCACAGCCTAATTTAAGCATATAGCTAGCTTGTTCTCTTTTTTCTACACCTTCGGCTATGGTTGATAGACCTAGTTTATTACCTAAAGTCACAATAGTTTCTACAATAAATGCCGACTTACCTGGAGATATCTCGTTAACAAAACTGCGATCAACTTTTAATCTATCCAAAGGTAACTTTTGTAGATAACTCATAGATGAGAAACCTGTGCCAAAATCATCTATTGCCACTTTGACCCCAAAACCTTTTAATTCTTGTAGTGCTTCCACCACTATTTGTGGTTCATCCATTACCACACTTTCGGTTATTTCTAATTCGATACGATCGGGTTCTATATTGTGTTCGGTAATAATAGTTTTTACCGACTCAACAAAGTTTGGATCACGGAATTGTGGCATTGAAACGTTTACTGCCATTCTTAACCCTTGGAACCCTTGTTCATTTAGTGCGGCTAACTTTTGGCAAGACTCTGCTAATACCCAAGAACCTATCTCAATAATTAATCCAGAGTACTCGGCTAAAGGTACAAAAACAGCAGGAGAAACAAAACCTCCGTCACTAGTGGGCCAACGTAATAAAGCTTCCATTCCGATTATTTGCTCTGTAACTAGGTCGACTTGGGGTTGATACCAAAGTTGTAGTTTTCTTTGTTGAAAATCATGAGTTAATTGACGGATCATATCTAACCGCCAAGTGGTTTGTTGCTCCATTTCAGGGGCATAATATTCAAAATTGATTTTTAAATTTTTCTTCGCTCTATTCAGCGCGATATTACTCTGTTTTAAAAGGTTAATCCCAGTTTGACTTTTACTTGTTAGTCGACAAAAACCGAAAGAGGCAGCGAGCGGTAATGTGTGTTCACCTGCTTTAAAAGGTGCGATAAATAGCTGTTCTATAATTTCAGGATTAATGTAATATTCAGGACCTATAAGGCCAAATACGTCTGAGCCAATTCTACCCAGCTTAACTTTGTCGGCAAATGTCTCTTCTAATCTTTTTGTAACCGCCAATAAAATATCATTACCTGCGTCTTGACCTAATCCGTCGTTAATGTCGGCAAAATGGTTGATATCAATTAAAGCCACCACTAGATCTTTTTTTTGTAAATGTGCTTTACCCACATCATCTAACATATTAATAAATTCACTGCGATTGGGTAGTTTAGTTAACCAATCTCTAAAGGCTGCAGTGCGTAGTTGGTGGAAAAGATTAACATTTTCGTATCCGACGGATACGCTAGAAAGAAATACCTCGAGCAGTTGTTTGTCTATGTCGCTTATTGTATGACCTATTTGCAAAAATACTGCAGCTTCGTAATCTGAGCTGTGTAAATAAAGTACGGTAAAATCAGGTTCAAAAATGTGTTCTTTGAGCAATAAGCAACTATTTACATATTTAACGATTTTTGAGCTGTGTAAGTTTTCTAGTTTTTTATTTATGTATTCTGCAAATTCGCCGGCGGCACCAAGTACATAAATATCATCATCTTCCATATCTAATACGGAACCAGCTTTAGCACATACTATGCCACCTGCTTCTAAGCCGATCAGAGAACTGATTTGTGTGACCACTCCTTCGCAAAAGTTTTTAACAGAGTGCTCTTCCATTAAATTAGCGGCTGAAGCGATTATTTTTTGCAAACCTAAACGGCTTTGATTTATGGATAGAATTTGTTGATATGAACGTATTGAAGCAATAATAGTGGTAACAAGTTTACTTCTAGTTAATTCGGTCTTAGTTTTATAGTCATTAATGTCATAATCTTTAATCACTTGCTCTTCAGGGGCATAGCCTGGCTGACCTGTACGCAGAATAATTCGGGGTTCAAGTATTTTTAATTCTTCGCGCATTTTTCGGGCGACAATTAAGCCCGCATCATCAGATTCCATAACCACATCTAATAAAATGATGGCAATAGATGACCTCATTTCAGCAATAAGTTCTAATGCTTCAGTACCTGAATGAACATGGATAAAATGTAAACTTCGATCTGCCACTATTAAGTCTGAAAGAGCCAGACGTGTGACGGAGTGAATTTCCTCATCATCATCAACAACAAGGATATTCCAGACCCCAAGAGTGCGAGGAATAGCTTGTTCGTTGTTGGTTTCTTCGGGTAAAAAAATCAACTCATCGTTGTCGTAATTATTAGAACTCATTTAACTTCCGTTTACATCAATAACAGCCTAACTCTACCCCAATACGATTAATTTAAAAAGCGAATAAATACAACTATCTCAATGTCTATTGAAGTAAAATTATCAATTATATTTGCCTAGGTTATATAAGTTGTCGCAATATAGCTTTTAAATACAGTTAAAAGTAAATGTTATCAATTGATTATGAAGATAGAGCCTCAATCTACCTCGCGACTGGTTAAATCACAGATACCAAGCAGCTTAGATAAGACAAAAAATAAAAGTGCGTCTGCTTCACATAAAAATGCTGCGCAATTAAGTAATCAGTCAAATCAGAATAGGATCAGTCAATGGTTTGCGCAAGTAGGAGTGCAAACTGGTTACTCTGTCGAATACAACTTAACACTTAATCAAAAAGCTAAACTTAAAGCACAAATGTTAGCCCGTAGAAAATTCGAAAACTTACAGAATATTCTAGGTAAAGCATTAGATTTTTGTCTAGATGATGGGCACGGGGAATTAATTGATCCTGATTGGTTTTTTAGTTTTGTAAATATGGCTGAAGAGATTTATTCTCCTGCAATGCAACAGTTGTGGGGCAAGATATTTGCTGTTGAAACCGCAACTCCGGGCAGTTTTTCCTTAAAAACCTTAGAAGTATTGAAGCAATTAACACATAAAGATGCCCTTATTTTTAAACAGGCGGTCAATTTAGCCAGTAAACGTAAAGGAGAAGCGAGTCCCAAATTACTACTTGGATTTACTCAAAGGGCAGGGGTTTGGTCACTTTTCAGCAAAAATAAAACCTTACAAGTTAATTTAGCCGAATTTGGTTTAGGTTATCCGGATCTTTTATCATTAATGGATTTAGGTTTGTTGCACCAAAGTGAAATTGAGTCTGCCGAGATAGTTATTAATATCCCTGAGCAATGGTATTGCGCTGGTCATGGGATAAATTTACAGGCTAAAAAAACGGGCACGACATTGATCTATTATAAATTTACTAATATTGGTGCTGAGTTATTTAAATTGGTAACGCGAAAAAAGCAGGTTGAATATGTTAACGCCCTAAAAGGAGCGTTAACTCATTCATTTTCTATAAATTAGAGGACTAAATTCCGTCTCCAAATTCATGTAAACCACATTCTCTTTTTAAGCCTAAGAAACGAGTGTCTTGCTCGTTCATGCCCTCTTCTAGAGAACGAGTACTATGCCAATCACCAATTGACACATAACCTTTCTCCCACAATGGATGATAAGGTAAATTATGCTCCTTAAGATACATGTGTACATCCCGGTTTGACCAATTAATTATAGGATAAACTTTAGCTTGCCCTTTAAGTTGTTGGATAACAGGCAATTTTTCTCGCATGTCAGATTGACTTCGACGCAAGCCAGCAAACCAGGTTTTGATTTCCAGTTCTTTTAAGGCGGTTTGCATGGGTTCAACCTTATTCAAGGTATTGTACTTTTCAATTCCTTCCAAACCTTGCTCCCACATCTTGCCCATCTGAGCTTCTTGCCATGCAGGAGACATCTTGGCGCGGTATACCTGTAAATTAAGTTTCAGGCGTTCAGTTAACTCATCAATAAATTGATAGGTTTCAGGGAATAAATAACCCGTATCGGTTAATACCACAGGAATATCAGGAAATTCTTGAGTCACCATGTGTAACATGACAGCCGCTTGTGCACCAAAACTTGAAGACAACATAAAGTTACCTGGCAAGTTATCTAGGGCCCAAGTCACTCTTTGCTGAGGAGTTTGTTGCTCTAAGCTCAGATTGATTTCTGCAAGCGCTTCGGCCGAGAGGAAATCTCGACCGAATGCGGCATTAGGCTGGAAGTTGTGATTCATCATGAAAGTCCTTGGCTGAATTAACAACCGGCTTAACTATTTCAGCTCTGATAAGAAAATCACCAAATGCTTCGTCTGTATTGCGTTCTTTTGCCCAGCGGCCAATCAACTCATCTAACTCTTGCATTATCTGCTGTTCGCTGATGTTTTCTTTATACATGCGAGGTATACGTAATCCTTGACGATCACCACCTAAATGGAAGTTGTATTTACCCGGGCCTTTGCCGACTAAGCCCACTTCAGCTAACATGGCACGACCACAGCCGTTAGGGCAGCCAGTAACACGGTAAATTATACTTTCGTTAGCTAAATTGTGTTTTGCTAACAAGCCTTCGATTTCGGTCACAGCACTAGGTAAATAACGCTCTGCTTCTGCCATGGCTAATGGGCATGTAGGTAAGGCTACACATGCCATAGAGTTCATACGCTGAAGGCTGACACCATCGTCAATCAAGCCATGTTCACGAGCAATCGATTCGATTTGTGCTTTAAGCTCTTTTGGGACGCCGGCAACAATCAAATTTTGATTGGCTGTAATACGAAAATCACCTGGGTGAATTTTGGCGATTTCTGCACAACCTGTTTTAAGGGTTTTACCTGGGAAATCTAAAATACGGCCATTTTCGATAAACAAAGTTAGATGATGTTTGCCGTCTATACCTTCAACCCAACCAATTCGATCGCCACGGCTAGTAAATTCGTAAGGTCTACTTTGTGCAAATTTTATAGCGGCACGTTTTTCAACTTCAGCTTTAAAGTTTTCAACACCGACTCGTTCTAGTGTGTATTTTGTTTTGGCATTTTTACGGTTAACACGGTTTCCCCAATCACGTTGGGTAGTCACAACGGCTGCTGCAACAGCAAGAGTGTGTTCTAGGCTGATAAAACCAAAATCATCAGCTTTACGCGGGAATGTGTCAGTATCGCCATGGGTCATAGCTAAGCCACCGCCCACTAAAACGTTAAAACCAATTAGTTTGCCATTTTCAGATATCGCCACAAAATTTAGATCGTTAGCATGCACATCAATATCATTATGAGGCGGTATCACTACAGTAGTTTTGAACTTACGAGGTAAGTAAGTGCTACCTAATATTGGCTCTTCTGTAGTTTCTGTCTTTTTCTCATCTAACCAAATTTCAGCATAGGCACGAGTTTTAGGCAGTAAATGTTCACTGATTTTTTTCGCCCATTCGTACGCTTCTTGGTGTACTGCAGATTCTACAGGGTTAGAAGTACATAATACGTTACGGTTTACGTCACCTGCAGTAGCAATTGAGTCCATGCCTATTTGATTAAGCATTTGGTGCATAGGTTTAACGTTTGGTTTTAATACACCATGAAACTGAAAGGTTTGACGTGTAGTTAAACGTATGCTGCCATAAATGCTTTTTTCTTTAGCAAATTTGTCTATGCCTAACCATTGGTCAGTAGTAATAATACCACCAGGCAAACGGGCACGTAACATTACATTTTGTAATGGTTCAAGCTTTTGTTTGGCACGCTCTGCACGAATATCACGGTCATCTTGTTGATACATACCGTGGAAACGTATTAGTTGGAAATTATCACCAACAAAAGCGCCAGTAAGATCATCTTTTAAATCTTCTGCAATGGTGCCACGTAAAAAGTTACTTTGCGTTTTTAGGCGCTCATTGTCGGCAAGTTTGCCTTCAACTATGAATTTTTTGTTGTCAGTGCTCATTAGTACACATCCTTCTGATAACGTTTAGCACGGCGCAAGTCATTAATATATTGCTCGGCTTGTTCTTCAGTTTTACCACCATGTTCAATGGCAATTTTGACTAGAGCGTCTTGTACGTCCTTAGCCATATGGTTTGCGTCACCACACACATATAGGTGCGCGCCGTCTTCTAACCATTGATATAACTCCGCGCCTTGTTCAAGCATACGGTGTTGAACATAAATCTTTTGTTCTTGGTCGCGAGAGAATGCCAAAGTAACTTTATCCACTACGCCGTCTTTAACAAAACGCTGCCATTCTGTTTGGTATAAAAAGTCTTGGGTGTAATTCGGATTTCCAAAAAACAACCAGTTTTTACCTTCGGCTTCGTCCGCTTCACGTTGTTGCATAAATGCACGGAATGGCGCAATACCTGTGCCTGGGCCAATCATGATCACTGGGGTGTTACCATCTTCAGGTAAACGGAAATTGTCATTTGATTCAACAAATACTTTTACTTCACCACCTTCATTAAGGCGTGTAGACAAGAAACTTGAGGCGCCCCCTTGATGAGATTCACCATGAGCTTCAAAATCAACTAAAGCCACGGTTAGATGCACTTCGTCTTCAACCTCTGCTTGGCTAGAAGCAATTGAATACAATCTTGGCGTTAACCCTCTAAGGGTATCTATAAATTGTTGAGCTGTGACTTTAGCTGGGTATTGACGAACAATATCGATAATTTGACGTTCGGCTAAAAATTCTCTCAAGGCTGCTTTGTCTTCTAATAAAGCAGTTAATTCAGCATTATTGGCAAACTCAGCATAAGCTTTGGCGAAGGTAGGGTAACTCTGGGTTAATTCTAATTTTTCAATCAGTAACTCTTTGACTGTGTAATCTTCTCCAGAGAATTCTACTGAGCTATCACCGTCTACAGCGAGTAGCGTTAACAGTTGATCTACAAGCTGTAGGTCATTGGTAAACCAAACACCTAATGCATCACCTGGTCTGTATTCAATTCCTGAATCTTCAAGAGAGATTTCAATATGGCGAATATCTTTAACTGAATCACGACCGGTAATTTTTTGGCTTTCTAATAAATACGCTGAATAAGGCGCTTTTTTAGTATAAATATTGCCACCAGTACTTGAGCCAATTGCTATAGGAGCGGGTTGCGTCGCTTCTGCCGTCAAAATGTCTTTAACTTCAGCTGTTACGTTGTCAAACCAAGTGGTAGCAATGGCGTCGTAATCTACATCACAATCAACACGATCTAATAGTCGTGTTGCACCAGCATTCGCTAAGCGCAGATCAAAGTCTTTGGCTGTTTGACAGAAAAATTCATAGCTACTGTCGCCTAAACCTAAAACGGCGAACTTCAAATCAGGTAATTTAGGGGCTTTTTTACCGCCTAAGAAACTATGGAATTCGACTGCATCATCAGGTGCTTCACCTTCACCGTGTGTGCTGACAACAATAACTAGGTGGGTTTCACTCTTAAGTTGCTTAGCTTTATAATCAGCCATATTCACTAATTTGGCAGGAATATTTAAGCCATCTAACTTGGCTTTATATTCTTCGGCAACTGATTTTGCATTACCAGTTTGTGAACCATACAAAATAGTTAAAGATTGACCAGCAGTCACTGTGGCTTGAGGTGCCGCTACAGTTTGACCTGATTGAGCCAAGCCCGCAAAATAACCACTTAACCAGGTAAGTTGTTGTGAATTTAAGCCACTAGTAGCTTGATTTATTTGAGTCCACTGAGATTCATTTAATCCCGCGGTAATACCCATTGTTTGGTTTGTTGATGAAGTCATAGAATCGCTAACCTTTATTAATACCCATATAGGTTAGCGTTCTATTATCATAACCGGAAAGAATAAAAGAAACTTTTTTATAACCAAATCTAATGAAATTAAAAATGTACCTCTAATCCAGCAAAAGGTCCTTTAAATTCTAAATCAGAATGGATGTTGTTACTGTTATCGCTGTAATCTAATTCCAGTGATACGGCGCGGTAACCCACTTGAAAAGTTACGTCTAATGCTAAGTTTTCCATTAGGCTATACGTGACCACAGCTTGATAATCTGTCAGTGTATTATCATCCAAGCTCAAATAACTGCCTTCTACATAAGCCCCAAAGCCGGTAAAAGGAATGCCCAATGCTAATCTAGAATACAACATAGGCACAGGCACTGAAAAGTCTATATTTGCAGTTCGATCAGGATCAGCTTTATCATCCGTCACCATAAACTCACCATCTAAATATTTAGCGTTAATACCAAAATCAAAACTAATAAGATCATTGTCGAAAAATTCATAATACAAAATAATGTCAGTGGCGGTTAATTGAATGTCTGCGTTGACTTCTGAGTTACTGGAATATAATTTACCACCAAAGTTAAAATTTGATTCTAATGTGACATCCCCGTCAGTGCTCATATCAGTTCTTTGAACTTTTATATTTGGTATAAGGGGAATAGGGTGTTCGAATGCCACATAAATATTAGATTGGGCTTTATCTTCAAAATTAAAATCTCTATTGTCACCACCGTCAGAAAAACCGCCTGTAGTTTCCATATTCCAACCTTGTGCGCCTGCGTATAACCCTAATAGTGTGTCTGCTTGACTAGAAAAGCTAGAACACAAAGTAACTATACCTAAAGTAATCGCTGTTTTTTTCATTGTTTATCCTTGATTTAACAATTCGCTGAGTTCAATTAATGCTGCATTTGCTCGAGATATATAGTTTGCCATAACTAAAGAGTGATTGGCTAACATGCCAAATCCGCTGCCGTTTAATACAATTGGGCTCCATAGTGATTCTTGGGTGGCTTCTAATTCACGAATAATTTGTTGCAGACTAACTTTAGCATTTTTCTTTTCGAGCACATCAGCAAAGTCTACTTCTACACCTTTTAAAAAGTGCAATAAGGCCCAACTGGCGCCCCTAGCTTCATAAAAATTATCGTCTAACTGCCACCAACTGGTTTTTTCACTTTGCTTGTTGGCTGAAGGAGTTGATTGCAGTGCTTGTGCGTCTCCAGCTAAGTTGGTGTCTAGGCGTTCTTGGCCCACACTGACACTTAATCGTTGAGAAAAACTACCTAGACGCTTTTCTATTTGTTTTAAAAAATCTCTTAAATTATCAGCTCGCGCGTAAAACTGTCCTTGTTGTTGCGTGGTGTCAGACAGGCTACTCCTATATTTGTATAAATTATCGATACCCTCTTGATATTTGGATTCTGCAGAAGGTAATATCCAGCTTAAACTATCGTTATTGAAGAGCGGTTGCGCTTTAGTTAAAAATGTATTTTCTACAGATTGACTTTGAGAGCGACTGAAGTCTTTTCGCATGGCTAAGGCTAAGTCTCGAACCATTTCTAAAGCGCCAAACTCCCAACTTGGCATATTGTCCATCATTACGCTGGGCGGGATCACATCATTGGATAAATACCCTCCTGATTTATTAAGTAAGGTTTCGCTGACTACAATTAGGCTAGTGGTAATGGTGTAACCAGGTACAAGGCGTTCTTGGTTCGCTTCCGCTTGTTGATTAGCTATGGCAAATGGCTCGAACGTGTCGGGTTCGACACTCCAAAAAATAGACAATATCCATAATAAAAGAATAAATATGACAGCGAAGCTTAATAGCCATTTGGGGGTTAGATATTGTTTCATTGCTGTTCCTTAATGGTGATGTTTATGAGCTGAAGGACGTTCAACTTTAGCTGCGAAAGAAATCGTTTCTCCGCTTTGGGTTTGTAAACTGATAGATACTGTTTGCCCTTCTTCTAAAGGTTTATTCAAACCAAACAACATTAAGTGTAGTCCACCAGGTGCGAAACTAACGCTTTGCCCTGCAGGGATTTTTACTTCTGACTGTTGTTGCATTTTCATCATACCGTTTTGGTGAACATGGTTATGTATTTCAGTTTTACCTACAAAGTCTGCGGCTGCATCCACTAAGAACTCATCCTTATCAGACTTATTTTGAATCGTAAAGTAAGCGGATGTATTGGCTACGCTTGGAGGTAAAAGTCTAACTGTTGCTTGGCTTATTATTAGTTCAGCAAAAGCTAGATTACAGATAAAGCTTAAGCCCAATATGGCAATTCGAAACATAATTAATTGTTCTCCTGATCAACTTGATTTTATTATTCAGTAAATCGCCACAAGATGCCAATTAATAAGCGGGTGTTTTCTTGTCCTTAACTAATAAAAATATAATAATTGCCAATAAAATGGCTGGCCAGAATACACTTAAACCTGCCACAAATAGGCCAATGGTTGCGGCCAAAAGCGCTAAAAATATGGCGCCAAACAGGCTTATAGCTACAATAAAGCCAACAACTACCAGTAAAACAATTACCCCTGTTATAGCTAACACCGCAGCTAAAGGCTCTAGATTTTTATTGTCGAAAGACATATTCCAATTAAACCATTCGTTTGCAAGCATTCCAAAACAAGAGGTTAAGACAATAGCGATGAGAATGGCTAAAATTAAATTTTTCAAAATTGTATCTTCCTAACGGCTTGGAATTAGGATAGTTGCAGTAATATATGCAACGGCTGTGACGACAGGTAAGGTCAAAAGACATACTACAGCAGCTACTCGAACGGCTAATCTTGGTACATCCCAGTGTTTAGCTAAACCACTACACACTCCAGAAACTTTGCGATGTGTTCTATCTTTATACAGCCTGTTTATTTCAAAATAATGTTTCATCATTTTCTCCTGAAAGCAGTTGTGGCAACAAAACTATCGCCACATACTTAATTATGCACTTCTGATTTGTAGGATCTTAGGCGACCTTTTTACGTAACTCGGCTAACTCTTGTTCTATTTGGCTTGCAGATTCAAGCGCTTGGAATTGAGCATTCAAGCCTTGTGAATCGTTCACTAAGTCATATGCGTCTACTTGTGATTCTAAGTCGTCAATTTTACGTTCGTATTGTTCAAACCTAAGAATAGCGTCTTCAATTTTCACCGAGTGGGTTTTGTTTTTAGCTGTGATACGTACTGCAGCAGAACGTTCTCTGATGATTAGCGACTTTTGTTTACTACGAGCTTCAGTTAACTTATCGTGCAATTTGCCTGTGTCTGCTTGTAATTTAACTAAAGACTCTTCAACAGTGGCCATTTCTGCCGTTAAAGAGATTAACTTTTGTTGGCTAGCATGTTTTTCTACTAAAGCTAATTTAGCTAAGTCTTCTCGGTCTTTTTCCATGGCTAAGCTGGCTTTTTCTTGCCAGTCCGTGCTTTGTTTAGTTAACGTTTCTATTTGCCTTTGTAACTGTCGCTTCTCAGCAATATTAGTGGCTGCAACCGAACGCAACTCTACTAAGGTTTCTTCCATTTCTTGGATAAGTAGCTTAACGACTTTTACCGGATCTTCAGCCTTATCTAAAATTGCATTGATGTTGGCTTGCACTATGTCTGACATTCTTGAAAACATACCCATTTTGATTCCTCCACAGATTAATGAGTTTTACTGCTGGGCTATTCCAGCACTAAACTAGTTATTACAAGTCGTATGCCAAGTTAATCATTAGTCGTAAGCGATTGTTTTTATTGTGGTTGATTGAATTCATGGAAAGTGCTTAAATATATGAAATGGTCAAATTAACCACTGACTTAGTTAAATTAGCCTAAAAGTAAGCAGCTGATTTTTTCGCAATTAAATAATCATTTGAATGGCCAACATCTGCAAAATTGCAGAGAACCTAAGAAGGAAAAAGTAGGATATTGAAGTGAATAAGTATGAGAACTTTAAGAAAAGTGGTCAGGAAATATATAAAACTAAAAACGGCCAATAGTACAATTAGAGACCGTTGTGATAAAGGTTAATGGCAGAGGCTTTATTCACTTTAAGATGGTTATGAACCGCGTTAATAAAGCTAAGCAGTAATGCCCCTGTTAGATATGTTATAACAGGCAGAAACAGTAATATCAGCAAAGAAGATTGATAAAACATAATTACTCCTTTTATAGTTTGTTAGCTTTTTCAATTTTGTTTGTTTTTGTTTTAATATCCGTGATAGTAACTTGTGTTTTTACGGTAGTGGCTCCATTTAAGTTCACTTTTTGTGCGCTATTGATCACAGATTCACGCACATCATTCCGTAACTCTTGTTTGGTCAGTTCCATAACCTGATTTACTAAATGGTTAGTGTAACTTTGAAGGGACATGGTGGTCGCATGAGATGTAGAACTTATAACAAGGCCAAGTGTTAAAGCGAAGACAGCAATTTTAGATTTAGTGAACATGATAATTTCCTTTATTTAGTTAACACTGCTGACTTCTTTTTAGCAGCTAATTGTTTATTCCATGTATCTATAGCGATAGTTATGCCAACTGATTGTTATTATTTAAGTTATTGATTTTAAGTGTTTTTATGTGGTTCGTTTGAACTGGAGAGCAAAGGGGATAATTATGAAAACGATAATGTGGTAACTTTAGCCAAGAAGTTGGTCAAAATAACCAACTGCTTGAATTCGCTTTGTTTAGTTGCTTAAGGGAGCATTTCTGCTTGAAATTGTGTCGCTTTTGTTTGAGCTTCTAACAATACGTCAAGTGCATCGGTGAGTAGCTCAATACCTGCCTCTTTATGAGTACCGTTTTGGCTTAAGTACCTGCGCCAAATTCGCCCACCAGGTTGGCCTTGAAACAAGCCCAGCATATGCCTGGCAATCTGCCAAGGGCGAGCGCCTAATTCAATTTGTTGTTCAACATAAGGCAACATGGCTTGCACTATTTCGACTCTGGTTTTGATTGGCGCGCTATCTTGATAAAAGCGTTGGTCTACTTCCGCCAAAATATAGGGGTTACTGTAGACTTCTCGGCCAATCATTACACTGTCTATATGTTGTAAATGTTCAGCGGTTTCTTCTAGCGTGTTGATTCCGCCATTAATACCAATATGCAAATTGGCAAACTCTTGTTTTAGCTGATACACACGGTCGTACATTAATGGCGGCACATCACGGTTTTGTTTAGGGCTTAAACCTTTTAACCAAGCTTTACGGGCATGCACCACAAAAGTCTCGCAGCCTGCACTAGCCACTATATCAATAAATAGGCTTAAGTCTTTGTACTCATCCATATCATCGATGCCAATTCGAGACTTAACCGTAACAGGAATGTCCACCTCGGCTTGCATGGCTTTAATACATTCAGCAACAGTGTTTGGTTCGGCCATTAAACAAGCACCAAAGCGACCGTTTTGCACTCTGTCCGAAGGACAACCCACATTGATGTTCACTTCGTCGTAACCATATTCTTGGGCTTTTACCGCGCACCGGGCCATATCGCTAGGATCTGAGCCACCTAGCTGTAAAGCCACAGGGTGTTCTGCTTGGTTATAAGCTAGATAATCGCCTTTACCAAAAATAATCGCCCCTGTGGTAACCATTTCCGTGTACAGCAAGGTGTGCTGAGATATTTGCCGTAAAAAATAACGACAGTGTTTGTCGGTCCAATCGAGCATAGGGGCAACGGAAATTGTGCGGTTTAATGGTGGGTTCATCTGTGACCTGAGTTGCAAGATTGAAAAGGGCGCGAATTTTAGCTGATTTTATCGCCGCACACTAGTGGTAGTGACTGGTGATTTGGGTTACTCGCTTTTGCTTATATTTAAGGAATTTATAAAGCCGCTATAATTTTGCTAGCGGCTTTATTGAAAACCAATTTACTCTTGGCTTCTATTCACTCTTAACCAATAAGTTAAATACATAAATCCACAGCCTAGTAATGTTGGGATAAGGTTAATTTTAGCTAGCAGTAAGTTTGGTAATGTATCGAGTTTAGTATTTTGTAAAATAGACAAGTGCAGCATAGAGCTTTCCCCCTGACCTACTTCGAAAGAGAAGTAGTCTTTAATGCTTTCGAATAAAAATCTGCTACCAATACCTAGATAGTCAACAGCAAATGCTTCAATCATAAGCAAGATAATAACAGGCAGTATGACCCATGCACTTGGTGCTTTTTTCGCAAAGGCAGAAGCTAACATTAGCCAAGCATAAACAGGAAAAATCCATAGTGTATATAACAAAAAGTTCAATAATGTATAGGCAAGATAGGTAAATTCTTTTAAGATTTTTGCCCACTCAAAGTCAACTGATGCATCAAAACCAAATATAGCACTGACTACGACTATTAATGCTAGTACCAGTGAAAATACCATTGATATTAAAATGGCTGCTCCGGGGATTATAATTGCGCCTACAAATAGCTTGATTGCAACCGTTAACGCATCAGATACAGGTAGTGAGCGCCAAAAAAAGATAGACTTATCACGCCTGTCATCATGTAAACAACTGACAAAATAGTGCCACTGAACCCAAATCGCAATAAATAGTAATGCAACGAATAACATACCCGTAAAAAACAGACTCAAATCTATGCCTGCAGAGCCACTATTGATGCCTACCACTTTAAAACTTGGCACAAGTAGCCAACTGGATACTGTGACTAAAAACATCAAGCCAGCAATTGCCGTAGGTAACCATAAGATGCTCTTTTCATTTTCCCATAGTTCTCTTTTAATACTCGGAATAATTTGTTGAAAACTCATAGTTGCTTCTCCTGGCTCATCACACCCACAAACACATCAGCTAAAGTAGGTGTTTGTATTTTACCCAAGGCTTGTACATCACCTGATATAGTTTTATCAAATAACATGCTGGTAATACCCATCATGCTATTAGCAAATAAGGGTTGATAAGATTTAGCTTGTTCTAGATTCTCTGATTCAACCGCCACTAATTGAAAGCGCTGGCGAATGTTATCGACACTTTCAGTGAAGGCAATTTTTCCTTCTTTAATGAAAGCCACATCAGTCAAAATATGTTCGATTTCTTCAATTTGATGGGTGGTAACTATGATGCACTTGGTTTCATCGTAAAAATCTTCCAGTAAATGACGATAAAACTGACGACGAGTTAATATGTCCAAACCCAAAGTTGGCTCATCTAAAATCAATACTTTAGCGTTTATAGCCAACACCAGTGCTAAATGCAGTTGCGTGACCATGCCTTTAGACAAGGCTTTCACTTTGGCATTAATAGGGATATTGGTTTTAGCTAAAAACTCTTCGGCCTTTTCGCGGCTAAAATTAGGATGTACACCTTGCATATACGTCAGCGCTTGCGACACTTTGATCCACTTTGGCAATACAGCCACATCGGCAATATAAGCCACGTCTTGCAACATTTTTTCTCGGTTTTTATGGGGGTTATAGCCCAATACGTCAATTTCACCTTGAAAACTAATTAAGCCTAACAAGGCCTGTAAACAAGTGCTTTTACCCGCACCATTGGGCCCTACTAGGCCCATTATTTGTCCTGCATGCACCGTTAAATTTACATCGGTTAACACAGGTTTTCTTTGATAGGATTTAGTTAACCCTGAAATAGAAATCATGTTGCTCATTATTTTTCCTCCTTGATTGGGCTTAACAGTTCATCAATATCTATATTTAAGCGGCTTATTTGACTCATTATTTGTGGCCAGTCTTTGCTTAGAAATGCTTGTTTTTCTCTGACTAATATTTTCTCTGGAGCGCCAGTTTTGACAAACAAACCTTTGCCTCTTTGTTTTTCAACAATCTGCTCGTCTTGTAACATTTGATAGGCTTTTGAAATAGTAATTGGGTTTATCTGTAATTCAGCCGCCATTGTGCGTACTGAAGGTAATGCTTCACCTTCCTTAATATGCCCGTCGATAATGCGTGTGATTACCTGCTGATATAGCTGTAAATATATCGGTGAATCTGCATGCCATTGAGTTGTCATGATCTTTCCCTTCTAAAATTAACGTTTGTGTTATACATCACCAACACACTAGGTGTAAACTAAAAAGTTAAAATAATCAGATTCGTTAAGGGAGGTTTGCGACTTTGATGAGTTCAGAGAAGCATTCTTTGGCTATTCATCTGTGTCACCAGCAAGTAAAAGAACTAGCATTTGATTAAAAATAAAATTAAATTTACTTTTAATGAGAATAAAACTACTAAACCATATAAGTTAATTAAATTTGACTTATAGGCTTTGTCGCACTATTTTATGTTTAAAAGTAAATGTTAGTTAACTTATATGAATGATTCAGTTAAAACAAACAGAACAGGTAAAGCGGTTAAAGCAACCCCTATGCCTAATTTATCAGAGCGCTTTTCACCAAGTCAGCTGGCTGAAGCGATCACCGCAAAGCGCACTGGAATGAAGTTGTCTCAGGTGAATGTATCTGAAGCAGTCTCTATTTCTAAGCCCACACTGGTGAAAATAGAAAAAGGCGATACTAACGTAAAGTTAGCAAGCTTGCTAAACGTAATGGAATACCTTGGCCTGTCATTTAGCCTTCTTTCTGATGACGGAATGACTTGCAAAGCAAAAGGCTTGAGTGATGACTGGTACTGATGTAAATACTCTGCACGTTTATATTGGTCATTCTCGTAAAATTGCAACCATTGTTATTCCAGTAGGCTCTGAAACAGAGTTAACCTTAACTTACGAGCCTGACTGGGTTATAGAAGGCTTTGCCATCTCTCCTCACTTGCCACTTAATGGTGAGTTTGAGCATAGGTCGGTGCGTAACTTTCTACAAAACTTGCTACCTGAAGGAAAAGGGCTTGAAGAGCTCACCAGCAATACCACTATTTCTAAAAATAACACCTTTGGTCTTATCAAGATCATTGGCGCTGATACCTCTGGCGCGTTGTCATTTACGAGTCAAAACAATACTCAAACCGAAACTTCATTTCGGGAAGTCACTAATGCGGAGTTAATCGAAAAACTAGCTCGTTTTAAGAACGCTGGAGAATCAATTACCTATTGGGATGGTCGTACAAGGCTATCAGTCGCGGGTGTACAAGATAAACTTAACTTATTAGAGATAGATGGCAAATTAGGGTTTGGTGAAGGGCAACTTTGTTCTAATAAGATCTTCAAGTTTGAAACGGGGAAAGCGCCGTTTATTGCCGTTAATGAACTATTTACCATGTTACTAGCAAAACATTCGGGTATCGATGTGCCAGAAGTGGAAGTGCGAAAATATGGTGAGGTGAGTACTTTTGTGATTGACCGTTTTGACCGTAAGTTAATAGCTGAGCAACAACGTGTTCTGCGCCGTCACGTTATCGATGGTTGCCAAACAACAGATCTTCCCCCCTCATATAAGTATGAGCGCCAACATGGAGATGATGGTGATGGCATTTATATTCGTGATGGCGTGTCCTTTTTGAAGTTATTTGCTATAAGCACAAACAATCCTGAAGCCTACCAAACACAACTGGTGCGCTGGATGACCTTTAATATTCTAGTTCGTAACTACGATGCCCACGGTAAGAACATTAGTTTCTTTGTGGGTAAACAAAGCTTAAGCCTTACGCCATTTTACGACCTAGTGAATATTGAGGCCATCATTCGTGAGATCCAAGCAAGGCAAAAAAACAGTGGCCTAGATAACACTCAAGTGACAATAGTGAACCATTTTGCTATGTCAATTGGCGAATATGGTACAGGCAGTAGAGGTAACTTTAATCCTCCATTTACTGCTTATATGCTTGCCGACTTTGCCCAAGAATTTGGCATATCACTCGCACGTTTGCAGTTATTGATGTCACAAATGATCAAGCAAGTGCTAACGTCGATAGAATTGGCAAAAGCGGATGCACTTAAACAAGACTTAACAGACTCTGAGATTGGGCATATAGATATTTGTATTCAGATCATTTTGGAGTCAATAGAGGAATTAAGTACAGAGGTGAGTCAAATAACGGACATGAGCGACTTAATTTAGGGCAGGTTTCTGGCCATTGCCTTTGATTTCATGAAAGTGGAGTGGCAAAAAAATAGATAAATTAAATCTATTTATTTATTTTGCTTGTGTTTAAAAAATTAAAAAAGCCGCTGTCAGTTATTGAAAGCGGCTTGGTATCAGTTTTTAGAAAATGGCTATTCTAGGATATTACCTTCTTCATCTAACTCAACAATTTTATCGAATAAAGGTTTAAGGTTGTCTAATAACTTTGCTTTATCACCTACCACTACGGTGATCATCTCATCTAGCTTGAGATGTTTTTTAGCCAAATTATTCAATTCTTCCTGAGTGATATTAGCCAATATGGCGTTTTGTTTATCTTTAAAACTTTTATCGAGCTGGTAGGTCATGATTTCTGATAAGAAACCTAGTTTTTGTCCTGGAGTTTCAAAACTTCTTGCGTCTCTTTGACCAATAGCACTTTTCATAAATTGCAATTCTTGGTCTGTCATACCGTTTTTAGAAAATTCGGCTATTTCGTTTCTAAATTGTACTATTGAATCCACGGTTGTGTTGGCACGTACTCCAGCTCGAGCCCAGTATAAACCTTTAAAACTATTACCAGAGAATGATGAACGGGCTCCATAGGTATAACCTTTATCTTCACGTAAATTTAAATTAATACGGCTATTAAAGGCCCCCCCTAAGTTGTAGTTCATTAGATCTGCGCGGTAGAATTCGCCAGTTGCATCATAGGTTAGTGCTCGTTTACCTATACGAATTTCTGATTGAGCTGCTTCGGGCTTATTAATAAAATATAAGGTGCCTCCAGCTAATTCTGGGAATGATTTAAGCGCAGGCATTTCACTTGTTTGGCCTTGCCACAAATCTAAAGCTGATAATGTAGTTTTAACCTGTTTAGATTCTAAGTTGCTGACCACAATAAGTTGGCTATGTGCAGGACCATAATGCTTGTTATAAAAAGCTTTCACGTCATCTAGTGTTATATTTTCTACTGTGTCAATTGTGCCGTTATCTGCATGGGCAAAATTATTATTATGGCCAAATAATAAGGTGTTAAACACATTGGTTGCCGTTACGCTGGCATCTTTCTTGGCATTCTTTAATCCTTCAATTTGTTGTTTTTGCAAACGAATAAAATCGGCCTGGTCAAATTTGGGTTGAGTGAGCTTTTCGATAGCAATCGCTAAAGTGGCAGGTAAATTTTTGGTTAAACTTTTGATATTTACTGTAGTGAATTGATCGCCCGCGCCAAAACTAACTTGTGAACCTAATTTTTGTAGTTGATTGGATAAGTCTTCGGCAGTAGAACGTAAGGTATCTTCGCCCATCATAGCTGCGGTTAATGCAGCTAAACCTAATTTATCTGTGCCTTCTCTGGTTTGCCCAGCAGGGATACGTAAAAGGATTGAAGTGGTAGGTACTTCATCATTTACTGCGCCTAAAATTTCTATGCCATTTGGGCTGGTGGTACGGTATATATCAGGTACGCTGATACTCGGGTTTTTACCAGGTGCTGGGATTACTGAACGATCAAAATCAGAAGTGCCAGGGCGTAAAGTTAACTCGGTAGTATCATTATCTTCAGGAATATTGCGTGTATAACGCTGCCAAGTATCAGGCTTAATAATTTTGTCTTTCTGGCCCTTGGGCACAATACTCATGATAACCGCGGGTTTATTTTTGATATATTTTTTATAGACTCGCATCACGTCGTCTTTCGTGACATTTTCATAACGAGCTACATCATCGCCAATGCCATTAGGATTGTTGCGGAATGTCTGATAAGCGGCTAGTTGACTAACTTTACCACTGACACTTTCGAGTCCGTATATCATGCCTGATACAATTCCGGCTTTGACTCGCTCAATATCATCATCTTCGGCGCCACCTCGAGCTTCAAATTCTAATAATGAATCACGAGCAATCTGTTCTAGTTCCGCTAATGTAGTGCCGGGAGTAGGTAAACCTAATAGGGTAAATTGACAACTTAGTTCCTGACAACCATGACCAGCTTGCGCTTGTACGGCTTTGCCATTTTTCACCATATTTTTATACAATAATGAGGTTTTACCCGAGCCCAAAATTGACATCAATACATCAAGGGGGGCTTCGTCTGGGTGATTAATATGTACCGTAGGCATGGCCATATACATCAAGGGTAATGACACGTTGTCTTCTAGAGAAATATATCTGTCTTCGGGCAAAGTAACATCAACATATTCTGGCTCCGCAACTTCTGGGCCTCTTGGGATGCCGCCAAAGTATTTTTTGACCCAAGCTAAAGTTTGCGCTTCATCCATGTCTCCACCTATGGTTAGGGTGGCATTATTAGGTCCGTACCAGCGTATGAAAAATTTCTTCAAATCGTTTAAATCCGCGCGATTTAAATCTTCGATGTAACCTATGGTTAACCAAGAGTAGGGATGACCTTCAGGGTACATAGCTTCGTTAATACGTTCACGTAATAAGCCGTAAGGACGATTATCGACTCGTTGACCTCTTTCGTTTTTAACGGTTTCTCTTTGGTTTTCAAATTTCTCGGTAGTGACTGCATCGAGGAAAAAACCCATACGGTCAGCTTCTAACCACAACATACGTTCAAGTTGGTTTGAGGGGACGGTTTCGTAATAATTGGTTCTATCTGTGCTGGTGGAGCCGTTAAGGGTACCGCCTGATTCTGTTATCAAAGAAAAATGTTGTTCGTCAGCTACATTCTCTGAACCTTGAAACATCATGTGTTCAAAAAAGTGAGCAAAACCTGATTTACCAACCTCTTCTCGAGCAGAACCTACATGGTAAGTGACATCCACATGCACTAAAGGATCGGATTTGTCTGGGTGTAAAACAACTGTTAAGCCGTTGTCTAATTCATACTTTGTAAAAGGAATGACGAGTTCGCCTGCTTTTTGACTAACAGAATCTATTTTTTTGATACCCGTAGGCAAAGAAATGGATTGGTCGGCTGCTTGACTAGATGGATGCTGTGATTCTTTCACGCTACAAGCACTTAAACTAATGATAGTGGCAAGACTTGCACTGAATAATATTTGTTTTTTCAAGAGAACTAATACCATTTAAATAATTTAGGAATAAATAATGATACATAAATTGCTCTAGTTAAAGCCCTATTAATCGAACAATAGTGATCAAGTGTAAATAAGTACTACATATCCATGCTCGACTTAGTTTAAAATCCTCGGGGTCCTTGGAGAAGTAATAAATATGTTTGCAGTTTTTTCAGTAATTTTTGGTGCGATAGCCACGTTAGGTTATTTTTTTAATACGATTTTTTGGTTAATTCCGATTTTAATTTTTTCATTTTTAAAGTTGCTACCGATAAAAATATGGCAAGTGTTTATGTCTTATTTATTGGACGGTTGCGCCACTATGTGGATAACGATAAACAATGTGAATCAGAATATATTCTGCCGCACAAAATTTGAAGTGACAGGGTTAGAAGGAGTCAGCACTAAAGATTGGTATTTGGTTATTTCAAACCATAGATCTTGGGTTGATATTTTAGTGTTACAGCGGGTGTTTAATCGCAAAATTCCTTTTTTAAAATTTTTCCTTAAAAAAGAACTTATCTGGGTGCCATTTCTAGGCATGGCTTGGTGGGCGTTAGATTTTCCTTTTATGCATAGATATAGCAAGGCTCTAATTGCTAAACGTCCACACCTTAAGGGAAAAGATTTAGAAAATACTCGTAAGGCTTGCGAAAAATTTAAAACCAAACCTGTCAGTATTATGAATTTTGTTGAAGGCACGCGGTTAACAGAAGACAAACATAAACGTCAATCTGCACAATTTCAGCATTTATTAAAGCCTAAAGCGGGTGGTATAGCCTTTGTATTGGCAGCAATGGGCGATCAGTTACATAAACTTTTAGACGTGACAATTCACTACCCAGATGGTACCCCTTCTTATTGGGATTTTGTTTGTGGTAAGGTGCGTCGCATTCAAGTCCAAGTAAAAGTGTTGCCCATTTCTGAAATTATTGAAAGAGGTGACTTCGGACCTGATTATTTTACCGATCCGGCTCAACGAGTGAAGTTTCAACGCTGGTTAACTGCACTTTGGTTAGAAAAAGACCAAGATATTCAAACTATGCTCGCTGAAACTAAAAAAAAGATGTAGTCAGTGAGCTAAGTTGATTTTAAATGAGTCATTAAAACTCAAAAAGGACATATATAAGTGCTTACAAATAACGTAATACATGAACAATTGATATCCGGTTTGGCGGTTATTGGCATAACTACTGAGCCAGAAACCTTGACCTTTCAATTGGTTTCATTGGTTATTATTTTTATTTTATCTTGGGTGAGTTTAAAACTTTCAGGGTTATTTTTTAATGGAAAAATGACTTCCTTTGTAATGAAAAGTAAAAACGTATTTGATGATGAATTACATCAACATGGATTTTTTAAACGTTGTGGGCATATTTTTCCTGCATTGGTGATTTATTTACTGAGTGATGTATTGATCAACAATGAAGCTCTATTGGGCTTTTTACAAAAATCAGCAGTTGTGTATGTGTTGATTGTTGCTGTCACCGCTTGTAGTGCTTTGCTTAATGCAATAGAAGGCACCTATAATGCTTCAAATCTAGCGAAAAAAGCACCGATCACTGGATTTATTCAAGTTGGAAAATTATTTGTTGTGATAGTGGCAGGCTTGTTGGTTATCTCTAATTTATTAGATAAATCACCCTTATTGTTGTTATCAGGTTTAGGTGCAGTTACTGCCATTCTTTTATTGTTATTTAGAGACACAATATTAGGTTTTGTGGCTGGTATTCAAATTGCGGCGAACCGAATGGTGAATACAGGCGATTGGATTGAAATGCCCAAATACGGTGCCGACGGTGATGTATTAGCAGTAGGTCTCACCACAGTAAAAGTACAAAACTGGGATAAAACTATCTCGACCATTCCTACCTATGCCTTAATCACTGAGTCGGTGAAAAACTGGCGTGGCATGTCTGAGTCTGGCGGGCGCAGAATTAAACGGGCTATCTATCTCGATATTCAAAGCATTAAATTTTGTGATCAAGATATGTTGAATGAGTTTTCAAGTATTCGTTATATCAAAAGTTATATTGAGTCCAAGAAACAGGAGTTACAGGATTTTCATCAACAACAAAAAATTGATACCCAAGATCTAGTGAATAGCCGCAGATTAACTAATATCGGAACCTTGCGTGCTTATATGCAAGCCTACCTAAAAGCGCACACTAAGATTAATCAAGAGATGACCTTAATGGTTCGCCAACTACCTGCTACTGAGTTAGGTGTACCTTTAGAAGTGTATTGTTTTTGTTCTGATAAAGTGTGGACAAATTATGAAGCGATTCAAGGAGATATATTTGATCACTTTTTGGCAATGTTGCCAATTTTCAAATTGAGAGCCTATCAAAGAATTAGTGACAGGCCTCAATAAAAACTAATACCAATTTTTACGATTGATTGGTATGACTAGGCAGTGCAAAGGGCGTATAAAAATACTGCGAATACGGCTAAACCAGAAAGACCAAAAAAGCTGTATTCCACCTTGCTCTGTACTGAATTAGTACCAGCAGGTTGAGGTAAAGCGCCCATAATAATACTAGTCATGCCTAGTACAAAAAAGATTAAAGTCAGTCCAAATAAAATGGGTTCGTACCAATTACTCATAAATAAATTCCTGTAATTTTTCCAACTCCCTATATTATGCACCAAAAAAGTTGAAAACAGCATAGTCCAATCAATTTTTATTACTTATTTGCTTATTTTAATAGGTAAGATAAAGATAGAATCTGTTAAACATCCAATTCCTTAAGGCTAAAAATGCAAGTTGCTGTCATGGGCTGTGGTTGGTTAGGCCTTCCACTAGCAAAAATGTTAATCAAACAAAGTCATAATATTGTTGCTACTCGTCGCTCTGTTGCAGGAATAGATGAATTGTCTGAGTTGGGTATAAGTGGTGTTAAATTTGAATTAGGTTTAGACCTACAACAAACTCAGTTTGATCTTCTATTTACTAGCGATATCCTTTTTTTAAATATTCCCGTAGGCCGAAAATCAGTACAATCATTTGATTTTATCCGCGCCATAGAGTCGTTATTAATTCGTGCCCAGCAGAGCCAGATCAAACAGGTATTATTTGTTAGTAGTACCTCAATTTATGGCGATGAGAGCCGACAAGTCACTGAAAATAGCACGCCTAACCCCATTACTCATTCGGCTAATGTTAACTTTGCTGTAGAAAAGTTGGTAAGCAACTACTTTCCGAAAAACTTCAGTATATTAAGACTAGCTGGTTTGGTGGGCGAAACACGACACCCAGTTTATTTTTTGTCAGGTAAGACAGGTTTAACTCAACCTAAGCAAGTGGTGAATTTAGTTCACCAGCAAGATGTGCTCAAAGCAATCCAAAATATCTTAGATAAAGGTTTGTGGGGCAAAACCTTTATACTAAGTGCCACCGAGCACCCTAGTCGTGAGGAATACTACACTTGGGCTGCAGAAACCCTGAACTTACCAATACCCCAGTTTATTTCTCAAGAAAACAACGAAAAAGGCAAACAAATAGACGCCAGCGCGAGTTTAGCTAGGTTAGGTATAGAATTGACTTATACCAGCCCATATCAAATGTTGCAGAGAATTAGATAGTAATACCAATCCGTATTGATAATTGATCTCTCAGAATGCATCTAGCGGCTTTTGAACAAGGCGTCGGTATACTTCAGGCATCCTGCCTTTCGCTTAAGCCAGCGGAGCTGTTCAAAAATGTTCCAGACATTTTTGTGCAGGAATGGTTGTTCCCTTTCAAATACCGAGAACGCAGGACAAAAGCCGCTGGGGCATTCCTTACAGACAAGTTTTAAATGAACTTACTCTGCGTTGCTCGAACTCAAAAGAGCCCCACTATTCCTTCATTCCAGCGCCTTGATTAAGCTCTCGCTGAGTGTACACTTATCAATGCGGATTGGTATAAATAGTGGTTAGAAAAAGCAAAAGATCAAAGCTTGTCACATAGGTTAAGAAGGCTCAAGTCTCGTTAATGGGCTCACCACACTGTTACCGCCATGTTGTAAAATATGAGTATAAATTTGTGTGGTACGTAAATCAACATGGCCTAGCTGGTCTTGCACCGTACGAATATCTGCACCAGATCGGAGTAAGTGAGTCGCGACAAATTTGGCAGCTAAATGAATCGCTTTTTGAATTCCTGACTCATCGATATAATGACGGCGTAAAGAATTATCTTCAGGATCTTTAGATAACTGACGTGAGGCAAATATATATTGCCACGCTAATGAACGATTCGTTTTTTTTTATTTAAAGGGCGCTAATGATATCTCGATATAAAAACACTAGAGCATTGAGTGCCGATGCGACATCTAGCTCTAAAACTAAATGTGATAGAAAAAACTCAACTTCAGTATCTTGCATTAAATTTGGGTGTTTTTTTCTGATGAAAATGGATAAAGCTGCTGATCCATTTTAAGTAACTTTCAATGGTTCTTTTTGTATAACAGCAAGATCTTGGAATTTTTCCGGATATTCAAAGTGTTACACCTATAAGGAGAAATCGTGCTAGATATTTGGTATACATTCCCTGCCACGATGGGCGAAGACCAAGCTTGGATATCCTACAATCACGGTTATGGAGAGGTTGCAGAATCAGACCCTCGTCATAACGTTTTGAGAATCAAACTTCCGCTTAAAAACCCATCAGAAACAGGCATGCTAACAAATGAGGAGTATCTAAAATTGATGAAATGCTAGATGAAAAATTTTCCGAGGTTTGCGGAGTTTATGTTGGCCGCGTAACAGTTGATGGTCATCGTTTCTTTTATTTTTATCTAAACATAGAAGAAAAGCAGGCATCAGAAATAATTGCTGAGGTTACAGCCGAAACGTCATACCAAATGAAGTACGTGCACGAGAAAGATACTGACAAAAAATTCTATTGGGAGCAGCTTTATCCAACAGATGACGACTGGCAGGTAATTCAAGATTTGAAAGTTTTGGATTCACTGTCTGAAAACGGCGATATGAAAGATAAAGAGAGGGAAGTTATGCACTGGGCATATTTCCCAAATGACTCTTCATGCAATCATTTTGCTGCATGGGCCAAGTCAGAAAATTATGAATTACATTTTACCGGTAAAGACGAAGATAGCTCTGAGTGCTACACAAAATTTACTCATGTTGGAGCAATGCATCTTGGGAATATAACCAGCCATACGATTAAATTAGGCAGAAAAGCACGAGAGTTAGGTGGTCGGTATGACGGGTGGGAAACCAGTGTTCAGAAAAAGTAGGTGTAACAAAAACATCATGGTGGGAATTTTACTCGCTGAAAAAGCGCTCCTAAAATCCCCATATGTTAAGCATTATATGCCTGTAATTAAAAAATCGAGTGCTCCGATAATTTCATTTCGAAAAGTACTCAGGTCGTTTACTTCGTGTTTTAATATTTTAATGGGCACGCTTGTCATTTGGTGAGTAAGGATCACAAAGTCACCTTCCTCTATATGCACAATAGGACATAAATGAGTTGGGGCTTTTGTATCTAGTAACTTTAACGGAGTTAAAGGAATTACAATTCTAGACTCAAGTCCACTCAATAAGTCTGACTGTACATCAATTAGATATGGGTATGCTTTGGATGACGATTTATCATTATTCGCATATAGTGAAAATTGAGGCATTAAAACTTCCTATATGAATCAGAAAATAAGCCAAACTTTTCAGTTAATTTATTACAACCATTGACTGCATCACTATTGTTTTCAATCCACTCTTCTCTTAATTTTATATTTACAGCTTGCTCTAAAGCCTTTTCCATCGTTGCTGATAAGTTAATATTTAGTCTTTTAGCTTCTGCTAATAATTCACTATTTAAACTCAAGTTAGCAGCCTTTTTAGCTGATTGCTGTGTATGTAGGTTTCTCATGTCATCACTCCTGCGCATATCTTATGCGTGTAATTTTAGTGTACGAATGGGTATGTAACAAGTTAATTATGAAAAGGACATAATTGACTTGGCTTATGCTCTACGTCACATAAAGTTTAGCTCAAGTATTTTGAGCCTCATATTAAGGTGTTAATATCCGTTGTTCGTGGAACATCAGGTATGTGTGCGAAGCACATGTTTTGGATTTTGTCGCGACTCAAAGATCGCTATTTTTTATTCAAAACTCAATAGGACAATTGGCATGCGACCGCCAAGGATGGCGGAAGGTAGAATAACGCAGGACGCAGTTATCGAGATAGCTAATTGAGTGGTCTTTTGTCGGGAACAAATCAGCACGACCTATTGAGTTTATAAAAATAGAAATAGAGCTTGGTCTGAGTGCGGCTTTTACAAAATACGTCCTGTACTTTGCCCTACGGGCCATCTTGCAAATGTTCAAAATGGTTCCCGACCATTTTGTCTGGTTACTATTTCTTGGCTGTTGACTAAATTTAAGGGATAAATTTAGAACGCACTTTAGTGCGGCCCGAAGGGTGAAATACAGGGATGTATTTCATAGCATGAGTAACTGGTGCGGTAGGGATGCCGAATCAAAACCGCAATGGACTGCGGTAAGCGCAGCGCATAAGTACCTACCCAATCAAGGCTGCACCAAAGTATTTCAAAGCCACAGTATTGATGAACACCAATAACAATATGACAGGTATAAAGGTGCCGACTGAAAAATTAACATATCGTTCAAACCAACTATTTTCGTAGCTAGGAGAACCATTATCTAACTCCTTATTAAATTCGGCTTTTTTCCAGCGATATATAACAAATACACAAATTAAAAATCCGTTGAGTGGCAAAATTGTGTCGTAAAAAACATCGATGATTACATCAAAAAATGACTTTTGCTGCTCTGCATAACTTACAAAGTTGGTTAATAAATCTGTTATACCAAACGATGTTGCGGCCATCATAGACATAAGTACCAGTAAAACTCCTAGTAAAGATAAGGCTTTACGACGGCTGTATTTCTTTTCTTCCATCAATGCCGAAACAGGTACCTCAAAGATTGACACCATAGAGGTGATGGCGGCAAAAAAGACCAAAATGAAAAATAAGCTGGCAACTATACTTGCACCTATGTAACCAATATCTGCTTGTAAGGCTAAGAATATTTTAGGTAAGAAGGTAAAGATCATTCCAACCGAAGAATCACTTAAAGTACTGGTGTCTATATTCGGATTAAAAGAAAACACTGCAGGGAGTATCACTAAACCTGCAATAAAAGCCACAGCCGTATCTAATAAGGCGACCATTTTCGCTGAGCCTGGTACGTCACTCTTCTTATCTAAATAGGAGCCATAGGTGATCATGATACCCATACCTAATGACAAAGAGAAAAAGGCTTGTGACAGCGCCGCACTTACTACAGAGGCTGTAATCTTACTGAAATCAGGAATGATATAATACTTAACCCCAGCAAAGGCATTGTCTAAGGTCAGCACGAAAACGACTAAGCCTAATAACATAATAAACAAAGCTGGCATCATCACCTTAGCCGCTTTTTCAATCCCTTGCTTTACACCACCTTGCAAAATTAAATATACAATAGCTAACACAGCCAACATGTAATAAAACAAGTTGTAGTTATTAATAAAACTACCAAACGTTGCAGGGTTGGCGAGCATGGTTAAATTACCAGTAACTGTTTGAAATAAGTAACCAAATATCCAAACGGTAATCACCAAATAAAAAACTGCAATCATAAAAGGGGTGATAATAGATAACCATCCGGCTAGTTTCCAAGGGCCGTGGTTATTACTCATAGTAGAGTAAGCTCCGAGTGGGTCTTTACGACTATGTCGGCCTACAGACATTTCGGCTAACATCACAGGCAAACAAATAAATGCGACAAAAATCGCGTAAATTAATAAAAAGGCTCCCCCGCCATTTTTGGTTGCAGCGACGGGAAATCCAACCATATTGCCAATACCCACAGCAGACCCTGCAGCGGCTAATATAAACCCTAAGCGTGAACCAAATTGCTCGCGAGACGAACTCATATATTATCCTGTATTATTTTTATAATTGTTGGCAATGTTAACAGCAGACAAATAAAAAGTCTTTTACTATGCAAGGGGGAGTAGCTGACTTTTTTAGGATTTTGTTTTTAATTTTTGACTCATGGGCTAGTTCGACGGTATAACCGCAACTAGAATTAATTACATCAATTTAAGAGGTCTTTATGCAAAATTTACAGATAGCCACTTTGGCAGGCGGGTGCTTTTGGTGTATTGAATCAGCATTTAATAGTGTCGATGGTGTGATTTCAGCCTTCTCAGGTTATGCCGGCGGAAATGTCGATAACCCTTCTTACGAACAAATATGTAGCGGCACTACAGGGCATGCTGAGGTAGTCCAAGTAACTTTTGATGCTTTGCAAATTAGTTATAGAGATGTGTTGGAGATTTTTTTCGCCTTACACAACCCTACTCAGTTAAATAGACAAGGTAATGATGTAGGCAGTCAATATCGTAGTGCTATTTTTTATCATAATCCTGAACAAAAAGAGATTGCCCAGCAATTATTGAAAGAGATTAGTGAAGAAGAAATTTGGCCTGATCCTGTGGTCACCGAGTTAGTTGAAATTAATAACTATTATCAGGCAGAGGATTACCATCAAGATTATTTTTCAAATAATCCACAAAATCAATATTGCCATATGGTTGTTGCCCCTAAGCTGGCTAAATTTAAGCAAAAATTTGCCAGTCGATTAAAACACTCATCTTAAAGGGCACATAAAAAAAGAGAGTTTATTCAAACCAAGATTGTTGAATGGCTAGACTAAACAAAAGAGGAGAAAATCTTTGATAGTTTCTTTTGTTTTGTGGGCAACTAATATTATTTAAATACACTGCTTTCCAAGGGTCGTTGATAAGCCATAAAGTGTCTTTTATGATCGCGACCCCTTCAATTGAGGTGTTGTCCATTTCTTCAAATCTTTGGCATACCCCTGTGCCATTGATTATTTCCGCATAAAAATTGATAGGCACTATGCGTGCGTCTTTTTTACCTGCTAAATCAATGATCCATAAGGTTTCATCATTTCTGGCCGCTGCGATTAAAAATTCTTTACCTGTAGGGGTTTGATAAAAATCCATACCGTTAATTGGGTGATTACCACCTTTAAAAATTGGTAGTTTAACCATCACTTCGGACACCGCCGCAAAGTCATCGGTTTGCCAAAATGTTTCATCAAGCTGCAATGAAAAAATACGCGCTTTTTTGGCCGAATCTTTTTCTATACCTAGATAAAGTGTACGGTTTTTACCAAAAGTTAAAGCTTCGATACCATCATTAGGGAAGTTGCCAACTGCCATCTTGTCGTTAAACTGGATTGGTCGTATATGGGTAATTAATACTTTTGTGGAAGATTCAACTTCTAGTCTAATTAAGAGGCGAGGGTAGTCAGTTGAGCCGGTTTTTTTATATTTTTTCTGGCACATTTCTGACATGGGAGACGCGCTGGTTGCGTCTTCAGACGTCATATAAAAAATGGTATCTTTATCGGGATCTTTGGCTAATGACTCTAAATCAGGATTGTCGCTTACATAGTCGGCAAAACAACTATCTAAGGCACTAGCTGATAGCTGCATTTTCATATCAGGGCCAACTAAGGTGGCATTCTTAGGATCAACGGTTCTTAATTTTAATCGTTGAGAAGGGTCGGCACTTCTATCACTTAACATGACCAGTTTATCGCGCCAAGTTGTCAATCCTGAAGGCTGAGGATCTAAAGTTATCTCACCATTTTTTTCTTTAACCCAATGGCCGTAGCTTTTTTTTATTTGATTGCTTTGGTCTAATTGTTTGCTTGGTTCGCAACTCATCAATGAGCCAAACAGCAAAGCTAATGGAAGGAGTAATTTCATATGTGATCCATTCTATATGAGAGAGCACTAACTGGCTGACGGATACTCTTTATAAGATCAGTATTGTGTAGGGTCAAGGTATTAATTTTAATATTACTTTTCTGTGTAAAATAATGCACAAATCGCCTTGTGTTGTAAATTAAGTGTTAAAATTTAGGCTGTTATTTGACGCTAGTATGAAAGTCATAATCACTTTATTATTAGATACTTGAGTAGCAGAAATAAATATAGATATGAATAATGTTTGTACTTCTGCAAAACCACATATGACCTTGGGATGCTATGACCAACACAATAAAAATTGGTTTGTTTTACGGTTCAACCACCTGTTACACAGAAATGGCCGCTGAAAAAATTGAGAGTAAACTTAATCAACTTATGGGTTATCAAGGTATTGAGTTATTTAATATTAAAGACACGCCTTTGATTCATGCTGAAAACTTCGACAAATTAATCTTTGGTATTTCCACTTGGGATTTTGGTGAATTACAAGAAGATTGGCAATCTACTTGGCAGGATATAGCGAGGTTAACCTTAGTGAATAAAACCGTTGCTATATTTGGTTTGGGCGATCAACTTGGTTATGCCGATTGGTTTCAAGATGCGGTAGGTATGTTGCATGACGAACTTTTGCTACTTGGCTGTGATTTTGTTGGATATTGGCCAAATGAAGACTACGACTTTAAACATTCAAAAGCCTTAACAGAAGATAAAGAGTTTTTTGTCGGTTTAAGTTTAGATGATGAAAATCAATACGATTTAACGGATCAGCGAATAGAACAGTGGTGTGAACAAATTTTTGCCGAAATGACTGATTAATAGTGACTTCAGTGTCGACATCTCCAGTCTCTAGAATTCATCAACCTTATTATCGAAATGGTCCATCGCATAGAGATGGGGCAGACGTTAGTTTTCAAGACATTGTGAAAATTTTTGGCTTTCGCTCTGTGACTATTGGTAAATGGGTTACTGTTAGTGAGCAACAAATAGCGGCTAATTTATTTTTTGATGCCTTATTTGACTTAATGGATATTTTAGCCGTACCTAGTCCTGTTATTTCGTTAAATTCTAGTTTGTCTTTGGCTTTTGGTAGTGGAGGCCAAAAACATAGCAGTGCCCACTATGACTCGAAGAAAAAAACATTAGCTTTAGCCAAAAATGCAGGTGGGGGGGCACTAGCCCATGAGTGGCTTCATGCCTTTGACCATTACATCAGTGACAAAATGTTTACTGGTGTAAAAACTCATGAGTTTGCTTCTGTTTGCTGGTTACGAGATAAAGAATTGATCAAACATCCGTTAAATACTCAATTGAGTCAATGTTTTGAAGCCATTTTTTTAGGTTCAGAAAAAAGCCAAGCCAGTGAATTTGTGCAGCAAAGTGCCAAGGCGGATAAAATCCTTAAAGCTTATTATTATGCCCAACCTCAAGAACTTGCCGCTAGAGCTTTCGAAGCGACAATTCAAGACCACCTTAGAAAAAATGCGTTTTTGGTACAAGGCACCAAACAAAGTCCTGAAGCTAAATTAGGTATTTATCCTGTAGGGCAGCAAAGAAATCTAATCAGTCAGTGTTTTTTTAGTTATTTTGCTTTATTGGGTAGGGCTATAAAGGGTTAAAATCTAGTTTATCTAAATTAAATTGCAATTTTATGTAGATAAACTACGTTTATTGGTGCAAGAATTGTTCAAGTCTAGTACTCTGATGAACATATTATGTATTCAGATAATTCTATTGATGCTAAATAATGTAAATTATTAGCCTTTAATAGCAATTTTCACATTATATTCGAACCGGTGAATTCGACTATAATTTTTTATTTCACCAACAATAATGAGTAAAGAAAATGAGTAAAGGTACAGTTAAGTGGTTCAACGCAGATAAAGGTTTCGGATTTATTACACCTGAAGACGGCGGCAAAGATTTGTTCGTACATCATTCAGAAATCCAAGCTGGTGGCGGTTATGCAACTTTGACCGACGGTCAAGCTGTAGAATTTGAAGTAGGCCAAGGCCAAAAAGGTCCTTGTGCAAATAAAGTTGTTCCTGCTTAAGCAGTAATAAGCTAAAACCTAAGGTAATTTACCTTAGGTTAGACCAAGGTAAATTGCTGCTGTATAGCTTCAGTTTACCGGGGTTTCGTTAAATATGTTTTATAACCATTCGGTTCACCTTCGTTTTCCAACTTCCAATTAGTGATTCAAATTTTTGCAAACTCTCAATCAGCTAAAATCCGGCGCCTTGAAGGGTGTAAAACGTCTATCTTTATCTGACCAACTGAAATCCTTCCCTTTAGAAATTTTGTCTTTAGCTGATTCATTAGAAATCCTAGATTTATCCAATAATCAATTGTCATCCTTACCTGACGAGTTGATACAATTAAAAAAATTAAAAATAATTTTTGCATCAAATAATCAATTTAAGATTTTACCTGAGGTTTTAGGCCAGTGTGAAAACCTTGAAATGGTGGGGTTTAAAGCCAATCGAATTAAACAGGTTCCGGCCAATTCATTACCGCAAAAATTACGTTGGTTGATATTAACTGACAATCAAATTGAAACCTTGCCTGACGCATTAGGCGGGCGGATTAACTTGCAAAAATTAGCTTTGGCGGGAAATAAACTCACAACTCTGCCAAAGTCTATGGCGCAGTTACATAATTTAGAACTGGTACGTATTTCTGCCAATCAGCTAACTGAATGCCCAGATCAACTTTTAGGATTACCTAAACTGGCATGGTTGGCTTTTTCTGGTAACCCTTTTAGCCAAGCAGACGTAAATATGCAGTCTGTTCCAGAGATCACTTCCTCGAGTTTTACATTACAGCAAGTGTTGGGTCAAGGCGCTTCTGGGGTGATATCTAAAGGTACTTGGTTAGATAATGAGTTGAACTTGCCCGAGGCGATGGCAGTAAAAGTTTTCAAAGGCGAGGTTACCACTGATGGTTATCCAGAGGATGAGCTGAATGCATGTTTAAAAGTGGGTAATCATATCAACTTAGTGAAGCCTTTAGCTCAGGTGAAAGAACCTGAGTATTTAGCCTTGATCATGGAGCTTATTCCTGACCACTATCAAAATTTAGGCTTACCACCGTCTTTCGATACCTGCACCCGAGACACCTTTCCTGCTGGCTTTAGTTTGCCTATCGAAAAAGTAAATAAAATAGTTAAACAAATGCAACAAGTGTTCGAACATATGCATAACAAGCGGGTGTGTCATGGAGACTTATATGCTCACAATACCTTATTCGATGAGCAAGCCAATATACTGTTTGGTGATTTTGGTGCGGCGTCTATGTACCATATGTTGAATGATGCCCAGCAAAAACAAGTCAAACAGATTGAACAAAGAGCTTTGAGATATTTTTTGTTAGATCTGCTTAGTGTGTGTGACCAGCAAGATAAGTCGACTGATGACTATCAGCAACTATTAAAGCTAACTCAATAGTTGCTCATGTTTTTACGATTATCATTTATCATTATAAATTGTCGCCAGTTTAACTATTGCTTTTTTAGCTAGCGGTGTCAGTTCGTTTAAATCTTGTTGTGTATACTCAATAATTTGTTTTTTCATCGACAAGGCCCAGAATTTTTTCAGGTGATTACAGATTAATTCAACTGATTCTGATTCTGTTTGATGGCTGTTGTTGTTAGCTATTTGATTAACCATTTTGACTAATTGTTCGGTTGACATATTGTTTCTTCATTTTCGATGATTGGACTGTAATGTACATGTCTGCCTGCTCTGGCAAATCCGACAAGTGTTAATTGACTTTGCCTAGCGAGATTAACGGCAAATGCTGTTGGGGCAGACACTGATACCAGTAAGCCCACCCCCACACTTGCAACTTTTTGTACCATTTCATAACTTGCGCGGCTTGATACCAGCACAAATCCTTGGTTAAAATCTGTGTTGCTCTTGGCTAATGCGCCGAGTAATTTGTCTAGGGCATTGTGTCGACCCACATCTTCTTTAGCCAATAAAATTTGTCCTGATAAATCACACCAGGCTGCGCCGTGACAAGCGCCAGTTAATTGTTGTAATGGCTGAAATTGATGTAATTGCTTAACGGCCAACTGAATGGCTAAATCATTTACCTTAATATTGTTGACTAAAGTTTGTACCGGTCGAATAGCTTGTTGCAAGGATTCGGCACCACATAGTCCACAACCTGTTCTGCCGGTAAGATTACGCCTTACTTGTTTCAGTTGGTTCATACGCCTAGCTGTGATCGTCATCAACACCTCTATGCCATTAGATTGTAGGACAATTTCTAGATCCAATAACTCTGTGGCACTTTGCAATATACCTTCGGTCAGGCTAAAACCTAAAGCAAAGTCTGCCAAATCTTGAGGAGTGGCCATCATCACTACATGAGAAATCCCGTTATACACAAGTGCAATAGGGACTTCTTCAATCAAGTGATCTGGCGCGTCAGTAATAACACCTTCACGCCACTGAGATACAGCAAAACTTGTGTAGCCTGTTGAATCAACTACAGACATTTATTTTACTGCATCTTTATGCTGAGAATTGTCATTGTCAATTCCTTGTTCTAATAGGTTGATCTGTTTTTTATGGAAATCAACAAACTCTTTTTGCCACACTGAAGGTTGGCTGACTTTTTCTAATTGTACCGCAGTGACTTTATATTCAGGACAGTTGGTTGCCCAGTCTGAATTGTCTGTGGTGATAACGTTTGCGCCACTATGAGGGTGATGAAAAGTTGTATACACCACGCCAGGTTGCATTCTGTCATTAATACAAGCGCGTAATACTGTATGCCCAGCTCGACTTGTGATACCTAACCAATCGTCTTGTTTGATACCTCTTAACTCTGCATCGCTAGGGTGAAGTTCAAGTTTATCTTCATCATGCCAAGCTTGGTTGTCGGTACGACGGGTTTGGGCGCCCACATTGTACTGAGATAAAATCCGTCCAGTGGTTAACAATAAAGGAAAACGTCTACTGGCTTTTTCTTCGGTAGCTAGGTACTGGGTAATCGCAAAATTACCTTTGCCGATTGGGAAGTCGACTTCATGCATGGTAGGTGTGCCATCAGGATATTGCTCGTTACATGGCCATTGAATACTGCCTTGCTCCTCGAGTTTTTGATAACTTACGCCGCTAAACGATGGGGTTAAGCTGGCAATTTCATCCATAATTTCAGATGGGTGTTGGTAGTTCATTGGATAACCTAAAGCATTGGCTAAGTCTACCGTCACCTCCCAGTCTTCTTTACCACCAAGCGCAGGCATGACTTTGCGTACTCGGTTGATGCGGCGTTCAGCATTAGTGAAGGTGCCATTTTTTTCTAAAAATGTTGAACCGGGTAGCAGGACGTGAGCAAACTTCGCGGTTTCGTTTAAGAATATGTCTTGCACGATTAAGCAGTCTAAAGACTTGAGAGCTTTTTCCACATGATGTGTATTGGGATCTGATTGGGCAATGTCTTCTCCTTGTACATACATAGCTTTGAACTTGCCAGCAATGGCCGCATCGAACATATTAGGAATGCGTAGTCCAGGTTCGTGATCTAATTCCACTCCCCACACTTTCTCAAAATGTCCTCGGGCAATGTCATCAGATACATGTTGATAGCCTGGTAATTCATGGGGGAAAGAGCCCATATCGCAAGAGCCTTGTACGTTGTTCTGGCCTCTTAGTGGATTAACACCTACACCTTCGCGACCAATGTTACCCGTGGCTAAGGCTAGGTTAGCAATCCCCATTACCATAGTAGAGCCCTGGCTGTGTTCAGTTACTCCTAAGCCGTAATAAATTGCGCCGTTTCCTGCTTTGGCATACTCTCGCGCTGCTCGACGAATATCTTCTGCTGGCACGCCAGTGACACTTTGCATTGCTTCCGGTGAATTTTTCTCTTCTAAAATAAAGGTTTGCCATTTTTTAAAGGCAATGTCATCACAACGCTCATCGATAAATGTTTGGTCATGCAATTTTTCTTGCATGATAGTGTGCGCAAGAGCATTAACCAAAGCGACATTAGTACCTGGACGAAGTGGTAAATGAATGGCATTTGTTAGATGTGGGGTATTTAATAAATCAATTTTCCGTGGATCGGCAACAATTAATTTTGCCCCTTCTCTAAGACGTTTTCTCAGCATAGAGCCAAACACTGGATGTGCGTCAGTAGGGTTGGCTCCGATAACTAATATACAATCACTGTGTTTAACTGAATCGAAGGTTTGTGTGCCAGCAGATTCGCCTAAAGTGGTTTTTAAGCCGTACCCTGTTGGGCTATGACAAACGCGAGCGCAGGTATCGGTATTGTTATTGCCAAAGGCGGCGCGTATTAATTTTTGAACTAGATAGGTTTCTTCATTGGTACAACGAGAAGAAGTAATCCCCCCTATGCTTTGTTTACCGTATTTCTCTTGGGTAGCACGTAGTTTTTTAGCCGAAAACTCAATGGCTTCTTGCCAGCTGACTTTGCGCCAAGGCTGATGAATATCATCGCGGATCATGGGGTCAACAATTCTATCTTTATGAGTAGCGTAACCAAAGGCAAAACGACCTTTTACACAAGAATGACCTTGGTTAGCTTGGCCACCTTTGTAAGGCACCATACGAACCACTTTGTCACCTTTCATCTCAGCTTTGAATGAGCAACCTACACCACAATAAGCGCAAGTAGTGACCACGCTGTGTTCGGGTTGGCCCATATCAACAACCGTGTTTTCGATTAACGTTGAAGTAGGGCAGGCTTGTACGCAAGCGCCACAAGACACACAGTCAGATTCTAAAAATGAACCATTTTGCCCTGCAGCAATTTTTGAATCAAATCCTCTGCCTTCTACCGTTAAGGCAAACGTACCTTGTACTTCTTCACATGCTCGTACACAACGAGAGCAAACAATACATTTGCTAGGATCATAGGTGAAATAAGGGTTACTGGTGTCTTTTTCAGCTTGTAAGTGGTTTTCACCTTCAAAGCCATAACGTACTTCACGTAAGCCCACAGCTCCAGCTACGTCTTGTAATTCACAGTCGCCATTCGCTGGGCAAGTTAAACAATCTAATGGGTGATCAGAAATATACAATTCCATGATATTTCTGCGCAGTTTAGCTAAAGATTCTGTTTGCGTGCTGACACGCATGTTTTCGGCCACGGGTGTGGTACAAGACGCGGGATAACCTCTGCGACCTTCAATCTGCACAGTACACATACGACAAGAGCCAAAGGCTTCTAAATTATCTGAGGCACACAGTTTGGGTATGTTAATCCCGGCTAAAGCTGCAGCTCGTAATACTGAGGTACCTTCTGGTACTGCTATATCAGTGCCATCGATATTCAAGGAGAGCATGGTGCTAGATTGGCTGGCAGGCGTGCCGTAATCTTTATCAAAATCTATTGTTTTTGGATCGAAAATCTCAACCATTATTGTTCTCCTGCTTGTTTGGTGATGGCGGCATCTACATTTTCAGCAAAGTGTTTAAAGGCACTTTGTACAGGAAAGGGAGTCATGCCGCCCATGGCACATAAAGAACCGTGGATCATGGTTTCGCATAAATCCTCCAATAATTCGATATTTTGTTCTGTGTTATCACCAGCTCGAATTTTATCAATCACTTCTACACCTCGAACTGACCCTATTCGACATGGCGTGCATTTACCGCAGGATTCAGCTACGCAGAATTCCATAGAAAAACGCGCTTGTTCTAACATGTCTACTGTGTCATCAAACACTACTATGCTGCCATGACCCAACACTGCTTGAATAGCTGAAAATGATTCATAGTCTAAGGGGGTATCCCATTGCTCTTCGGGTAAATAAGCGCCTAACGGGCCACCTACTTGAATGGCATGCATAGGTTTACCCGTAAAGGTACCGCCGGCAAATTCATTGAGTAATTCTCTTAAGGTCAAACCAAATGCGAGTTCAATTAGTCCACCTTGATTGACGTTGCCAGCCAATTGGAAGGGCAATGTGCCTTTGGAACGGCCCATGCCATAGTTAGCATAACTGCTGCCGCCTTCGGCTAAAATATAGGGAATAGCAGCTAAAGATAAAACATTATTAATCACAGTAGGGCGACCGAATAAACCTTCGATAGCAGGTAGTGGTGGTTTAAAGCGTACTAGGCCTCGTTTACCTTCTAAACTTTCAAGCAATGAGGTTTCTTCACCACAAATGTAAGCCCCGGCGCCAAGACGTACTTCTAGGTGAAAGGTTTTACCACCGGATAAAATATCGTCGCCTAAATAGCCATGGGCATAAGCATTTTCGATAGCTTGATTGAGAATCGCGTGAGCCACGGGATATTCTGAACGTAGATAGATATACCCTTGATTTGCGCCTACTGCTAACCCGGCAATGATCATACCTTCAATTAACATAAAGGGGTCAGCTTCCATTACTAGGCGATCAGCAAAAGAGCCTGAATCACCTTCGTCAGCATTACAGACTATGTATTTTTGCTCTGCTGGGCAGTCATGCACAGTTTGCCATTTTATACCGGTAGGAAAGGCTGCGCCTCCACGGCCTCTAAGCCCTGAAGATGTCACTTCATCAATAGTGGCTTGGGAGCTGAGCGTTAAGGCTTTTTGTAAACCTTTAAAACCGTCGTATTGTAAATAATCAGTTATGTTGACTGGATCGATAATACCGGCTCTAGCAAAAGTTAATCTTTGTTGTTTGGCTAAATAGGGAATATTTTCGGTTTGTCCTAAACATAGGGGGTGGTTAGGTTTACCCAGATAAAATTCGGCATCGAATAATGATGATATGTCTGACTCAGTCACTGGACCATAAGCTATTCGGCCATTTTTTGTGGCGACTTCAATCAGCGGCTCTAGCCAAAACATACCACGGGAGCCATTACGAATAACGTTTAGGTCTAGCTGGCGATTTTTAGCTTCTGCTCGGATCAAGGCAGAGATTCTATGGGCACCTGCCGCTAGGGCTGAGGTATCTCTTGGAATAAAAACTGTAAAGCTCATTATGATAACTCCACTATATAAGTGGTTTTTTGCTCGAGTAGTTGATCAAATTTAGTGTTCGATACTCGGGCAAAAATTTCGTCATTGATTTGTATATTTGGGCCGTTTGAACAATTGCCTAAACAATAAACAGGTTCTAAGGTAAATTCTTGATCTGTTGTTGTGCCGTGGTAATCAAGATTAAGTGATGACTTTGCATGTTTTTCTAATTCTCTTGCCCCCCTTGCTTGGCACGCTTCAGCTCGGCACAGTTGAATAACATGATTGCCTGGCTTAGAAGTACGAAAATGATGATAAAAACTAATCACACCATGAATTTCGGCGCTGGTCTGATTAAGTGCTGAGGCTATAATTGGCACCGAATCTTTGGGAATGTAACCTTGAGAATCCTGAATAGCATGCAAAATTGGTAATAGTGCACCAGGCATCCCCCGTAAAGAGTCGATAATATCCTTTACTGCTTGTGGATCCCAACTTGAAACGTCACTCATAATCTTTGGCCTTACAACAACTGTTAATCACTTGAATATATGCATTTAAATGCATATATTGTTGGCTGAATAGTATTTTAAGCTAAAATAACATGTATGCAGCAGATACCAAATATGTACAAAAATGCATATTAAAAAATTAAATATTAAACCCAATTGGACCTTCACTGACGAACAAGGTAATGAATTGTCTCCAGTGTTGTTTCATTTATTGGCTGAAATAAAACATTCGAATAAATTAACCACCGCCGCTCTTAGTGTAGGTATTTCCTATCGTTCTGCTTGGAATTTAATTCAAAAATCTTCGCAACTGTTTGGCATGCCTTTAGTGGAATTACAAAAAGGTCGTGGAGCTAAACTCTCATTGTTGGGTGATAAATTACTTTGGTCCAAACATAGAGTCTCAGCTAGATTAGGTCCACAGTTAGATAATTTAACCTCAGAATTAAATAAAGAAATTCAACGGATTTTAGTGGATGTAAAACCGGCTCTACGTATTCATGCTAGTCATGGTTATGCTGTCGCCTTATTAGCCGATTACAGTGAAGATTTGCCGCTAGATTTACAATATAAAAGTATAGAGGAAGCTTTATCCTCTCTGGCTAGAGGGAATTGTGATCTTGCTGCTTTTGATGTGCCAATTTCAGCTCTGAGTGAAGGGATGAAAAGTTTGTTTCGTGTTTATTTGAAAACAAATGAGCATAAAATTATTAGCTTTGTCACCCGTCAACAAGGTTTGATGCTGCAACCCAATAATCCTAAAGGTATTTATGGCATAACCGATTTAACGCAAGAAGATGTTAAATTTATTAATCGCCAAAAAGAATCAGGTACTCGTGCTTTATTGGATGAGTTATTACGCACAGCACAAATAAGTCATTCAGATATTAATGGCTTTGCAGATGAAGAATATACACATTCGGCTGTTGCTGCTTTTATTGCTTCGGGCATGGCAGATGTCGGTTTGGGTATTGAAGCGGCGGCTAGGCATTTTGGTTTAGACTTTATACCTTTAGTGTCTGAGCATTATTTAATGGTTTGTAAAAATAAAACCTTGGATCTACCGCAAACAAAACAACTAATAGATGTGATGAAAAGTAGCAAATTTGAGGAGGAATTGACTGAATTACCAGGTTACCTGCCAAATAATTGCGGAGAAATAAAGGAACTTAAACAACTATTAGCTTGGTTTTAAACCAGTAAAATAAAGGGGTGAAGGGGTTTGTATATAGCTCAACCTGAAATTCAGATAGGATAATTTTCAAAACCTACTGGATTATTAGCGCTATTTACGGCAGTCTATGAGGTACATTGATAAGTAATTAAATTGAGTGTTTTATTAAGTTAAGGTTAATTAATTGATGCTCTGAGAAGAAACTGTCTTTATACTAGGCAGATTCGTTTTAACCCAATTGGCGATTTTTAATAATGAAAAGAAAAAAGCACGGCTCTGCCGACGACGAAGCAACCATTGATATGACACCCATGTTGGACATAGTGTTCATCATGCTTATCTTCTTTATTGTAACTACCTCTTTTGTTAAAGAGAAAGGTTTGGAAGTTAATCGTCCTAAAGATTCTAAAACACCACCGCCTCCTACTAACGTTAAATCGTTAGCTATTCGTGTTAACGAAGACGGTACGATTGTAGTGAATGGACGTGAAGTAGATATTCGCCGAGTTGAAGCAAATATTCAAAGTTTCTTGGCTGAAAATGCTCAAGAATCGGCTGCAGTACAAGCTCATCCTAAAGCTAAACATGGTGATGTAACTGAAGTTATCAATGAAGTGAAAAAAGCAGGTATTAAAAACGTATCTGTATTAGTTGGTAAATAACTAACTTCAAGTCATACAAAAGCGCCGTGTTCTTTATGAACACGGCGTTTTTTATTGTCTATAGAAATGTATTACTAGCTAGTAAATTTTATTCGATATCTAGTGGTTCTGGAGACAGAATAATACCTGTACGATCAGCATATAAATGATCTTCTGGTAAAAATGTCACTCCACCAAAATTTACTGCAACATCTACTTCGCCGGAACCTTGGTCATCTGCACCGACGGGGATTGAAGCAATGGCATGGATACCTATATTAATTTCTTCTAGGTCGTCTACTTCTCTAACACTGCCATAACAAACTATGCCTTCCCAGCCATTATCAAATGCCAGCTGAGCGGTATAAGCATCGACTAAAGCGCAGCGCATGGAACCGCCACCATCGATTAGTAATATTTTCCCCAAACCAGGTTGTTCTAATGTTTTTAGGATCAGGCCTTTGTCTTCAAAACACTTTATGGTGGTAATTTCTCCGCCATATGAAGGACTGCCACCAAAACTGACAAACATGGGCTCGACCACGTCAACACTGTCAGCAAATATATCGCAAAGAGTAGAAGTATTGTAATCCATGTCTTTTCCTTAGGAGGTTTAAGGTTAGCTAACGTCAATAGAATATGAACTTGCTGCCAGTGTAATACTATTTTTGCCAAAGATCAGGTTCTATTTTTGATGGTAAATTTAGCTACCGTTTGTCATGAAATTTTCGCGGAAATGTCACCTTTCATTCATACAGCAAGCCTAAACTAAAATCTGATTTATCCATAAGGCAGGTGTTATGAAAACAATAGCGCAAAGTGATAAAGCTTTATTTTATTGGATGTTCAATCTGATGGCTAAGCGAGATTGTAGTTGGATAAAGTGGGTGTCTAAAACCGGGGATGGCCAGTTATATCTTGTAATTGGAGTGCTACTTTGGTGGTTAGAGCCTGAACATGGTGCACTATTTTTGTCTGCAGGTTTATTGGCTTATACCTTAGAAATTCCTGTATATATTTTTTTAAAAAGAGCATTAAAACGGCAACGTCCATGTGATAGTGCGACTAACTTTAATGCTCATATTACCCCTTCTGACAAGTTCAGTTTGCCGTCTGGACATACTGCTGCGGCATTTTTAATGGCATCGCTGGTGAGTAGTTTTTATCCTAACTTAGCGTTAGTCGCGTATTTATGGGCAAGTTGTATTGGCATATCTAGGGTATTACTTGGTGTCCATTACCCTGGAGATATATTGGCTGGTGCTGCCTTAGGAATGGGAATCTCCGTTGTCAGTTTATCTATATTTTAAGGACGTGTCGGCATGAAAATTCTATATGGGGTGCAAGGTACAGGTAATGGGCATATTACCCGAGCCAGAATTATGGCCAAGGCTTTGGCAAAACGTTCAAACGTTACAGTTGATTATATTTTTTCTGGTAGAAACAGAGAAAATTATTTTGATATGCAAGTATTCGAGGATTTTAAAACCTATCATGGATTAAGCTTTGCCACTAAAAAAGGTAAGCTTAATTATTGGGATTCTTATCAGAATTTGCAGTTATCGCAATTTTTTAAAGATGTGAAATCATTAGATCTCGGTGAATACGATTTAGTATTGAATGATTTTGAACCTATCACAGCATGGGCAGCAAAAAAGCAAAAAATACCCTCTATTTCGCTAAGCCATCAAGCTGCTTTTGCTCATCCGATACCAATGAAAGGAGCTGGGGTGATTGATAAATTAGTGATGCGCTATTTTGCGCCAACTGATTTACAGCTAGGTATTCATTGGTATCACTTTGGTTTTCCAATTTTACCGCCTTTTATAGACGACGAGCATTTAGAAAATATCAAAGGTAAAAGTATATTAGTGTATTTGCCTTTTGAAGAAGTGGCAGACATACAAAAGGTATTGGCGACCTTTGCAGAACATGATTTTGTTTGTTTTCATCCGGCGATTAAACACGCACACATTGATGATAATGTGGTTTGGCACTCCCCGGCTAAGATCTCTTTTAAATCGGCGCTAGCTAAGTGCCGCGGGGTGATTGCTAATGCTGGATTCGAGATGGCTAGTGAGTGTTTACATTATAATAAAAACATGTTGCTAAAACCTTTGGCAGGTCAATTTGAGCAAACCTCAAATGCTTTTACTTTAGCGGATTTAGGTTTGTGCCAGTTAATGCAAACCTTAGATTTAGAAGTCATTGAGCAATGGTTACAATTTGAACCTAGTGTGAATGTGCAGTTTAAATCAGATCCTAATATTTTGATTGATTGGCTGTTAAAAAGGCAATGGTCAGATACTCAAGAATTATGTCAGTCTTTATGGGGACAGGTCATTTTTCCACCATCGGTGCAATCTTCTTTAAGACAAATATCGCTTTAACTGCAGGATTATATGCTTTGTTATTTCATATGGCATAAAATATAGCATTCAGCTCTTTCCAGTACTTTGCATTTGTTCAATGTAATGACATCATTAGCCCATATTAAATTAGGTTATTGTTGTTATGCGCCATTCTTATAAATTTACAGTGCTTACGGGGGCTATATTTAGTCTTCTTGTCCTATCCTCATGTGGTCAGAAGCGAAGCTTGTATTTACCGGAAGAGCCTGAGACGAACAGTCCTACTCAGCACATAAAAGAATCATCAGAGGGGAAAAACTAGATGGATTATTTTGCTTATAAAAACGAACAGCTTTTGGCTGAAGAAGTCGCCCTTCTTGATATCGCTAAACAATTCGGCACACCTTGTTACGTTTATTCTAAAGCTACAATAGAGCGACATTGGCACGCATTTAATAATGCGGCAGGTAAACAGCCGCATCTTATTTGTTATGCAGTTAAAGCAAATTCAAATTTGGCCGTGTTAAATGTGATGGCTAAATTAGGCTCAGGCTTTGATATTGTATCTGGTGGTGAATTACTTCGCGTTTTAAAAGCTGGTGGAGATGCCAGCAAAGTAGTTTTTTCTGGGGTAGGTAAAACACCTGAAGAAATTGCCTTAGGACTTGAGAAAGGTATTAAATGTTTTAATGTTGAATCTCGCAGCGAGTTAGCTCGGATTAATGAGGTAGCTAAGAGATTAGATAAAAAAGCGCCTATTTCTATTCGAGTTAACCCTGATGTCGATGCTAAAACACATCCTTATATTTCTACAGGTTTGAAAGATAATAAGTTTGGTGTAGAGCGCGAACAAGCGGTTGAAATTTACCAATATGCGAATAGTTTGTCGAACCTAAATGTAGTTGGAATTGATTGCCATATTGGTTCTCAATTAACTGACATTACTCCTTTTGTTGATGCTTTAGATATTTTACTTGCCTTGATTGATGAATTAGCCAGCCATGGCATTCATATTAAACATCTCGACGTAGGTGGTGGCTTAGGTGTTACTTATAATGATGAAAAGCCTCCTCACCCAGATCAATATACGCAAGCCATTGCTCAGCGTTTAGTGGGACGAGAAGATTTAATGCTTATTTTTGAACCGGGCCGAGCTATTATGGCAAATGCTGGGGTTTTACTGACTAAAGTTGAATTTTTGAAGCAGGGTGCAGAGAAAAACTTTGCTATTGTTGATGCGGCTATGAATGACCTTATTCGACCTGCGCTTTACTCTGCGTGGCAAAATATTATTCCTTTAAATGCAGCGTTGGTAAGAGAAAAGGCTGTCTATGATGTAGTTGGTCCTATCTGTGAAACGGGCGATTTTTTAGGTAAAGGTAGAGAGTTAGCCATTGCACCTGAAGATTATTTAGCTGTACGTAGTGCTGGTGCATACGGTTTTGTAATGGCTTCTAATTACAATAGCCGTTGTCGACCTGCAGAAATATTGGTAGATAAAGATGTGGCTCATTTAGTACGTAAGCGAGAAACTATTGAACAATTATTCGAAAATGAAGCTATACCCGATAATTAATTGTTAACTAAAAGTGTAAAGCCGCTATTCTTATAGCGGCTTTTTATTTACACTTGCAACATGTTTTTTACCAGAGAAATTGCAAGTGAAAAAAATTAGCTACCTAACCGCTAGCCTTACATTACCTTTTTTTGTTAGCGCCAATAGTCCGCAGCCTCCTCAACCTTCTGAACAAGCTTTTCCTTTTTACATGCCAGATGAAAAGCCTGATATGCCTTTAAGTGCTTCTGTTGCTCGGAATTACGATAATTACTTAGCTAATCGACAGGAAAACAATGAGTTGTATACTCAATTTAAATATACAGAATTAAATGGGTTTGATTACCATGGTGGTGACGGTACGATTTCTCGTCGTGATCCTTCTAAAGTTATTTTTGAAAATGGTAAATACTACGTCTGGTATACCTATCGTAATACACCTACTGCGCCAAAAGGTGCTGAAAAAAGCAGTGACACTATACCTTCCGCTGATTGGGATTTATCTGAAATATGGTATGCCACCTCAGAAGATGGTTTTACGTGGCAAGAGCAAGGGGTTGCTGTGCCTCGACCACCAAAACCTAATGTCGGTTGGCGCTCAGTTTCAACCACCGATATTTTAAAATGGAAAGGTAAGTATTACCTTTATTATCAGGGGTTTATGGAGGCTAGTGGCAAGCGGGGGGATGATTGCCCTGTGGCGGTTTCTTATGCGGATTCACCTGATGGCCCTTGGACTGCACTCAATCAAATCGTGATCCCTAATGGTGCTAAAGGTGACTGGGATCAGTTTTCGATTCATGATCCTTATCCTTTAGTACACGATGGCAAGATTTACCTGTATTACAAGTCGGACTTTTCTAAACAAGATGCTAAGCGCGGTTTAGTGCGTATGCATGGACTGGCAATAGCAGAAAATCCATTAGGGCCATTTAAAAAACACCCGCTTAATCCCATTATGGCCGCGGGCCATGAAACCACTTTATTTCCATTTAAAAAGGGAGTGGCGGCCTTTGCAATTCGAGATGGAAATGAAAGAAATACTATTCAATATGCAGAAGATTGGGTTAATTTTAAAATCGCTTCAATTGTTGAATTAATGCCCAATGCCGCGGGACCTTTTATCCCTGATGCATTTACCGATACTAAAGATGGCCGTGGTATTACTTGGGGGATCTCTCACTTTACAGCTGCAAATGGTTGGCAAAATAACCATTCTGTTTTAACGCGATTTGATGTGGATTTAAGTTTGGATGTTGATGACCGTCAGATGAAACGACATAGTCTAAAGTTTACTCCAGAGGAACATTATCGTTATGGATTATCGGCTCAACAAAAAAAACGAATTCAGCAACAAACAGAAAAATTGAGAAGTGAATAAATAAACGACCCTGATTATGCTAATTATTCATTGTTTTTAATCAGATTATTTAAGCTATGGATTGTTAAAGACATAGTCAGTGATTGCTTGAAATGATATAACTGCTTTTAGAATCTCTAGTTAGTTCATTTTTAATTGGCTAGACAATAATTTTAGTTAAGTAGTGACAATGCAAATCCAGTTCTCAAAGATGCAGGGCTTGGGTAATGACTTTGTGGTTATTGATAATGTAACCCAAAATGTGTTTTTTTCTCCGGAAAAAATCCGTCAATTATCCGATCGAAATTTTGGTATCGGCTTCGATCAACTTTTGTTGGTTGAACCACCGTATGATCCTGATCAAGATTTTCATTATCGAATCTTTAATGCTGATGGAACGGAAGTTTCCCAATGTGGTAACGGTGCTAGGTGTTTTGCTCGATTTGTGAAAATGAAAGGGTTAACTAACCGTAATAAAATCGTAGTCAGTACAAAGGCTGGCCGTATGGTTTTATATTTGGAAAAAGACGGACAAGTCACAGTGAATATGGGGGTGCCACAATTTGCACCACACCTAATTCCACTAAAGGCCAATAAACAAGAAAAAACTTATATTATCCGAGCGGATGATCAAACCTTTTTTTGTGGTGCTGTATCCATGGGCAACCCTCACTGTGTATTGTTAGTAGATGACATAAATTTAGCAGATGTGGAAACAATGGGGCCTCTGTTAGAAAAGCATGAGCGATTTACTGAAGGGGTTAATGTTGGTTTTATGCAAATAATTAACCCTAGTCATATTAAGTTACGTGTATATGAAAGAGGGGCCGGTGAAACACTCGCTTGTGGCAGTGGTGCATGTGCCGCAGTGGCTGTTGGGCAGTTACAAAATAGATTAAGTAAAGATGTGAAGGTTGATTTACCTGGTGGAAGTTTAAAAATACGTTGGCAAGGGAAAGACAATGTATTAAAAATGACCGGAGCAGCCGAGCATATTTTTGACGGCTACATAAATTTATAAGAGTAGGGGGGATTTTTAAATAATATGGAAATAAATACTGCATTAGAAACAGATGAACAATTAAGTGCTGAACAGGTAGTAAACTACCTGTTAGATAATCCTGATTTTTTTGCTCAACACCCTAATCTTGTGGAAAAAATTGCTATACCTCATATTCAAAAAGGTAGTGTGTCTTTAGTCGAATTACAAAGTGAGCAATTGCGTAAGAAGGTTCGCAGCCTTAATCATAAGCTTAGTCAATTAATCACAATTGCTAAAAAAAATGAAGAAATTTATCGGATATATGCTGACTTAAATATCAGAATATTGAAGTGTACTTCAATGGATGATTTAACCTTTGTTTTAGAAGAAGTGATTCAAGAAAATTTACAGTTAGCATCTGTCAGTTTAATGCCTTTCAAAGGTGCCCATGCGCTACCAGAAATTCAACGTCGTTTGTTCATTGAAAAACGTTTTAAAAGAGACAAACACTTCTTTGGACGATTAAGTGACCACGAAAGAAAATTATTATTTGCAGATCAAGATGCTAATTCAGTGGCTTTGTTGCTGTTAGGTGACCAAGGGGAGCTGGGTATTTTGGCGATTGGCAGTAAAGATCCTAGTCACTTTAATCCTGATATGGATACTTTGTTGATTTCACAATTACAACAATTTTTGAGTATTTTACTACCTAAAATTCTTAGCTACTAATTGTTGGGTAATAATCAGTTTAGAAATTTGCGTTTAATATATTTATGATTTTCTATAAAAAACTCAATCCCATTCAAGCCATTACTTTTGATTTAGATGATACTTTATATGAAAACGGCAGCGTAATTAAAAATGCTACGGCATCGTTGCGAGCGTTTCAGCATAAGGAGTTCTCTATCACTAAGTCTTTAGATACACAGTACTGGCGTAAAATAGAAAAAGAGTTACTAATAGATCATCCCATATTACATAATGATATTGGCCAGCTTAGATTTCGCTCTTTACAGCTTGGGTTTCAGCAACTTGGTTATAACGAAGAGCAAGCTGTTGATGCAGCCAGGCGGTGTTTTCAACACTTTTATGATCAGCGCAGTAATTTTTCTGTCGATGCTAATATTCATTGGATTTTAAAAACATTAGCCGAGAAAATACCTCTGGTGGCTATTACCAACGGTAATGTAGACGTTGAAAAAATTGGCATTGCCGATTATTTATCAGCCTGTTTTAAATCTAGTGTGACAGTACCTATGAAACCAAACATAGCTATGTTTGATGCGGCTCAAGATATGTTAGCAATACCGGCTAAAAATATTTTGCATGTGGGAGATAATTTAGAGAAAGACGTATTTGGAGCAATTCGAGCAGGCTATCAAGCCGCTTGGTACGCAGAAGATAGAGAAATGTCGCTTAATAGTGAGCAGACACTTACTTTACCTCATGTGCAGTTACAGTCACTCAATCAATTATTAGAGTTAGTCTTCTAGAATATTTTGTTGCATGGTTTCGCAAGGGTTCTGGCATCTAGGTTTACCTACAATTTTGGCCGGGATACCAGCGACGGTAACATGTGCAGGTACGTCGTTTAAAACAACACTACCGGCGCCAATTTTGGCTCCTTCACCTATAGTAATATTACCCAATATTTTGGCTCCTGCCCCAATCATTACCCCTTGACGAATTTTAGGATGTCGGTCGCCTGCTTCATTACCTGTACCACCTAAGGTGACGGATTGCATGATAGACACATTGTCTTCAATTACCGCAGTTTCGCCTACTACAATCCCTGTCGCATGGTCGAACATCACTCCTTGGCCTATATGAGCTGCAGGGTGGATGTCGATAGCAAAAACTTCTGAATTACGACTTTGAATAAAGAGAGCTAGCTCTTTTCGACCCATTTTCCACAGTTGATTAGCTAGTCTGTGCACTTGGATTGCTTGGAAGCCTTTAAAATTGAGCAGTACTGTTAAATGAGTGTTCACCGCAGGGTCTCGATTAAACACAGCTTGAATATCGAACATAGCTGCTTCAGCTATTTCTGGGTGTAGCAGATAACATTGCTCAAACATTTCTTTGATGGTTAATGAGCCCATGACTTTATCTGCTAGTTTATTCGATAGGATAAAACCTAAAGAGGTTTCAAAGTTATGGTGAGCAAGAATACATGTGTGTACATAACTAGATAACAAAGGTTCACTTTCACTTAAGTTTTTTGCTTCTAGTTTTAGTTGTTGCCAAAATTCAATGCTCATCACTTTGTCTCATCATTTTCAAAGGTATTTCTACTAACCTTATTTTTGGGGATGAAGTAGAAAAATAAAAGGTATAAATGCTTTTCTTTGCAATATAGGCACAAATTAGCAGGGCATTCTGCTGAGTATTGCTTTCATTAGTGTATTTAAATACAGTGCTTTGTTATAGTAAAGGCAAATATCCTTTTCAAAATTTGCCCATGGACGTATCTAGACTTCTTGATGAACTAAACGATAAACAACGTGATGCAGTTGCTGCTTCTGCCACTGACATGCTGATCTTAGCTGGTGCCGGTAGTGGCAAAACACGAGTCTTAGTGCATAGAATTTCTTGGTTAATGGAAGTGGAAGGTATTGCTCCTTATGGCATTTTAGCTGTGACCTTTACCAATAAAGCAGCCAAAGAAATGCGCGGGCGAATAGAGCAACTACAAGGAAGTCCTTTATATAGCATGTGGATTGGTACCTTTCATGGTATTGCCCATAGGTTATTACGCACCCATTATGCAGACGTTAACTTACCTGAAAACTTCACTATTTTAGATTCTGATGACCAATATCGAATGGTTAGACGAGTGATTAAAAGTCTTAATCTTGATGAGAAACATTGGCCGCCTAAACAAGTACAATGGTATATCAATGGTAACAAAGATGAAGGCTTACGCCCTGAGCATATTGAGACCTACGGAGATGCTAATCAACAAAAAATGCGCGAGATTTATCAGGTATATCAACAAACCTGTGACCGTTCTGGGTTAGTTGATTTTGCTGAGTTATTGTTACGAGCTCATGAATTATGGCTGAACAACCCTAACATATTAGCCCATTACCAAAAACGTTTTAGAGCGATATTAGTTGACGAATTTCAAGATACTAACAATATTCAATATGCTTGGTTAAGGTTACTTGCTGCGCCAAGCAATAATATGATTATTGTGGGGGATGACGATCAGTCTATCTATGGTTGGCGAGGTGCCAATGTAGAAAATATACAGCATTTTTTGCGAGATTTCCCTACTGCTAAAACCGTTAGATTAGAACAGAATTATCGTTCTACGGGCAATATATTACAAGCCGCTAATGCTGTTATTGATAATAATCAGGGGCGTCTAGGTAAAGAGTTATGGACTGAAGATGGCAATGGAGAAACGATTTCTTTGTATGCAGGTTTTAATGAACTTGATGAAGCTAGATTTAACATCTCTCGAATAAAAGAGTGGCGTGATACTGGTAATGCCTTGGTTGATTGCGCCATTTTATATCGTAATAATGCTCAATCACGGGTACTCGAAGAAGCCTTACTTCAAGAATCAATCGCTTACAGAATATATGGCGGATTACGCTTTTTTGAACGCCAGGAAATTCGTGATGCCCTTGGGTATTTGCGCTTAATTAATCAATCTATTGATGATGCGGCATTTGAGAGAATAGTGAATACCCCTACTCGTGGCATGGGGGACAAGACCTTATCGCAGATCCGCGAACTAGCCAAAGAACAAGAATTGTCTATGTGGGATGCAAGTCAGCGGATGTTACAGGAAAAACGTCTAACCGGCCGCGCATCTAATGCATTAAGTGCTTTCATTCAACTTATTAGTCAGTTAGGCCAAGATATTGCGCAGTTACCTCTTGAGGAACAAGCTGATCATGTGATCAAACATTCTGGCCTATTTGCTATGTATAAAGCAGAAAAAGGTGAAAAAGCCCAAGCTAGAATTGAAAACTTGGAAGAATTAGTGACGGCTTGTAAACAATTTGTCGTGCCTGAAGAGGCTGATAATATGACTCCCTTATCTGCTTTTTTAGCTCATGCCTCTTTAGAATCAGGTGAAACACAGGCTGATAGTCATCAGGATGCGGTGCAAATGATGACAATTCATTCATCTAAAGGTTTAGAGTTTCCATTGGTGTTTCTGGTTGGGGTAGAAGAAGGCATGTTCCCTAGTCAGATGAGCAATGATGAGCCTGGCAAAATCGAAGAAGAAAGACGTCTTTGTTACGTCGGTATGACACGTGCAATGCAAAAGTTGTATATCACTTATGCTGAGAACAGACGCGTTTATGGGCAAGACAAATATCATACTCCTTCACGGTTTATTAAAGAGATCCCCGCTGAGTGTATTGAAGAAGTCCGCTTGCGCACCACTATTAGCCGACCGGTACAAAACCGTTTTACGGCAACTACTGGGCATACTGCATTTGAATCGACAGGATTTCAGTTAGGTGAAAGGGTATGCCATCCTAAATTTGCTGAAGGTACAGTGCTAAATTATGAAGGGTCGGGTGAGCATGCCAGAGTGCAAATTAACTTTGATGAATTCGGTACTAAATGGTTGGTGATGTCGTTTGCTAAGTTAACTAAAGTATAGTTGGATTAAATGTGTTGTTTTTTGTTATATCTATTGTGTAATAACCACACCTAAGTTAACCGGTTTTTAGTGATTCTATATTTATGCAACGTAAAGTACTGATTATTGAATATGACTCAAGTAGCATGAAAGTACTGCGAAACTTGATTTCTAAGGCGGGTTTGCGTCCTGTATCTACCGCTAGTTTAATCGAAGCAAAACATGTGTTTTCAGCTTCTGCACCTGAAGAGTATTTGTGTGCAGTCGTTAACTTTAATTTGCCAGATGCAACTAAGGGACAGGCAGTTGATTTTGCCATTCAATCTTTCTTACCCACAATAGTGGTAACTGATACCTTAGATGATGAAATCAGAATTGATATTCTGCAAAAAAATATAGTTGATTATATTCCCAAAGAAAATGCTCAAGTTTATGAATATCTCACAAGATTATTGGCAAGATTAGATAAAAATAAAAAAGTAGGCGTATTGGTAGTAGATGATTCACGAGTGGATAGAAGTGCAATGGTTTCATTATTAAGAAGGCATAATTTTATTACTTATGAAGCACAAAATGCCAGCCAAGCTATACAAGTGTTAACTAATCAATCTACTATTAAACTGGCAATTATTGATGAAAACATTCCAGGCATGTCTGGTTTACAAATGATTTCTAAGTTACGTAGAACATATAGTGAAGAAGACTTGGGGATTATAGGTATCGCAACTGATAGCAATAATGGACTATCAGCTCGGTTTATTAAAAGTGGCGCTAATGATTATTTATATAAGCCTTATTGCCATGAAGAATTTCTCTGCCGGATCATGCAAAATGTTGAGAGGTTAGAGAATATAGCCACCATAAAACGTGTGGCAAATTCCGATTATTTGACTGGTTTACCTAACCGACGACATTTTTTTTCTTGTGTTGAAGCCATACAAAAAAACAAACCGAAACAACAGAGTTTAGCCATTATTGACATCGACCATTTCAAGAATATAAATGACACTTATGGCCATGATTGCGGAGATTATGCTTTAAAAGAAATAGCTAAATTGGTAGCTGATTTTTTTGCTGACTATATTGCTGCTCGTTTTGGTGGTGAAGAATTTTGTGTCTATTTTACAAATACTAATGCAGAAAAAGTATTCGAAATCATGAATGTATTTCGTGTCGCTTTGCAAAATACAACTCTGATTTTTGAAAAGCAACACATATATTGTACTGTAAGTGTCGGTTTAACTAGTCAAACTAAAGGCGGTATTAATGGAATGATACGCATGGCTGATGAAAATTTATATACCGCTAAAAATGGTGGCAGAAATAAAGTAATTAGTAATTAGTAGGAATACCAGATTTGTTGAACATGGCACTCATTAAACAGCTGTTAATCATATTTTTACATTTCCTACTTTTGGGCTGCGTCAGTTTTGGCGGGCCAGCTGCACATATTGGCTATTTCAAATCGACTTTTGTCGATAAATTGCAATGGCTTAAAAATGACGAGTACGCGAATCTCATTAGTCTGAGCCAAATTTTACCCGGTCCAGGTTCCAGCCAAATTGGTTTTGCTATTGGTTTACATAAAGCAGGTTTATGGGGGGGAGTTGCTGCCTTTATTGGTTTTACTTTGCCGTCGTTTATCTTGATGTATTCTTTGGCTTCAATTACAGATTTTAGCCAGTCTAAGCCTTGGTTAGTGGGTTTAATATATGGCCTTAAACTATTAGCTGTAGTAGTCGTACTTGATGCAGTGATTAGTATGTTTAAGAGTTTTTGTAAAACTAAAGTTGCCATAAGTATTGCTCTTTCAAGTGCCGCTTTGTTAATGCTGGTGAGCTCTCCTTTGTGGCAAATATTTGTGATATTAAGCAGTGCGGCAATAGGTGTGTTAACGAGCCGTACAACAGAAAAAAGTGTGCCCTTCAAGTTTGACTCAAATAAATTTAGTTACTGGCCATTGTTAGTGTTTTTGGTTTTATTTGCACTGAGCTTGGTTAGTTGGTCTGCAAGTTATGCCAATATGTTAGCGCCCTTTATTCAGAGTGGCAGTTTGGTATTTGGAGGCGGACATGTAGTTTTACCTTTATTACAGGCATCACTAGGAGATAGCATTAGTCAGGATGCATTTGTTTTTGGCTATGCAGCCGCGCAAGGTGTTCCTGGCCCGATGTTTACGATTGCCACATATATTGGCGGTATAATGAATCCAGCAGTTCCATTGACTGGCGCTTTATTAGCCACTTTAGCTATCTTTTTACCGGGATTTTTACTGGTATTAGCGTTAAGAAATGTTTGGCAAACATTGCTTGCTAATTGTTATTTTTTGGCTGCAACAAGGGGAATCAATGCTGCCGTTGTGGGACTACTCATTGCCGCATTTTATAATCCGATATTGACTAGTGCGATAACTGATTTGTTTGATCTCGTATGGGTGATTGCAGGATTTTTGATACTAAAAATATTTAAACCACACATATGTATATTGATTGTTATTTTCATCACTCTAGGCTTAATAAGTGTGAATGTTTAATCCCAGACACAACGGTTTCGACCGGCTTGTTTAGCTTTAAATAAGTTGGTGTCGGCCTTATCGAGTAATTCGGTTGCATTTGATAAAGTGCAAGTTTTTTCTGTCGGCGAAAAAGTAGCGGCACCAATGCTAATAGTGACTATCTCGTGAGAAGCTCCAGTAGCCGAAGGTATATTCTGTTTACGTACTTTGTCGAGTAAATCTTCTGCGACTGTTTTCGCGCCAGCTAAATCGGTAAAAGGTAATAATAGAACAAACTCTTCTCCGCCATATCTAGCTGAAAAATCCCTTTCTCGCCTTTTGCTTGCTGCAATTAGTAAGGCAACCTTTTTTAAGCATTTATCGCCTTCTAAGTGACCAAATGCGTCGTTGAATAGCTTGAAATTATCAATGTCAATTAACAGAGCTGAAAACGGGTGACCGCCACGCACGGCTGCATACCATTCCTGGTTAAGTGTCGTATCAAGTTGCATTCGATTGGCCAAACCGGTTAAACCGTCGGTACAAGATACTTGCGCTAGTTTTTTCTGTTGCGCCACCATTGCCATTAAATTTTTGACTCGTGAAACTAATATACTGGGTCGAACATTTTTATCGATATAGTCAATAGCGCCCATTGCCAAACATTCATCTTCTTGGTCACGGGTAGGTTGTTCTGCTAAGAACATAATAGGGATATGGGAAGTTAACTGGCTATTCTTTACAAAAGCGCACAGTTCTTGGCCTGATATTATTGGAGTGTTTACAGCACTTAATACTAAGTCTATGTCTTTTAGCATGATGCTTTGTAACGCCGTTTTTCCATCCCGCGCAACTTCTACGTTGAACAGTTTAGAAAACAACGCACTTAGACTTGATATACAAATCACATCATCGTCAATAATAAGTAAGGTTAATTTGTTGGGGTAAGTTGACATAACATCCTTGAACTATACAACTAATGACAATGCTTCAATAATGGATAGCTAGCACTAAATTAGTAAAGACTCTAGAATACATGATTGTCGAGCGAAAATTAAACAACTTAAAATATATTATTTAATAATATAGACATTAACTAGCTAATTTACTGCAAAAATAGTCGTTGTCAAAAATATTCTGTTATACCCAGTGAACCTTAAAATAAAAACACGTAAACTTAGGTTTTACATTTAATTGCGGTTTTTCTTTGTCACAACAGCCTATAGATCATTTTCTCTTGTTAACTAATGCAAAAGAAGTGCTAAAAAACACCTTTGGTTATGATCACTATAGAGACGGTCAAGCTGAAGTGATTACAAATATAATTAATCATAAAGATGTGTTGGTCTTAATGCCAACTGGTGGTGGTAAATCTTTGTGTTATCAAATTCCAGCCATGATATTGCCGGGGTTAACGATTGTCATTTCCCCATTGATTTCGTTAATGAAAGATCAAGTTGATGCGCTGTTAGCTAATGGTGTTAGTGCCGCTTATATCAACTCAAACTTATCACCTGAAGAAATATTTAATGTGTATAAAGGCATGCAAGATGGTTTTTATAAGCTTATATATGTTGCTCCTGAAAGGTTAATGCAAGTTGATTTTATCGCGCGCCTTCAGTCATTGAGTATCAGTTTAATTGCTGTGGATGAAGCACACTGTGTCTCTCATTGGGGACACGACTTTCGCAAAGATTACCGATTACTTGGTCAACTAAAAGAAAAACTTCCTAATACGCCTGTGATGGGCTTAACCGCTACTGCTGACTTAGCTACTCGAGCTGACATTGCTCACCAACTACGTTTAGATAACCCTTTTATATTTAAAGGCAGTTTTGATCGACCTAACATTCGATACAATCAAATCACCAAATATAAAGCTACTGATCAAGCGATTAGTTTTGTTAAGCAACAAGATGGTAGCGGTATTATTTATTGCAATAGCCGCAGAAAAGTAGACGAGTTATCTGTGGCGCTAGCTAAACAAGGTGTAAGTTGTGCTGGTTATCATGCTGGGTTAGAAGGGGCGATACGGGATAAAATTCAACGTGATTTTATTCAAGATAGAATTGATGTGATTGTCGCAACAGTGGCATTTGGTATGGGCATTGATAAATCAAACGTGCGTTTTGTCGTGCATTTTGACTTACCCCGTAGTATTGAATCATATTATCAAGAAATTGGTCGAGCTGGGCGAGATGGTATGCCTGCTGAGGCGTTATTGTTATTTGATGAAAAAGACGCGGCACGTATCCGTCAATGGATATCTTCTGGTGAAAACCCAGAAAGAAATGCTGTTGAACTGCAAAAGTTTGCGGCAATGGAAGCTTTTGGTGAAGCACAAACTTGTAGACGTCAAATTCTGCTTAATTATTTTGCTGAGTATTCAGCAGGGCATTGCGGAAACTGTGATATTTGCCTAGATCCACCCAAAGCTTTCGACGGAACGGTTGATGCTCAGAAGATTCTTTCCTGTGTTCTACGATTACAACAAAATGTCGCTAGTCAATACGTCATTGATGTCTTACGTGGTAAACAATTAAAACGTATTTTTGAAAATCAGCATGAACAACTTTCTACCTTTGGTATAGGAAAACAACAATCAGATGAGTATTGGCATAACCTGATTAATCAATTAATTCATCGAGGCTTGTTACGAGTTGATATCACCCAAAATGCTGTATTGAAATTAACCGAAGAAGCACGGCCTATGTTGAAAAACACCCAGTCTTTGCAATTAGCGGTGCCAAGGTTGACTGTCAACTTAGGCAAAAAATCTAAATTCCAAGCGCAAGATTATGACCGAGCATTATTTGCCAAGCTTAAACATTTACGTAAAGTCATTGCAGAACAAGATGATGTACCACCTTTTGTGGTGTTTAGTGATGCAACTCTGGCTGATATGGCCAATAAATGCCCTGAGTCTTCGTCTGAATTTTTAGATATCCATGGCGTGGGTGCTACTAAGTTAGAGCGATATGGTGTGCGATTTATTGAAGCGATTAGTAAGCATATTAATAAATAATCTAAGATCTTAGTTCGTCTTTGTATGGGTTAGTAGTAGTATCTCTGACATAATCTTTATTGTTTAATAAATTGATATAATCCATGGCTGTAAAAGAAGTTTCTCGTAAAAATAAAGATCAAAATGTTGAAAAACTAAAGATCCCACCACATTCTATCGAAGCCGAGCAGTCTGTCTTGGGCAGCATGTTAATTGCTCCTGACTCTTGGGATAAAGTGGCAGAAATTGTAGTGGAAGATGATTTTTACAATCATTCCCATCAAGTTATTTATCGTTCTATTTTAGGTTTGTTATCGAAGAATGAACCCATTGATTTAATTACTGTTTCTGAACATTTAGAAAATTTAGATGAATTAGAAGCAGCCGGCGGTTTTGCTTATTTAGGTGAGCTGGCACGGAATACACCAAGCTCAGCTAACGTGACTGCATATGCGCAAATTATTAAAGAGCGCGCAGTGACTCGTGAGTTAATCGGTGTGGCTCACGAAATTGCGGATACAGGTTATAATCCAGAAGGCCGAAATAGTGGCGAAATTTTGGATATGGCCGAAAGTAAGGTCTTCGAAATTGCTGAAAAAAGAACCGGCAAAAACGAAGGCCCTAAAAATGTTGAATCGGTGCTAGGTAAAACCATAGATCGATTAGAAGAGCTGGTTAAAAGTAATAAAGACGTGACAGGTGTGTCTACTGGATACACTGACTTAGATAAAAAAACCAGTGGTTTACAACCTTCTGACTTAATTATTCTCGCAGCACGTCCATCTATGGGGAAAACGACATTCGCCATGAACCTGTGCGAGAACGCAATGTTGTTGGAAACTAAGCCTGTATTAGTATTTAGTCTAGAAATGCCTGCAGAACAAATCATGATGCGTATGCTGGCGTCTTTAAGTCGTGTCGATCAGACCAAAGTGCGTACCGCTCAATTGGACGATGAAGATTGGGCTAGAATGTCAAATACTATGGCTATGTTAAAAGATAAAGATAACCTGTTTATTGATGACTCTTCGGGCCTAACTCCGATGGAAGTCAGGACCCGGGCAAGAAAATTAGCCCGAGATAAAGGTGGTATAAGTTTAATCATGATCGATTATTTGCAACTTATGCAAGTGCCTGGTTTAAGTGATAACCGTACCTTAGAAATTGCCGAAATATCTCGTTCTTTGAAATCTCTAGCAAAAGAGCTAGAAGTGCCAGTTGTTGCTCTATCTCAGTTAAATCGTAGTCTAGAACAAAGAAGTGATAAAAGGCCGATAAACTCGGATTTACGGGAATCAGGTTCCATAGAGCAAGATGCGGATTTGATCATGTTCATTTATAGAGACGAAGTCTATAACGAACAAAGTACCGAAAAAGGGATTGCCGAAATTATCATTGGTAAACAACGTAATGGCCCGATAGGGACATCTAGATTAACCTTCCAAGGGCAGTTTTCGCGCTTCGATAATTATGCTGGCCCAGCCATAGAAGATGAGTATTAATAGCAATTAGTGATAATGATTTTTGCTAGCTGAACACTTATATTTATTGGTTTATATCATATTAAAGACAAAAAAAAGAGATGCTAAAAGCATCTCTTTTTTTGTGTTAAGACTAACTTACTTCTTAACTTTTACTCTTGTGCTTGCAGTTACTTTAGCCGTAATGCGACGGTTAATTTTATGTGCAGCAGCAGTATTAGACGTATCTAATAATTGAGTTTCACCGAAACCTTTAACAGTTAAGCGATTAGGATTAATGCCGTATTCTTTAACAAATAAGTCACTAACAGCTTTAGCTCGTTTTTCAGAAAGCATCATGTTGTAGCCTGCATCACCTGGTGCTGATGCATGTCCTTCAATCACTGTATCTGTTGATGGGAATCGTTTCATGAAGTCAGCAAATTCTTTAAGCTGAGGATCAAGAGGATATTGCACAACGGCACTGTTATTAGCGAATAATACTTTAATATTCACTGACACTTGTTCTTCAGTAAATATGCTACAGCCATTTGCATCAACTTTGTCTTCAGCTGGTGTGTTAGCACATTTATCTTTACCATCTACAACACCGTCGTTATCAGTATCTATTGATTGAGCAACGATTGCGCAACCTTTACTATCAACTTTAGTTCCGTATGGAGTATTGGCACAGCTATCCATGTTATTGCTAACGCCATCATTATCACTGTCTTTAGAAGCTGCTGGAGCCGAACTCGCGCCAAATGCATAAGCAAGACCTAACTTGTATCCCATATGGGTATTGTCAGTGTCTAAATTCTGATATGCCGCAATTTCAGTAATAATTTTAAAGTTTTCGTTTAGATCCCAGTGCTTACCTAAACCTAAATCTAGGTAGTAATCACTTTCTGCAATCTTGGTACGCTTCACACCACCGAAGACATAGAACAAGTCATCTTCTAGGAAATATAACGCATCTGCACCAAAGCGATTACTTGAATAGTCGCTAGGAGTGGCATCGATATCAAAGCTTGAAGCTTCAATTCGAGCAGCCCACTGTGGTTTAAATCTAAAACCAAATTCCACTCCTAAGCCTTTACCACTATCTAAGTAGAAAGGCGCGCCAGTTTCGGCATGATCAGTTTTGTAATATTCAACAAACCCACCAACCCACTTTTCGCCTTCTTTATTTGACTCAGCTTGTACACTTGAAGTCATAGCTAAAGCAATTGCACTAGCGACTAATAATTTTTTCATCTGTGATTTTCCTTAAAATTTTAAATGTCATTAAATATTTGCTAATTCTACCATTAAATTTGTAGATCGAAACATCCTTTATTTCATTCCCCTGATAACGTCGCAATTAAGTGACGGCTACCAGCTCTGTTGCGATGTTCGCCTAGTATTATTCCTTGCCACATACCTAACGCCAGCGCACCGTCACTTATAGGGACGGACACGTGGCTGCCAAGTAAACTGGCTTTAATATGAGCGGGCATATCATCAGCCCCTTCATAGTTATGCAGATAATAGGCCATATTATCTGGTACCATCTTATTGATATGTGTCTCCATATCTTGCCTAACGGTAGGATCGGCATTTTCGTTGATGGTTAAACTGGCACTCGTATGCTGGATAAACAGGTGCAATAAACCCGTCGATATATTTGCCAAATCGCTCAATTGGCTCACTACCTCATCAGTAATAAGGTGATAACCTCTAGATTTGGGCTTTAAAATTAAACGTTGTTGAGTCCACATAACTTACTTATTAAAACACATTTCTAAATATAAATTACCCGATGGGTGGGTAAATGGCATGACCATTTTTTTCCCATCGACTTGATGATCAATTGTATGATTTTTGCCTGAGACTATCATAGGGGTTGCCATACCAAAGTTGTATCCTTTTTGGTCAAGATCATTTTTAGCCCCTCCACAAATCATGTTTGTTATTTCGCCTACCATATCATTCACATCTGAATTGATGCCTTCTGGCTTTTCACCTAACATTTTGTGCATGATTTCAAGGACTAAACTTTCTTCAAAGGAGATAGAAAGAGAACCTTTAATATCGTCTCCTACCATACCTATTAATCCGGATACATCGCCACCTGCCTGATTATTTCCCTTTTTTTGGGGTTTACCGGGAGTCAGTTTTGTCTGGGCCATAGTTTCTATCACATTGAGTAATGCAATAATAAATGGATTAATAAATTCAGAATTCATTTACGCAAATTTTCCTTAATTTCAGGCTCTTATTGACAAGCTGAACAGGTTCCGTGGGCTTCGATTGTTTGTTTTAATACATTAAATCCAACAGAGTTAGCTTGTTTATTTAATGTATCTTTTAATCCTACCGATTGTATTTCTTGCACTTCACCACACGTGTCACAAATTAAAAATTGTACAGGATGATGGCAATCAAAATGATGGCAAGCAACAAAAGCATTAGTTGATTCGATTTTATGAATCAAGCCAAATTCCAGTAAAAAATCTAGCGTGCGATATATAGTAGCCGGTTTCGCATTAGCTTCTGTTAATTTAAGTTCATCGAGTAATTCATAAGCGCCAACTGCTCCTTCATGACCTAATAATAGGGCGTAGATTTTTTCTCTTAATAGAGTGAATCTAGCACCTTTATCTTCACAAAACTGCCTTGCTTTGTATATTTGTGACTCAACATTTTGTTGATCAGTAATAATCACTTGATTTCCTTCAAAATAAACGGGTGAATAATAGCACTAATCATCGTTTATGAGGTAGTGGTATTAAAATTTTTGCATCATCTTAATTCTATCATGCATATCTTGGATTTTGCGTGTTAATCTTACCATCAATATAGTCAGTGTTAACCTTTATTATGATTGAACAAAATATAACTATTAGCCACGAAACATTAGCCATTTGGTTTGTTTTTAGTGGCGATAAAATGTTAATTCCAAAAGAAAACTCACATTTACTCAAGTGTCGTTGGCAAAACTTAGCATTTGCTCATGCATATAAACAACAAATTGTTAAAATTGGTAGTTATAAAGAATTACCGTGTTTGTTAGTCGACATGGGCAACGAAACGATTGACGAAGAAGATTTAGCACTGGTGGGCTTGCGTAGTGTATTAAATGAATGTTCAGATACCTTTTTTGGCATAGCTGCAAGGTCTTGGCAAGTCGCTTTGTTTATCCGAACCCATAGGTTTTGTGGCCAATGTGGTTCTAAAATGCAACAAGTTGATTGGGAAATGGCTATGCAATGTATGCGTTGCAGTCATAGGTGTTACCCGAGAATTTCACCATGTATTATAGTTGCGATACGTAACAAAGATAAAATCCTCTTGGCGCAAGGAAAGTCCCAGCAATCACGAAATATGTATTCTATTATCGCAGGATTTGTTGAAAGTGGCGAAACCTTAGAACAAGCGGTGCATAGAGAAGTCTTTGAGGAAGTAGGGATTAAAGTCAAAAACCTTAAATATTTTGCCAGTCAGCCTTGGCCTTTCCCTCATGCATTAATGATGGGCTATTTAGCTGATTTTGATTCATGCGATATTCAAGTCGACGGCAAAGAAATACTAAGAGCTGGTTGGTTTGATATCAGTGAATTGCCTAATATCCCACCTAAACTTTCTATTGCGGGACAACTCATAGAACAAACTATTACAGAGATTCAACAAAGTTCTTGCTAACCAGCTTAGTTAAACAGATATAGCAACAAGGTTTGAATTTTTAGTGTTTAGAATGTTTGAAATTTAATCAACACAAACAAACTGTTCAACTTTTTGTCTAATTTACTTAGCTTCAAGCCGTAAAGCCGCTACAATACTGCCAATTTTTATGCCTGATACAATCAAATTGTCATTGGGCGAGCTTTATTATGACTAGAGGTAACTGATGCAAGAATTGCAGAACGATCGATATTTAAGGGCTTTGTTACGCCAACCCGTAGACGTCACACCTGTATGGATGATGCGCCAAGCTGGTCGATACTTACCTGAATATAAAGCGACACGCGCAGTGGCAGGAGATTTTATGTCCCTCTGCAAAAATGCAGAATTAGCTTGTGAAGTGACTTTACAACCCTTACGTCGATTTGATCTAGATGCAGCAATTCTTTTTTCCGATATTTTAACTATTCCTGATGCAATGGGATTAGGCCTGTATTTTGAAACAGGGGAAGGCCCAAGATTTGAACGACCACTAACTTGTATGGGGGATATTAAAAAATTACCCGTTTTAGATCCAGAAGATGAATTGGGTTATGTGATGAACGCTGTGCGGACCATCCGTAAAAATTTGCAGGGCCAAGTCCCTTTAATTGGTTTTTCTGGCAGCCCATGGACTTTAGCTACTTATATGATCGAAGGAGGCTCAAGTAAGGCTTTTACTAAAATCAAAAAAATGGCTTTTAGTGAACCTCAAGCTTTACATCTATTGTTAGATAAACTTGCGGACTCTGTAATTTTGTATTTAAACGCCCAAATCGCCGCTGGAACCCAGTCTGTTATGGTATTTGATACATGGGGTGGTGTGTTATCAGGTCGTGATTACAATGAGTTTTCGTTACGTTATATGCATAAAATTGTTGATGGTCTAACTCGTGAAAATGACGGCCGTAAAGTGCCAGTGACCCTATTTACTAAAAATGCCGGATTATGGCTTGAATCAATAGCTGCTACTGGATGTGATGCGGTTGGTCTGGATTGGACTGTAGATATGGCTGATGCGAAAAAACGTATTGGCGATAAAGTGGCCTTGCAAGGTAATATGGACCCTTCTATGTTATATGCCCCAGCAGAGAGAATTGAACAAGAAGTACAATTAATACTCGATGGTTTTGGTAAAGGTGATGGCCATGTATTTAACCTAGGACATGGTATTCATTTAGATGTCCCACCGGAAAATGCCAAGGTATTTATTGATGCGGTACATAAGTTGAGTAAACCTTTTCATCTTTAATTCTTGTTATTTCAGCTAAAACCATAATTTTTGTTGTGATAAAGGCTCGATTGATTTCAATCGAGCCTTTATATAGCAGTTGTTATCTAACTTAATTGTTTCTGTGCGTGCGTTCTTAATTCAATTGCTACCTTGCACTTCTGTTAAATCATTGCCTTCATACTCAGCGCATACATAACCAATAAAACCTGAGTCAGTGAAAACTTAACTCAGGTTAATGTGTACCCTATGAATTTGATTAATTACTTTTTTTGAAAATGACTTCTTTACCGTTAGTCGTCAACTGTTTTGCTGAAACGTGAATACAATCTTGGTCAATTTCTAATAGACCTATACCTGCACTATTAAGCAAAGTGCGCACATTTTGTCCTTTCGGTTTTCTGTGTTGTATGCGCATATTTCTGCGTTGGGTAAACCAATTTAGTGGTGAATATTTACTATATAAAACACGGTTGAGAGTGTCGAACCAGTTGAGTAATTTTTCGGGGAATTGGTTCTTAATACCGCTACTGGTAATTTGCGTAATATTAGGGCTATTTTGTCTAAAACGTAAACTAATGTCATAAACAAAAGAATAGTGAACATCACCAGATAAAATAACAAAATTGGGTGGCGTTTTACGGTTACGAAAAATATTCAACATCACACTAGCCGTCCCCTTATGGGCCATCCAATTCTCAGCATCTACTGTTAGAGCTTTACCAAAAAAGGTAAAAATTCGTTGAATGGTTTCGATTAATTTAACGCCGAATATCGGTGCAGCAGATACCATTATTACCGACTTTTGGCCTATAAGTTCTTGCTGTAAGTCACACAAAGCTTCCCAATCCATTAAGCCTGATGGTTTAGTTAAACTAGACTCTGAACGCCATCGTTGGGTTCTGGTGTCGAGCACAACAAGCTTAGGGCTAGTCGCTAAATGATAATGCCAATGCTCCCAGGCTAATAACTTATCGACTAATTCGTCGTGTTCAATTATTCCTCGCTTGGTAAAATGACTAGTGCATAAATCTTTTAATGGCTGCAGAGTGTTTGGGCAATTCCCCCAACCTTGGCATAACCAATAGCCAATCAAAGCATTGCCCACAATACGTTTAGCAAATTCATTTTGGTAAACGGCTTCTTCCCAACCTCGGGTTAAATTCCAGTCGTCTGTGATGTCATGGTCATCGAATATCATGTAAACAGGAACGTGTGCTAATGCTCTGCGAACTTTTGCTAACCCTGTAGCAAACTTTTCTATAGCCATTTTTTCTTTGCCAAAAATAGACTTAAATTTTTTTGGTATGGGGTCGTCAGATAGGGTTATCCGTTGCCACATTTCTGGGGACCAAGTTAAAATATACATAGCCATTACTTCAGCAAAAGACATTAAGTGGTTATTGGCATTATCAGAAGTAAATATAGGCTTTTTTTTGGCGCTGAAAAAATTGTTATAGGTGTTTTCTGTTGTTGGGGTATCAGGTAGTAAAGCAGGGCGTTGGTAATAACAATCTGTATGCTGAAAAATCTCTTTACTGTTTTTAACTACAGATCCATTGATGTCTTCATGAAACAAACCGAGTTGTTCTATCGTTTGTTTGATCGCAACTAAGGTTGGTCCTGCTACATCGTCTGCATAAATTTGGTCGCCTGCCATCATGAGTAGGTTGGGGGGATCGACCTCTCCGTTGAGAGATTTTTCTAGCTGTATATCAACCAAGCATAGTCCATCGTCACTGTTGTGGTGGGGCTTACGACAGGATCCATGTAGAATACGTTTTATGTCATTAGATATAACAAAGCTGGGGTGAGATTGTTGTGGATAGAGTAAATCTGCACATACTTGGCTAACTGAAAATATTTGTCGATCTGTATTAATTAAATTTATTTCATAACTGACCCTAGAGCCTGATGGAATGACACTTGAAGGGGTTATTGTGATTATGTTTACGAAGGCGTGTGAACCTACTTGCACTTGAGAAATTTGTTGATTGGTTAATTCTTCATCAAACCAAATAGACGGTTTGTCTTGCTCGAAAAGTTTAACTGCAAAATTGTAATCACATTTTGTCACTAACCAAAAACACACCTGCTCTGCGCTAGCATGCCTAACAATAGGGCCCGCTAGTACAGAGGGTAAGACTTGCAAATTTGTTATCGTCAAAAGGCTTACTTAAATAATTGGTTTAAATAAGCGGCGATTCTGACTCCGCCCATTTGTAATCGTTGTTTCACTGAGGGTAATTGTTGGTATTGATAAGCCCAAGATATTTTATCTTCTTTGGGATAAGCTTTTTTTCTAATTTCGGCACTTTCTGCAATCCATATCAATGGGTCAGTATTCATCCATTCTTTGGCTTGTTGCTTAGATATTTTTTTATTGAGTCTGTCAGTCCATTCTGTATAGGATAACTTTTGGTTATCAATTAACTCTGAATCCCAAACTCGGTGTAGATTAGAGTCTTGCCAAAAAAACTGCAACTTCACATCATTACCGCCTCTATCTTTACCATTTCCAGCGTGAAAAGGTTGATGTAAATCTCCAATAATGTGGACAATAAATCTCAAGGCTAATTGTTTTTCGGCAAGGCTGGAATGTTCGCTCTTTAGTTGTTTGCTAAAGTTTGCCAAAGCTGTAACCGCATTGCCTTCAGGTGGTGGCGCCACGTCAGAATAAGTTTTATTGTCAAAAACATTCACATAGTGCCAAGGGCTAGCCGTTTTTTTCCAAAATTCACTAGGATCAGAACGCATTTCATCAGGGTAAGTTGACGCTTCTGCTAAGTCTTCATTTGGTAATAATGCTGAAATAGCTGCCTGTGTTTTTGCTGTCAGATATTGTTCAGCAATAGCTCCTGTTACCCTGTGGCCTGTTTGCCCCCAACTCAACGCTTGGAAGCTGGTAACAGTTATAGAGATACCCAGTAATAATTTATTTAATTTCATCTGTTATTTTCGCTTCTAAGGTTACTTTTGTTATGCAAATTTTGCTCTTAAGGCATCAATAAGGCGCTGATGAATACCAGCAAAACTGCCATTACTCATGACTAAAATATGGTCGCCTGGCTGGGCATAGGAAACAATTGATTTCACAAGTATATCCATGTCTTTATATAACATAGCGGTGATCTTACTTTGGGCTAATAAATCCTCCATAGACCAAGTTAGGCTGGTGGGTTCAAATATAAATACATGATCTGCTTGATCCCAAGATGCAGCAAGTGTGTCTTTGTGTATACCCATTTTCATGGTATTAGATCTTGGTTCTAGGACTGCTAATATTCGAGCTTCACCTACTTTTGCTCTTAAGCCATTAATGGTTGTGGCTATAGCAGTTGGATGATGAGCAAAGTCATCATATAAAGTAATATCGTTAATTTGTGCTTTGACTTCCATTCTGCGTTTTACATTAACAAATTTGCCAAGTGCTTCTATAGCCAAATCGCTTTTCACACCACTGTGTTTAGCTGCGGCAATAGCCATTAATGCATTGTTGATATTGTGTTCCCCAAGTAAGTGCCAATTTACTGTGCCGCAGTTTTGCCCTTTAAATAATACATCGAACTGAGAACCATCAGCTGTTGCATTATCTGCTTGCCAATCACCTCCTATTGATTGAACTGGAGTCCAGCAACCCATATCTAAAACACGGGTTAAATTGTGATCATTTTTGGGATGTAATACCAAACCATTATTGGGCACCATACGTAATAAATGATGGAATTGTTTTTGAATGGCGGCTAAGTCCTCAAAAATATCAGCGTGGTCGAACTCTAAATTGTTTAATATTAATGTGTTAGGACGGTAGTGAACGAACTTGGAGCGTTTATCAAAAAAAGCACTATCGTATTCGTCAGCTTCTATCACAAAAAAAGGACTGTCACCTAAACGGGCAGAGACATCAAAATTTTGCGGTATTCCCCCGATTAAAAAACCAGGGTTTAAGTCTGCATATTCTAATATCCAAGCCAACATACTGGCTGTGCTTGTTTTACCATGAGTGCCGGCTACGGCAATTACCCAGCGATCTTTAAGTACATTTTCTAGTAACCACTGTGGGCCACTTATATAGGCTAATTTTTTGTCAAGCACGTATTCAACAGCTTGATTACCACGAGAAAGTGCGTTGCCGATAATTACAATATCAGGTTGCGGAGAAAATTGAACAGGATCGTAACCTTCAAATAATTCAATACCTAAAGACTCTAATTGGGTGCTCATGGGGGGATAAACGTTGCTGTCGGAACCTGTTACTTTGTGCCCCATAGCTTTAGCTATAGCGGCAATACCGCCCATGAAAGTGCCACAAATGCCTAATATATGAAGATGCATAAACTGCCAAGATAAAATAATAATGAGCTTAGATTATCAGAACAATATTATTGAACCCAATCAAGATTGTAAAAATATGCGAATTTATCTCAAACTTGGCTAATTAGAGTGAGTTCAGCAATTTTTAATTAATAGTTATAATGAATTCCGTTAGATTACTGGGATTGTTATTCTTAGTAGGTACAATATATCTTGTATTGTGGTGATAGTAATAAAAATAAATATGCCACTTATCTTTGTCCCTACAAACCATAAGGTAGTAAATACTAATGAAAAGATTAAATTCACAACTTCAAGAAGATGGCGCACCAATGGAGTTAATTTTATTATTAAGAACTCTATTAGCTGGCTGTAAAGAAATTTCATTTCGGGTTAGTCAAGGGGCATTAGCTGGGGTATTAGGTTCCACCTTAAGTGAAAATGTACAAGGTGAAACTCAGAAAAAGTTAGATGTTATTTCTAACCAAATATTAAAAGATATCTTAAGAGAGTCTGGGTACGTAAAAGCTATCTCATCAGAAGAAGAAGATGATGTAGTGGGATGTAATCCCAATGGTAACTACCTTGTGAGTTTTGATCCTCTTGATGGTTCGTCTAACACTGATATTAACAGCTTGATAGGTACGATATTTTCAATTACTCACGCTCCTCAGTGGATGGAACCCGATGACCCATCGGCATTTTTACAGCCAGGTACTCAAATTGTAGCGGCAGGGTATGTTCTGTATGGCCCGTCTACTATGATGGCATTGACGACAGGTAAAGGTACTCATTTATACACTTTAGATAAAACCCATGGCGGATTTTTGTTAACTACTGCTAATGTTAAAATATCTGAAGAAACGTCTGAGTTTTCAATTAACGCTTCCAATCAACGTCATTGGGAATCACCAATACAAAACTACGTTAACGATTTACTTGCAGGTACTGAAGGCCCAAGAGAAAGAGACTTTAACATGCGTTGGGTGGCGGCTATGGTTGGTGATATCCATAGAGTTTTATCTCGTGGTGGTATTTTTATGTATCCGTATGACGCGAGGGATCCAAATAAAGCAGGGAAATTACGCCTATTATACGAAGCAAACCCAATGGCTTTTTTAGTTGAACAGGCTGGTGGTTTAGCTGATACGGGGGCCGGACGTATAATGGAAGTCATGCCAACTGAAATTCATCAAAGAGTACCTGTTCTTTTAGGTTCTAAAAATGAAGTGGAACATTGTTTAACTTATAACAAATAGGTTTGACAATATTTTGCTAGATGGGGCTGATACTTATTAGCCCCAAGCCTAATGTTTTTATAACAGTATTTAACTGCACTTAAACACTCAGGCACAGCTTAAAAACAAATGAATTGTATATTTATTCTAGCCATTTTGAGGTATATGCATTTCTTGCTCGAAGATATTTTTATTTTTCATTCTGAAATTCCACACTAATTGAAAATTGGTCTGACACGTAACTGTTGCGCTGGAACCAGTAAATAAAACTCGTCAATTAAACAACTCGTTAGGTAGTTAATAAATACTAACATGTCAGGTGAAACGCTTGTATATTCTGTCAGTTAATAGCGTTTAGTTGTTGTTTTTGGGGTGTTTTAGATTCTTTAATTATGGATTAAATGCATATTTCAGAACTAGTTGGTGCCATTAAATTTGTTGAACTAATTTGCTAAATTTGATTGAATGGTGATTCGGCCTGACCAATTTGCAAGTTGTTAGCTAAAAGGTTCCGCTGTTACATGTTTTGCTTGTTGTTGATTTGATGAACCAGTTCAGCAACTCTTATTATTAAACGACTTTTATAGTTAGGTGTTATCGTGATCCAGAAACTTCATTTACATCCAGACCGGTTATTTAGTTCAGACCCTGTACAACGTGACATAGCTAGAAGACTCTATAATAAGATTAAAGATTTACCTATTGTCAGCCCTCATGGGCACACTGACCCTAGCTGGTTTGCCGATAATGAATGTTTTTCGAATGCAACTGAGTTGTTAGTGCAACCTGACCATTATTTATTACGAATGTTGTTTAGTCATGGTATTCCTTTAGAGTCTTTAGGTTTTACAAGTAAAACTACTGTGCCAGAAAACGAACAAGTCAAAGTAGAAAGCGATCCTAAAGTAATCTGGCGTACCTTTGCTGAGCATTACTTTTTGTTTCAAGGTACTCCAACCAGTATTTGGTTAGATTATGTGTTTACTAATGTGTTCAACATGGAATACGCCCTTTGTGTAGAAAATGCTGACGATTATTATCAGCAAATTACCTCAGCTTTGCAGCAGGATTCTTTTAAACCTAGGGCCTTATTTGAGCGCTTTAATATTGAAGTTATAGCTACAACTGAAGGGGCATTAGATGATCTTCGATATCATAAAAAGATTAAAGAAAGTGGTTGGGATGGCCGAGTCATAACTGCTTTTCGACCAGATAATGTGACGGATCCTGAATTTGAAGGTTTCGAAGATAACTTAACTAAATTGGCTGAAATTACTGGTATCAATATTGATAGTTTTGCAGGTTATTTAGCTAGCTTACAAAATAGACGTAACTATTTTAAAGAGATGGGGGCTACTTCCACCGACCATGGGCATCCAACCGCCAGAACGTTAGATTTAGCTGACGATGAAAAAGAAGCCTTATATCAAAAAATTCGTTCTACAGATTTTACCCCTGAAGAAGCCGATCGTTTCCGGGCCCAAATGTTAACTGAGCTGGCATCCATGAGTATTGAAGACGGCCTAGTCATGCAAATTCATCCAGGAGTCTACCGGAATCATAACCAGCCGCTTTTTGAAAAATTTGCCCGTGATAAAGGTGCTGATATTCCGGTTCAAGTTGAATTTGTCGAGAATTTACGTCCTTTATTGAACAAGTATGGCTGTCACCCAAAAATGAATATTATTGTGTTCACTTTAGATGAAACTACCTATTCAAGAGAGTTGGCGCCCTTGGCTGGTCACTATCCTGCTTTAAAACTTGGGCCTGCTTGGTGGTTCCATGATAGTCCAGAAGGAATGCGACGTTATCGTCAGCAAGTGACTGAAACAGCAGGGTTTTACAATACGGTAGGGTTTAATGATGACACGCGGGCATTTTTGTCTATTCCTGCTAGACATGATGTCGCTCGTCGTATGGATTGTGCTTTTTTAGCCGAGCTGGTATCTGATCACAGATTAACAGAACAACAAGCCGAACAAATTTCTTATGACCTTTCTTATAATTTGGTGAAGCAAGCCTATTATTTATAATACACCCAGACATATAGTGACTTTACCCCTTGGCTTCAGCGTCTTTAGTCCAATTTGATTTTACCTTGTTACATAGAGTGATATTTTTACTTAAAATTTGGTATTAGAGACTAAATAGTTGGCCTATGCCTGCCGTTGAAGCCATGGCTAATGATCCCCAAAAAGTCACTCTTATAGCACCGGTAAAAATTGATGCTCCACCTGTTTTGGCTGCAATTGCACCTAGCAGAGATAAAAAGACTAAGGAGCCTATTGCCACTAAAGGAATTAATAAATTAAGTGGCATTAGCCAAGCTATTATTAATGGAAAAGCAGCGCCTATTGTGAAGGTTATTGCAGAATATAGTGCAGCTTGCACAGGTTGAGCTGTTCCAGTATCACAAATGCCTATGTCATCTCTAGCATGAGCGCCAAGTGCGTCGTATTCCATTAACTGTTGCGCGACTTGTTTGGCAATAGCGGGTTCCACCCCTCTGTCCTGGTAAATTTTGCTAAGTTCATCTTGCTCAAATTCAAAATTTTGCTCTATAGATTTTTGTTCAATCGCAAGGTCAGCTTTTTCAGTATCGGCCTGTGAGCTGACCGACACATATTCCCCCGCAGCCATAGACATTGCTCCAGCGACTAGTCCTGCTAATCCGGCTATAAGTATCCCTTGTTGGCTTGTGTTAGCTGCGGCCACCCCAACAATAAGACTCGCGGTTGAAACAATACCGTCATTTGCACCCATTACAGCGGCACGAAGCCAACCGGTTCGGTGTGATAAGTGGGTATGATGCTTATATTGATTCATAAAACTGTTTACTATTGCAAAAGATAAAAAATCAAGGCTTAATTCTCTGGTCTTAGTGACAAATTTTTATCTAACTGTTTATTTAAAATGTATGTTAGGAATAATGACACCACTTTGTGAATTTGTCGTATATTTAATATGAAATTTACTCTGCTGTATAATTTTAATAGGGAAAATTAAATATGAAGACAGACATAACAATTTATTTGTTAGAAGATAATTCAGATGACATCTATCTTTTCAAGCAGATTGTTAATGCAGATGATAGCTGTAGATATATAACTGTCGATTTTGCTTCAGTAACAAGTTTGCAAAAGTCTCTTGAATATATAATTCCTGACTTGTTAGTTATTGATTTAAATATCTCAGAAAGTCTAGGTTTACAAACGTTAAAAGATGTAAAAGAGATAAGCCAAGATCTTCCTATCATTGTTTTAACCGGTAGTGATGAAACGCTAGGTTTACAAGCAATAAAGTTAGGGGCTCAAGATTACCTATTAAAGGATGAAGTCAGCACTCACTCTCTTAAGCGGGCAATCTCATATGCGAGAGAGCGCAGCGTTTTGTATGCTGCACTTGAAGAATTAGCAATTAAGGATAAGTTGACGGATCTATATAATCGAGCTGCTTTTGATCACAGATTAGAAAATTTTGAAGCTGATTATGTCCGATATCAAAGATCTTATGCAGCCATACTGTTTGATATTAACGGGTTTAAGTTGATCAATGATAATTATGGGCATGGGGTTGGAGACATTATTTTACAGCAAGTTGCCCACCGTTTGAAAATGTTTAATCGAGCGAGTGATTTTATTTGTCGCTTTGGTGGAGATGAGTTTTTGTTAATTGCTCCCAGCGTTACCTGTGCTGAATCTTTAACTGAAATAATAGAAAATAAAAGGGCAATAATAGATGATAAATATGCTCTTAAGTCACCTGATAATGAATTAATTACTGTAGATGTGTCGATTGCCATTGGCGGAGCGATTCGCGGACTAGATGCAAAAAGCCCTTATGACTTAGTTCAGGCTGCAGATAAAAATATGTATGCAGACAAGGGCAATAAATCAATTTCTAAGTGTTGGTAAAGTTTAACACTCCGCAAGAGTAAGAAAAAATTTATATATAGTTAACTATATATAAATAGATCGAATACTCCTAAGGTTAACCTCTATTTTTATAAATCATTGGATTTATTAAATAAATTTGATCGAATTATCTGCTTTTAGCGCTGGCGCTTTGTAATTATTTTTGCTGTAATGGCATTAACTACGGGCATCTTAGCGTACGATATGAATATTGGCTGGCGTCAGTACATCAAAACTAAATTTAGAAAAGCATCTAAGTTCCATTCTGTTGGGATTGAATTTGGTGTGCATAATTTGCATATATCAAGTTTACAAAAGTCTAATGGCCAATTAATTTGGGTTAAACAACATTCTTTAAGTAAAGAAAATTGGCAACATCAGCTAAAACATTACGTTGAACAAAATAAATTGCAAAGCACTAAATGTAATGTAGTGTTATCAATATCTAAATATCAAATCATGCATTTAGATCGACCAGCAGTAGACGATTCTGAGCTAGTACAAGCATTACAATGGAGTGTTAAAGAGAACCTGCCTGGTGACGAAGATTTAGTTGTTGATTATTTTGATCCCCCCACATCGTCATCTGGTATAAAACAAGTCAATGTGGTTGCCGTTACCAAAAGTGAAATTTGTTCGATTCGTGATGGTATTTTGGAAGCGGCTTTAGTCTTAGAAAAAATATGCATAGAAGAATTGTCAATTTGCAACCTGATCCCTTTTAGCGAAGATGCAGCGATTGTATTAAAACAAGAGCAGGGTGGACAACTAAGCTTAAATATTATCAAACAAAGTAAGCTGTTTTTTTCTCGCCGACTTAATGGTTATGAAAATTTGGGCAGTTTGTCAGCTGAAGAATTATCTATGGGAATCGTGGATAATTTAGGCTTGGAAGTACAACGTTCTATGGACTATTTTGAGAGTCAATTACGTCAAGCGCCAGTTAAAAAACTGTATCTTGTATTGGATAGCACTCACCAAGATGTAATAGCAGATCTTATAAAAGATTTAGTGTATGTGTCTGTTGTGCCGTTTGAGCCAGAAATTCAAAAAGAACAGGACTTATCGCTAAATCCAAAAAGTTTTACAAGTTTAGCGGCAGCTCTAGCTAGCGATAAGGTACTTGCCGAATGAAGCTTAATATAAATCTGTATACAGCCGACCTTCAACCTAAACTTAGAGTGCTTTCTTTACCTTTTGTGGTTGCAGTCTGGCTAATCCTTGTTGTTGTTGCTGTTTTAATTAATAGCTACGTTTCTTTTTCTCAACAAGAATTGATGACAGAACTTGAGCAAACGCAGAATAATAACAGTCAACAAAGTGCGTTAATTAAATCCTTGCAAGATGAGTATGATGGATTAGTCACGGACCCTAAATTATTAGCTGAAGTAGCAACTAAACAGCAAATAATTAAGATGAAAAAGCGAGTTTATGTTGAATTGGTTGGCCAAGATACACAAAAACGTACTGGTTTTGCAGATTTGATGATTGATTTAGCTGAGAATCATCAGAAAGAATTATGGCTCACTCGGATATATATGGATAGCACCAGTGTCACTATTGAAGGTGCTACCCAAGACTCTGAATATATTCCAATGTGGGTCAACAAATTAAGTGACTCTAGTTTTTTTCGAGGACAAGAGTTTTCTGACACACGAATATTTCGAGATGATGAAGGATTATTGAATTTTATTTTGACCAAAGATGCAGATACACAAACTGCTCAGGCGGTGGCAAATGAGTGAATCTAAAGTATCTGAATTTTCTAAACTTTCAGATAAGTTCATAGAGTTAAGCACGCGAGAGCAAGTGTTATTGTTTTTGGCAGGTGTCGCGTTGATTGTATATTTGCTTTACACATTACTGTTAGAGCCTACATTTGATAAAACACAAATGTTGAATACCAATATTATCGCTGAGAAAGAGCAACAGCAAACGGTGAAGTTGCAGTTAGAAAAATTAACCAATGGTGTTCAGGTCGACCTTAATATTGAAGTTCGTCAGCGTATTGAAAAATTAAATCAAGAAATCAATGCCTTAGACGAAAAATTACAAAATAAGATAAGTAATTTAGTGCCAGCTAAGCAGATGGTAGAAGTGCTAGAAAGTGTATTAAAAAATAGTAAAGATATTAAATTAATTGCACTAAATTCGATTCCACCTACGCCTTTATATTTGGGTGAAACTAATACAGATAAACCTAAAGAGGTTGCTGAACTTTATCATCATGGTGTTAAGCTAGTTTTTGAAGGGTCTTACTTTGCGATACAAGCTTATTTAGAAAAACTAGAATCTCTGAAGTGGAAGTTTTATTGGAAAAAGTTCGAATACAAGGTTGAAGAATACCCTGCTAGTCGAGTTGAACTAGAAATTTTTACTGTAAGCACCAGTAAAGCTTTTATGGGAGTATAGGTGATGCGACTACTATTTTTTATATTTCTGTGCTTAAGCCAGATTACTTTCGTTGCAGCAAAAACATTGATCGACCCAACTAAACCTCAAGGTGCTTTTCATCAGAAAAAAATGCAAGATGAAGTAAGCTCCGCACTAGTACTTAATGCTGTTTTTATAACGGGTCAAAGTAAGTATGCAGTAATTAATGGAAAGCAATATCGAGTAGCAGACTTTGTACAAGGTAATAAAGTGATTTTGATTAGTCAAAATCAGGTAATACTCAATACAGATAGTGGCGAAAAAACACTATTTATAAATAACCACAATATTAAAAAAGATATCAACAATGGTTTTTAAAAAATTATTATTTATTAGTTTGGTGATTGTAACTTGTGGCTGTCAAACTCCACCTCAAAAGAGTGCTGTGGAGAATTCTCTAGATTCTGCGATTGCCGAATTTGATCAGCAAAAAAATACAACGGCTAAATCTCTTGATTCAATACCTGATGAAGTGAATCAAGCTTTATTGCCGAAAACAACTGAAACACCTGAGCAACTCTTTGGCGTAGTAAAGTACGATATCAATGCGCAACAACTGCCAGCCGCTGTATTTTTTAGCAGCATAGTAAAAGATACCCCTTTTAGTGTGGCTATTCACCCAGAAGTGACGGGCGATATTTCATTAGATTTAAAACAAGTAGCGCTAAATGATGTATTTGATTTAGTTGCAGAACTTTACGGTTACGAAATTGAGCGTAAACAAAATATTTATCGTATCTATCCGTCAGGTATGCGCACCGAAACTTTTGCAGTTAATTATTTATTAATGAAAAGAAATGGTACTACCCAAACAAGTATAACCTCGGGTGGTGTATCACAAGTTGCTTCGAGCAGTAGCGGTAATAGTAGTAATCAAAGTGGTACTAGCTCTCAAAATAACTTCAGTGGCAATAGTAACAGTAGTAATAGCAGTGGTGGCAACAGTTCTAATTCTAATAGTGGTAATGGCACAAACATTTCGACTAGCACTGATACCGATTTTTGGTCGGATTTATTGGCAACTTTAGAGACAATGATCCCTGAAGGGGATGGCAGAAGCGTGATGGTTACACCACAAGCAGGATTAGTGACAGTGCGAGCACTACCTGGTGAGATTCGCTCAATAAAGGCTTTTCTAGATGTGTCTGAAGAAATAGTGCAAAGACAAGTTATCTTAGAAGCTAGAATTATTGAAGTATCCTTAGATGACGGTTACCAACAAGGGATAAATTGGGGACAGATCTTGGCTAATAGTGGCTCGACAGATTTCCAGTTTTCAACTACAGCAGGCACCATTGGTAACTCAATCAGCGCAGCTTTAGGTAATGTCACAAGCTTGTCTTTTGTTAATAAAGATTTCTCGGGTGTTTTATCCTTATTATCAACTCAAGGTAATGTTCAGGTTCTGTCTAGCCCAAGAGTCACTGCGACTAATAATCAAAAAGCTGTGATTAAAGTGGGTGATGACGAATATTTTGTTACTGACGTATCCAGCCAAAGTACCATTTCATCAAGTAGCACATCTGTAGTTCCAAATATTGAACTAACTCCATTCTTCTCTGGTATTGCTTTAGATGTGACCCCGCAAATTAATCAGTATGATGAAGTGTTGTTACATGTGCATCCTTCAGTGATAGAAACACAAGAACAAGAGAAAGTGGTTACTTTAAACGAAGAGCAATACATTTTACCGTTAGCACAAAGTAACATTCGAGAGTCAGATACTGTTATTAAAGCTAAATCGGGAGAAATTGTGGTAATAGGCGGCCTTATGCAATCCATTATTTCTACTTCCGAATCTCAAACTCCTTGGTTAGGTGATATTCCAGTATTTGGTAATTTATTTAAAAGCAAACAAGAAAAAGAAGTGAAAAAGGAATTGATCATTTTGATTCGACCTACAGTTGTTAATAATAATACTTGGAAACAGGAATTACGCCGCAGTCGAGATCAAATGGCTGACTGGCTTTTAGTGGATTAAACCATGTATTTATACCACTACGGTATTAAAGAATTACCCTTTACTCTAACTCCCAATACTAGTTATTTCTTTGGCTTACCTAGTCATAAAGAAGCGATTCAAGTTTTACTTACCGCTTTAAAAACCGGAGAAGGGTTTATTAAAGTCACCGGTGAAGTAGGAACAGGTAAAACTTTAATCTGTAGAAAGTTGCTAAACGAATTACCTGATCATTTTGTTGCTGCTTATATCCCAAATCCATATTTAACCCCAAGTGAATTACGCCGAGCCGTCGCTAACGAGTTAAACGTAGTATTGACTGACCAAGCCGATCAGCAAGAGTTCACCCAGCGTATTCAACAACGCCTTATACAAATTAATCAAAGTAATAGAGGCGTGGTGTTAATAATTGATGAAGCACAAGCATTACCCGTAGAAAGTATTGAAGCATTAAGGCTAGTTACTAATTTAGAAACTGAAACTAGAAAGCTAATTCAAGTGGTGTTATTTGGACAGCCAGAGTTAAATGATAAATTAGCCTTACCTGAGTTAAGACAATTAAAACAGAGAATTACCTTTGCCTATTCTTTACGTTTAATGGATGCCGATCAAGTTTATCAATATGTGAAGCATAGGATGTTGGTGGCGGGTTATAAAGGGGCTGAAATATTTGATCGAACTTGTTGTAAATTATTATATAAAGCCAGTCAAGGAACCCCTCGAATTGTAAATGTATTATGTCATAAAGCCTTGATGTTAGCTTACGGTGAGGGACAGCTGAAAATTACTGAAGCTTATTTAAAATTGGCGATTAAAGATACAGAAGCGGCAATTCCAATCTCCAATAGAATGAATATAGTCCTTTACAGTGTGCTATTAATTGTATTCATAATTGTGGCTGGGTACTTTGGTTTTATGAGGTTTTTCTCATGAGTGTGATCAACAAGATGTTAAAAGATCTTGAATCTAGAGAGTCACAAACTGAGGCGATAAACGCCGACTATCAACCACCTGAAAAAAAGTCTTCTAAAATTAGAGTTATACTTCTACTAATCATTGCCGTGGCGGCTATCGCTTATGCGATATTGAGCAATTCTAGACATATGAAAGATGAAGCTCCTTTATCAATAAAATTAAAAGATACTGTACCGGTAGCTGAGCCTAAAATAGTTAAAAAGATGCAAAGTGTTGAGCTTAAAGATATACCTAAAACCCAACAGACTAAGCCTGTTTTAGTATTTGATGATGGAGTAATTCAACAACCTGTGGGAAAAAAAGTTGAGCAAGGAGAGATAGAACAAAGCTCACAAATAGTCACTGTAGAGATACCCACACCAGATGTAGAAGCAAGAACAATAGTTGAACCAGTGACTGAAAATCCTATTGTCGAGAATAAACCTAGAAAAAAGCCAGCGACATTTAGCATGAGTGGTAGCGGTCAAGATAAAAGGTTGGCAGAGCTCAAACAAAATATTTCAGAAAATCTTGCCGCAGGTAATACGACTCAAGCAAGCTCATTACTTGCAACATTATTGAAGTCTGAGCCAGACAATATAAATGCTCGAAAAAAACTTGCATCATTAAAGTTCTCGCAAGGAAATTATGTTCAAGCAAAACTATTATTAATTGAGGGTGTGGAAGTCTTTCCAGAAAGAACAGACTTTCGCTTGATGCTTGCCCGCGTTTATGTGGCACAAGAGCAGCCCAATCAGGCAATGAAAGCTATTAGTGGATTTCAACCCAAAATTGATACAGAAGAGTTTTTAGCCTACAGAGCAGGTTTGGCAAGACAGCTTAAACAAATTGATTTAGCCAAAACTGACTACTTAACCTTAACAGAAATTTCACCATCTAATGGCAAGTGGTGGTTAGGATTAGGCATAATTGAGGATCAAACTGGCAATTATGATGCCGCGCTTCCGGCTTATCAGAAGGCATTACGATCTAATCAGTTAGAAAATGCAGTTAACGCTTTTGTTGAGCAAAGAATACAAATATTGTTGGAGGCTGAATGAAAGCGAAAGTAAAAATACGCTTAGGTGATTTACTATTACAAAATGGCATTATTACTGAAGATCAGTTAACCCAAACTTTGGCAGCACAAAAGCAGTCAGGTCGTAAACTAGGTGTGATGTTGATCGAATTGGGATTTGTAACGGAAGAGCAGTTGCTTTCGTTTTTATCTCAACATTTAAAAGTTCCCCATATAGATATTAATCAATATAACGTCACTAGTGCGGCGGTTAATTTATTGCCTGAAGTGCAGGCTAGACGTTATCGAGCTTTAGTTCTAGAGGATAAGGGCGACCGGCTTTTAGTTGGAATGAGTGACCCTGCTGACCTTGCTGCAATTGATGTATTGTCTAGGTTGTTACCAAAGCCCATAGATGTGGCGGTAGTCAGTGACAGTCAGTTGCTGCAAGCCTATGATAATTTATATCGCCGTACCGATGAAATAGCTTCTTTCGCCCAAGAACTGGCAGAAGAATATCAAGATGATAACGAATTTGATTTTGATACAGGTGTGGGTGATGAACAAGATACAACTGTAGCAAGGTTATTACAGTCTATATTTGAAGATGCTATTCAAGCAAAAGCCTCTGATATTCATATTGAACCCGATGAAGCTATGTTACGTATACGTATGCGGGTAGACGGCGTGTTACAAGAAAATGTAATAAAAGAAAATAATATTGCTTCTGCTTTAGTACTCAGACTCAAATTAATGTCTGGTTTAGATATTTCAGAAAAACGATTACCTCAAGATGGCCGCACGAGTATACGTATTAAAGGCCATTTAGTTGATGTCAGGGTGTCGACTATGCCGATTCAAGGCGGTGAATCTGTGGTGATGAGATTACTAGATCAGTCTGCTGGGATATTAAGTTTAGAACAAACAGGTATGCCAACCGCTTTATTGACTCGTTTTAGAAGTTTGTTACACAGACCTCACGGCATGATTTTGGTTACTGGTCCTACAGGGTCTGGTAAAACGACTACCTTGTATGGCGCTTTAAGTGAATTAAATAATGCGGCAACAAAAATTATTACTGTTGAAGATCCTATTGAATATCGATTGCCGCGAATTAACCAAGTACAAACCAATAATAAGATTGGCTTAAGTTTTTCTAATATTCTACGTACTACTTTAAGACAAGATCCCGACATTATTATGGTGGGAGAAATGCGAGATCAAGAAACAGCAGAAATTGGTCTGCGAGGGGCATTAACAGGTCACTTAGTGTTATCTACTTTGCACACCAATGATGCAGTAAGTAGCGCCATTCGATTATTAGACATGGGCGCTCCTGGTTATTTAGTGGCTAGTTCATTGCGAGCAATCGTCGCACAAAGATTAGTAAGAAAAATTTGCACCAACTGTAGTACTAACTATCAATTAAATAATGAACAGCGTTTTTGGCTTTATAGTTTAGACAAAAACTTAGATGCAATATCTTTCAAAAAAGGTCGGGGTTGTCAGAACTGTAACCAAACAGGATACAAAGGACGTGTTGGTGTCTTTGAATTATTAGAGATGACCGAGAGCATGATGAATGCACTGAAAATGAATGACACAGTTGCATTTACTCAAAACGCTGAAAAAAGTACAGGTTTTGTGCCTTTGGCGAAAGTCGCATTAATGTATGCCAAGATGGGGATTACTACTGTCGATGAGGTGTTAAAATTGATTGAGATGGTATCGGATGATCGTATAGAAAATAAACCGGACGAAGAAAATATGCTGGAACCTAACCTAGAAGTCGATACCGAGAGTGATGCCCCCAAAGAGAGTTTAAAACCTGAAAATACAACTCTAGAGTTAGCTCCTAAAGATGATCCATTGGGGCCTTACAATGGCTAATTTTAATTATAAAGCTCGAAAACCTTCTGGTGAGCTAGCAACTGGAATCTTAGAAGCTGCAGATGCAAAAGCTGTCGCACTCATTTTGTCTGGACGAAACTTTATACCAATTGAAATAACCAAAAGCCAAGATGCGGAGCAAAATGTCTCTACGGAACTGGGTATTTCAATATTTACACCTGCTATTAAATTAGAAGATTTAGTTATATTTTCTCGACAAATGTATTCTTTAGCCAAGTCAGGAATTCCGATTTTAAGAGCCGTGAAAGGCTTAGCTGACACAACTAGCTCTAAACGTATGAAGTTAGCTTTGTACGATGTAGGAGAAGGCTTAGAGCGGGGTAGAACCCTGTCGACGGCATTAAATAAACACCCACAAGTATTTAATAAATTATTTGTCAGTATGGTCCATGTTGGCGAAAACACAGGTAAATTAGATGATGCATTTCTGCAGCTAGGCTTTTATCTCGAAAGAGAGTTAGAAACCCGTAAACAAATTAAGTCTGCTACTCGTTATCCTATGTTTGTACTGATTGCTATCGTGATTGCTATGGTAATTATGAATATGGTGGTTATTCCTATTTTTGCTGATATGTTTAAATCTTTTGGTGCTGAATTGCCCTTGATGACTAGGATCTTGCTTAGTACTTCAGAGTTTTTTATGACCAAGTGGCATTATTTGTTAGTTATTGTTTCTGTGTGTATTTTTTTATTGGCCAAGTATTTGCAAACCGATAGCGGTCAATATAAGTGGGATAAAACTAAGTTACGTTTGCCCATAGTTGGCAGTATTTTTGAGCGTACTTTGTTAGGTCGCTTTTCTCGTAGTTTTTCTATGATGTTGGTTTCTGGGGTTCCTTTAACGTCTGCTTTAAATTTAGTTTCTGAAGCTGTAGATAATAGTTTTATGGCAGATAGAGTGATCACTATGCGAAAAAACATTGAAAAAGGTGAAAGCCTGTCTAGAGTAGCTAGTAGTAGCCAGTTATTTACTCCTTTGGTTTTGCAAATGATCAATGTAGGTGAGGAAACGGGACGAGTAGATGAGTTGTTGTCAGAAGCGGCAGAATTTTATGAACGGGAAGTTGATTACGATTTAAAAAGTTTGACAGCTAAAATTGAGCCTTTATTGATTATGGTCGTAGCTGCTATGGTTTTAGTTCTAGCGTTAGGGATTTTCACTCCTATGTGGGACATGATGAGTGCCATAAAAGGGTAAAAAAGTGCAAAAAAATGAAGCCGCTCTAGAACGTAATAGAAGTTTATTTATTAACATCTTAGTGGTTGTGGTATTTTTGAGCTTAACAGCTGTTTTTATTCATTATTTGTATAATAGTTCGGCAGATATTCGTCGCTTGTCTTTAGAGAAGCTAGCGGATACATTTAGTGCTAGTGTTAATAATGCACATTGGCAGTGGCAAGCAGAAGGCCGCCCAGAAAAACTTATGGTAAGCACCTATTCCAGTCAATTAGGTGAAGGGAAAAAGTTAGTTGAGACTAAAAGCCAGTCGATTTTGATGAGTGTTCAAGGCTGGCCTAAAACCGAGACTAATGTTAATGGATGTATAAAAATTTGGAATATGATGCTGGGATTTCCTCTTGAACTTGAAGGGCTTGAGGTACTTGTGGACTACTATGATGGAAAGTCGATAACGGGTAATAGTATTGATGAAATTTGTCGATATCGATTATCTTCAGGTGCGTATTTTGAATATAAAATGAATTTAGGCCAAGTGTTACAAATAAAAAATTAAACTTAGATTTTGTTGGAGTATATAAATGTTAATTAATGACGATAGGCTAAATAGTCTGAAACAAATGAAGCAAACGCAACAAGGTTTTACCCTGATTGAATTAGTCATAGTTGTGGTTATTTTGGGCTTGTTGGCTGCTACTGCATTACCAAGATTACTCGATGTGACGACCGATGCCGAGGACGCTACAGTAGAAGGCGTTGCTGGCGGATTTGCCACTGGGGTTGGCCTAGCAAGGGCACAGTGGGAGTTAGAAGGAAGGCCTAAAGAAAATAATGGTTCTAATTCAACTTTTATTACCATTGAAAGTATCCAAGTTGGCATCGACAAAGATACTGGATACCCTACAGGACAACTTAGCACTGACAGTAGCAGTGAAGATGATGTGGTAAGTGTGTTGGATTGTGAAAGTATTTTTAATTTGATTATGCAAAGTGCACCTACTATTTCTTCAAATTGGGCCAATCGCCCTTTTGAGAATTATCGCTATTTTACTCGTGTTAACACTGATGCAGGATCTGGTGGTAATGATGTTTGCTATTATTATTTAACCCAAACTATTAAAAATCGTACAACTGAACCAGTTGATAATACTGTTGGTAATGGCTTTATTTATGACCCACGCATTGGGCAAGTTATTGTCTTTAGTAATAATTAATTATTATTAGGTAAGAAATTACATACCTAAAGTAAATGGGTTTAAAAGGGCATTGATGGTATAAACCCTATACATTCTATAAAATATAAAATATTTAGCATCAAAGAGGATAGGTTTATGCAACAGCAACGCGGGTTTACATTAATTGAATTAATTATTGTGATTGTAATTTTAGGCATTCTAGCAGTAACGGCTGCTCCTAAATTTATCGATATTCAAGGTGACGCTAGAGCCGCAACTTTGCAAGGGGTTAAGGCTGCTCTGCAGGGCGGAGCCCAACTAGTTTATGCCAAATCGGCCATTGCCGGAGAGCAAAAAACAGCGGCTGCAGGGGATTCTACTTCTCAGGTTTCAGTTGGCGGGCAAACTGTCGAAACTGATTACGGATATCCAGATGCAGAAGCTGCGACTGCTACTACATTGTCTGGTTGGGTAGAATTAGCAACAAGTGACTTTACTTTTACGGTGGGTGCGGGTGGCACAACCTCAGCGGTAGGAACATTTACCATCCATCCTGCTGATGCCAATACAATCGATTTAACGCTTACCGCCGCTACTGGCGCAAGCTGTCATGTGCTTTATACTGAATCGACGGGTGAGAATGTTGCTCCGGTTGTTACTCTAGTCACAGGTGGCTGTTAGTTGTAAATTTAGGTTATTAAAATGGGAGCAAGCCTAGCTCCCTTTTGTTTGTGTGGCGTTTTAGATTGTTAGACGAGGGTGATATGAAATTGACTAGTTCATTACCTCGACAAAAATATCGAGCTTATACTCTTATTGAACTGATTGTGGTTATAACCTTAATTAGTGTGTTAGCTGTTACTGCTTACAGTCGGTTTTCAACTTCATCTGGTTACGCAGAATACACTTACCAAGCCCGCTTAATATCTGCGTTACGTAATATGCAAACTCGTGCAATGTTTGATACTCGAGATGATCTTTGTTTTCAGATTAACTTTAGTGAGTCTCCCTCGGCATTTGGCCTCCCTGAATTAGATTACCAAACTCCTAGTGTGACATCTGCTACTTGTAATACTGCCATTGACTATTCGAATCCTGATTACTTAACAACGTCAGCTAGTGAAATGTCAGATGAAAGTGTAAATTTACTGGCGCAAGATTCAACGGGTACATCTTATGGGTATATACGTTTTGATTCATTAGGCCGTCCACAAACTAACACTAGTAGTTGTGACTCTACCTGTGTCATCGAGCTTATTGGCGAATCTACTGTCAAAGTTTGTGTCGAATCAGAAGGCTACATTCATGCCTGTGAATAAATTGAGAGGGTTTACCCTAGTTGAGTTAGTAATAGGCTTAGTCGTCTTTGCTATTGCGATGACACTGTTTGTGTCATTAATGGCGCCTCAGGCTATTCGCAGTGTTGACCCTATATTCCAAGTACGGGCTACTGAATTGGCTCAGTCGCTCATGAACGAAATTGCCAGTAAACCCTTTGATGACAACTCTAGTCGAACAGGTGAAGTGTTGCGTTGTAATGAAGGTGGTAATCCATGTACGCAAAGTCAAGATTTAGGGCCGGATGAGAGTAGAGAGTTGTTTAATGATGTAGACGATTATCACGGTTTGTCGGCTTCTGGTACAGATTTCAAACAGAATGCAATGGGTAGCAATATAGCGCTCGATGGAGCCGACTTGTATGCTGGATTTAGTTTGGCGGTCACTGTATTTTATGACGACAACATGGATGGGGTAGATGATGCTATAGTGGGCGGTGGGAACTATGTGGGTAATACTAAATTTATCCAAGTGCGAGTGATTACTCCCAATGACGAAGAACTTATTTTTAGTACCTTCAGGAGCAATTATTAGTGGCTCTTGTCCTTCGTTCCTCAAATACCAAAGGTTTTACTCTTATAGAATTAATTACAGTCATTATTGTACTGGGTGTTGTGTCTATAGGTGTTTCGGGGGTCATTCGCTCTGGTATGGGAATTTATGCTGATGTTATTGAACGAGATCAAATATTAAGTGAAAGTCGCTTTGTGGTTGAAAGATTAAACCGTGAGTTACGACAGGCTATTCCAAATAGTGCACGAATTAAATCTAACGGAAGCAATAGTATTCAATGTATCGAGTTTGTACCGGCACTTTGGACCAGTTTTTATACTTCCTTATCTGTTTACCCTGAAATTACCACAGCAGCTACAATAGTCGAGTTTGCCGATAATCCTGCTGGTTTTCAATTATCCACTTCAGACACTGATTATGCTTTTGTTTACCCTACCAGTAACGATGATATTTATAATTCTGCTAATAACAAAAAACATGAGGTTCTAAGCTGCACCGATACAGATGATAATGACTGTAGCACTGCTAATTCTGCTGAACATACAGCCAGTTTGACTTTATCAGGTACATTTGCCGATTATTCTCCTGCATCAAGATTATATTTTGCGCGCTATGCTGTCAGTTATTGTGCCCACAATACTGGAGAAATAAGACGCCACCAAACTGGCATTGATTTGGAGCAAACAGCTTATTCATCAGGAGGCATATTAATGGCAACTGGTTTAGTTAATGAACTGACTGATGACGATGAATTACCTTTTAAAATAGTCGGCCCTAGTCTGACTAGAAACGGTTTAGTCAATTTGTTATTAGCTTTTGAGCGGAATGAAGAAATAGTCAATTATAATATTGAGGTACATATCCCTAATGTACCTTAACCTATTTAAATCCCCTTACAGTATTAAAAACCAACAAGGTAGCATGTTGGTGATAGCCTTATTTGTGATTATTGTATTTGGCTTATTAGCGGTCACTATGACTCGGTTATTATCATCATCCTCAGAAACCGTTATTTATGAAGTATTAGGCCAACGAGCATTAAATGCTGCAAGAACTGGAGTGGAATGTAGCTTAGCGGCTAAATATCCCATATCGGGTGCCAGCGCATATTGTGTTCATTCAGTACCAATGGAAGGATTGTTAGGATTAAATAATTGTAGTTATACAGTGACTTCTAATGATGTTGCAGTAACAGATAATGGAACCATTTATAATTATTCAAAATTCATTAGTACTGGTCGTTGTGAAGCTGGAAATTATATAGTGACTCGTGAGGTTTATGTTGATGCTATGGAATAAATTTAGGCCTCTCCTGTCTAGCTCCTTATCTATAATTCTGGCTTTGATCTTGTGCTTTGTCTGTAGAATTGGATTTTCAGCAGAATTAGTTGCTTTTTATGAATTTGAACAAGACACATGGAGCAATTCGGCTAGCGTTTTAGACTCAACAGCGAACAGTAAGCATGGCTCACCTCTTGGCTCTATTGCCCCTTATTTTGACAATTTAGAGCAGAAATCTTGTTCCGCATTAACTGTCGGTTTTAATAATTCAAATAGTGAAATTAACGCTGTCGATACTGGCGTCAATATTAACGACTTGGGAAATAATGGCACGATTTCTTTTTGGTATAAAAGCAATGAAGATTGGTCTGGAGGCGGGGATAGGCAGTTACTTGATGCTAGTTTAGGGAGCCCTGATAATAAGTATTTCTTTCTTGTATTACGTTCTAATGGTTCATTAAGGTTTGGTCTCGAATACAATGGCGATGATGATTTGTATTCTACCACTGAGACTTATGCCTTTGCTGCTGATGAATGGGTGCATATTGCGGTCACATGGGATCCTATAAATGCCGCGTTACAACTATATATTAATGGTCAAAAGGCCAGTACAACTGATTATATTGAAACCCCAGGTGGTAGTACATTAGATGGGATGGGGACATTGTTTATCGGGGATAATCGTTCTACTTACGCGGTAAATGGTTCAAGCGCTAATTCTGCAAATGGTTCATTTGACGATGTGAGAATTTACAATTTTGTACAAGATAAAACGGCTATAGATTCAGACATGCAGGATGTATCTATTTGTATAAAAGATTTACTCGCTGAGTACCGCTTTGAAGAAGATTATTGGGATGGGACGGTTGATGAAGTTTTAGACAGTTCGGGCAACGATTATCATGGTGTTGTGACTAATAATTCCACAGCTAAATTTTCGTCACCTGCTTTACCAGGAAAATTAGGGACTTGTGGTTACGCAAGTCAAAATGATGGCTCAATACAAGTGACAGGTTTGCCTTTAGATACAATTACCGATGGCAGCAAAACAACCGTTACTTTCTGGATGAACTGGGATGGGACTGAAAGTTCAATGCCTATTGGCTGGAATGGTCATGATATTTGGATAGTTGGTGGCTCCATAGGATTTAATACCGGCAGTAGCGATGTATATGGCATTTCAAGTGCTGGCTTAGCTAATACGTGGCATCATTTCACAGTTGAATTTACTAACGGTAGTGTAACCGATAATCGTATATACCTAGACGGCGTAGAACAAACGTTAACTCAACGTCAGGGTACTCCGAATTTAAGTCAAGCTTACGTAGACAACACGCTACGGATTGGCGGTTGGTCAAACGATAGGAACTATGACTTTCATGGGCTAATTGATGAAGTGCGTGTATATGAAAGTGATTTAACCACAACTCAAATCGAACTTATTATGAATGAGCGACATGCGTGCCCTACCAAACCCATTGCCGAATATCGTTTTGATGAACTTCTGTATAACGATTTAGATGATGTAGTAGTTGATAGTGTTGGAGGCGCAAACGGTCAAGCCTTATCCGCTACAGTAGTTGAAGGTAAGGTATGTAATGCGGTGGACTTGACAGCCACTGGGATAGAAGATTACTTAATTTTAGATGAAAATGTTTTAACTGGGCAAACTGACTTTACCTTGTCGGTTTGGGCCAAAACAGATAAACAAAGCCATCAAAGTATATTGTCGGGTGCAGGAGCCAAGAATAATGAATTAATTATGTGGTTTCTCGATAATGATAGCTTTAGGCCCCATTTAAAAGATGAGAACAATGGTGATGTATCCATCGCACCTATAGATGATGATAATTGGCATCATTTAGTTTGGACTCGCGAGGGGGATCAAAGTTGTATTTATCAAGACAAAATTTTTAGAGGATGTGTTACCCAATTAACAGGCACTCTTGATATTCAGAGTTTAATTGTAGGCCAAGAGCAAGACAGTATCGGTGGGGGATTTGATGCCTCGCAAGCTTTTGACGGCTTGTTGGATGAATTTATGGTGTATAACCAAGCCATGAATCAAAGTGAAATTACTGCTCTTTATGACAATCAAGCTGCAGGCCTTAATGCCGATGGTAGTGCAAGAGTATGTCCAGCTCCAGCGAGTTTATTAGTGGAGTATCGTTTTGAAGAAAGTAGCTGGGATGGTACTGCTGACGAAATTTTAGATTATTCGGGTAATGATTTTCATGCTCAAGTCAATCATAACTCGGTACCCGCAACGGCAACACCGGCCTTAGTGGGTAAGTTGGGTACCTGTGGATATGCTAGCCAAAACGATGGAGCCATACAGGTAACAGGTTTACCCTTAGATACCTTGACCGATGGGGTTAAAACCAGTGTTACTTTTTGGATGAACTGGGATGGCACCAATAGTGTTATGCCTGTTGGTTGGAGGTCGCATGATATTTGGATGGTTGGTGGTTCTATGGGGTTTAATACCGGTACTGGGGATCTATATGGGATTTCTAGTGCCGATCTAGCCAATGGTTGGCACCATGTTGTAGTTGAATTTACTAATGGTAGTGTCACAAATAACCGTATTTACATAGATGGTATTGAGCAAGTACTCACTCAACGACAAGGTACACCTACAAAAAGTCGAACTTATATCGATAGTGAATTTCGTATCGGTGGTTGGGCAGCTAATGCTGGATATGATTTTCACGGTTTAATCGATGAAGTTCGGATATATCAAGGTGTTTTAACAACTACAGATGTTCATACTATTATGGATGAACGACACAGTTGCCCTGTTCCCGATCATTATGAAATACAGCACAATGGACAAGGACTGACTTGTGAGGCTGAATCCATGACGATCAAGGCTTGTGCGAATGAAAGCTGTGATACCTTGTATAGTAATGAAACCACAATCAACCTGTCGCCACTTGGCTGGTCGCAAGATTCTTTAGTATTTACTGGGCAGATGACAACTAGCTTAAGCGTCACAAATGCAAGTACGATTACTATGGAAAAAACTAGTGCTAATCCAGATGCACCTTTACGTTGTTTTAATGGTGGCACTGAAACCTGTGAAATAGAGTTTGTCGATTCCGCTTTTGTGTTTTTTGGAAATACAGAAGGAGATTTATTACCCGATCAATTAGCAGAAACAAATTTCCTCAATGTAAACCTGCGTGCAGTAGAAAAGGACACCTCTACTGGTTCTTGTAAAGTAGCATTAATAGGTACCACCAACATAACGTTAGGTTACGACTGCATAAACCCAACAGAAGATAAATGTATCACTCCTTTTTCTGGTATTGCCATTGCCGGAGATGGCACTGGAGAATCAACAGGCGTGTATCCATTAACCTTTGATTCTAATGGTCATGCCGAACTTACTGGCCTAAGTTATGCCGATGCTGGCAGATTGCAGTTGAGTGCTGAAAGTAGTGCTGGTGGTTCAATTTTAAAAGGTTCAGCAACTGTTGATGTCTATCCTAGCTACTTAAAATTAAGCATAACTGACGGAGCATTATTATATACAGGCGCCGGCGATACTGACTTATACAGAGCAGGCTTAGGTTTTAGTTATACAATTGGTGCTTACGGCGAAAATGATAATTTATTGCCAAATTATCAAGCAGAAAATTTAGCACTAAAAGTCATCAGGGATTATCCTATTGTTGCTGACACAGTAGACGGTAATTTTAAATACAAAGATGGGGGGACAGTGACAAGTGCAACTGGCAGCCCTAGTTTTTATAGCGTTAGCGGAGTTGGGTTTACTGATGGCAAATATACTTATGAAACGGCCTATTATAGCGAAACCGGTCGTATTACTTTAGATGTTGAAGACTCAGATTATTTGGCTAACACAATTGCTTCTGAGTCTAGTTTAAGCCTAGGCACCTTTATTCCAGCCTATTACTCAGTGAGCGAAGAGGCAGGAGCTTCAGCTCCTGCTTTGCAAAATACTCATGTTAATGTAAGTAGTAGTAATTTTACTTATCTAGGGCAGGCTATATCATTTTCCAAAGAATCGACTTTATTGATTACCCCTAAAAATGCACTAGACCAAGTCACAAAAAATTATATTTATGGCGGTTGGAACTACGCACCGACTCTAACGGATTTAAAAACCGCTGCTAAATTGAGTTTTACTGATACTAGTAGTTATGTGGGAAGTTCTCAGGTCGTCCATCAAAATGCGCCCATAATGACTACAGTGGCAGCAGAATTTGCTCAGCGTATAGAACTGTTTGATACTCAGGTAACATATAATAAGGTTGATTCTAGTAATCTGATGTATGGTCCTGTTGACCCTTTTGATGCAAAGTTAAATATTAATTTTTTAGCGCCATTTTTTACTGACGAAAATGGAATTTGTTATCGTCAAAATTATGCAGATAGCAGTTGTGATGGTTATTATTTTAATGATGTGGAAGGAGCTAACCTGCGTTTTGGGCGTTTAGCATTGCATAGTAATTACGGCCCTGAAACTGAAGCACTTCAAGTGCCATTAATAGCTGAGTATTATCAAGGTGGGAAATGGTTAACAAATATCGATGATAATCAGACTGCGATTAATTTTGATGAAGCTACTGGGCATTTAATTTTGAAACCTTTAGGCAGTGTTGATTTGACCGATGACCTTAATAATATTTCTAGCGATGGCATTTTGCTGTTGGGGGAAGCTGATAAAATTGGAGATTTAATTTTTAATGGCCCTAATTCGCAAGGCGAAGTCTTATTACAGTTAAATACGCTGTTGGCGCCAACAACTTGGCCTGAATATTTAAATTACGACTGGAATGGAGATAAAGTCATTTGTAATTTAGCGACGTGTCCTGATGGTCCTGACTCTGGTTCTGCTGCAGACGAGACGGATTATCCTAATGCAACTATCAGTTTTGGCTTATTTAGAGGCAATGATCGTATTATTCAGTGGCGAGAGGTGTTTAACTAAGCTTAGAGTAAAGGGGAACCTAGTAAATAAATCAACTTTGCATGTCTAACATGCTTGCGCTTTTTGTTATAACTCAATAGCATAGGCTGACAAAGTTGTGAGTTGGCAGGCTATCGCCTGTTTTGTATCATAACAATAAAAATAGTTGCCATTAGGCAATCAGTTTGGAACCCAATAATGAACCGTATAGCTCAACTGACTTTTATCGTTGCCCTTTCTTTTAGCCAATTTATTTTGGCTGCTTCAGTTTCTGATATTGAACAAAAAATTTCTAGCAAACAATCCGAATATGACAATTACAACAGTAATTTAGATGCTGAAATAGGTGTTGCAGGATCTTTAGAAAGAGAATTGGCTGAATTAAGACAAAATGTCACTTTGGCAGAAGCTGATCGGCAATCAGCTTTGATAGAAATGAATATTCAGTACGAAAAAGTCATTGATAATCCTGATCTAGATATTACCCCTGTGCGTGCAACATACGCAAAAGCGGTAAGAACTCACAAAGCAATTAAAGATGCGATTACAAGTAAATACAATGAATGGCAAACTAAATTACAAGATATTGAGCAAATGCAGGTGTCTAAACATAGCTTGCTAAATACCATTGAAGGGCTGAAAGAGCAATTACATGGCGCCCGTATAGATCGTTTGTACCAAGAGTTTAATCGAAACGAAGCTGTAGTTGTTAGCCATAAAATTGCATGTGATAAAGATGAAACCTTATCTAAATGTACTGAACGAGGTAAATCATTAGCTAAGCAGAAAGCATCAAAACGCTTTTTGGATAGTGTTTACGATAGTTTAAGTGAAGCAGAACAAGCCAAAAAAAGAAGACAAACGACAGACGCTTCAGTTCAAGTTTTACGTAGTGAAGTGGCTGATAGCAACTTTAGTGGTCAAGGTAACTATAACGTTAAGATGAATTTGCAATTGCAAGGCAACTTGAAGCGTTCAGAAGGGTGTGAATTATTAGGTTTAGATAAACGTTATTGTGCCAATGTTAAACGTTCTAAAAATGTTAAAATTTCTGCTGCACCCCCTATACTAGTGACCGACGAGTCTGTTATGTATGAATTAACAGTACGCTCAAATGTGTTTGATGACGAAGTATTTATTAATGGAGTCAGTTATGGCTCAACTAAGTTACAAATCATGTTACCTACTGGTGAACATGAAGTGGAAGTAGTGAAACGTGGGTATGAGCCGAGTCGTCAACAAATTACCTTAAACGAGTCAAAAACTCTTAGGGTTGAATTGGATAGAGCGCAATATCGTTTTAGTAAAGGTGAGCGTATTCAAGATATTTTAGCCGGTGACATTCCAGGACCCAATTTAGTGGTAGTGCCAGCAGGTAATTTCCGTATGGGTGACATCACAGGGTTAGGTTTAGCTAACGAAAGGCCAGTACAAACTAAAAATTTAACACAATCATTTGGTATCAGTGAAACTGAAGTCAGTGTGAAAGAGTTTGAGATATTTGTGAATGCCACAAGTTATGTGACAGACGCTGAAAAAGATAAAGGTTGTGCATCTTACCAAGAAGGAAAAGCGGTGTGGGAAGACAACCGTAATTGGCGTAGTCCTGGTTTTATGCAAAATGAAACTAGTCCTGTAGTTTGTGTGAGTTTAAAGGATGCTCAGGCATATGTTGATTGGATTTCTAAAGCAAGTAGCCACGCATATAAATTGCCAACAGAAGTCCGTTGGGAATATGCCGCTAGAGCCGGTAAAGAAACAGATTACTGGTGGGGTGTAGGCGTAGATACTGATAATGCCAACTGTGGTTGGTGTGGTAGCCAATGGTCTAATGTTAGTACTGCTCCAGTGGGCTCATTTGAACGTAATGACTTTGGTTTGTTTGATACAGTAGGTAACGTTTGGGAATGGACTGTTAGCGATAAAAACGCGAGTAGAGCGGTAGTTCGAGGTGGAGCTTGGAATTTTGCCCCTCGATTAGCTCGGGCGTCAACTCGAATGGAGTTAGATGGTAGCTTCCGTTCAAACTATATTGGTTTTAGAGTAGTAAGAGAACAGTAAATTTATACATAAATTATGTACAAATAAAAATCCCGACTTATTGTCGGGATTTTTTTGTTTGCATATTTTAGGGCAATCCGAATTAGCAAGTATCATAGCAAGACGACTAAATTACTATGCACTCAAAATGATCTAGTGGCTTTATAATTTAGCTATACGGTCATTTATTTACTTAGATTGGTATTACTAACAAAAAAAGTGCCAAAACTGCATTTATTATCATCTTGTTGAACCTCAACCCTTGCTGAAATCTAGGTGCGTTGGTAAAGTTAGCGGATATTTATAAATTACCAACCAGGATTCGGTTTTTCCATGTTTAAGAAGCTTCGGGGAATGTTCTCTAATGATTTGTCCATCGACCTCGGTACAGCAAACACTCTGATTTATATTAAAGATCAGGGAATTGTTCTTAATGAGCCTTCAGTTGTTGCTATTCGTCAAGAGCGAGCCGGTGGACCTAAAAGTGTTGCCGCAGTGGGTCGTGAAGCGAAACAAATGTTGGGTAGAACACCAGGTAACATAAAAGCGATAAGACCTATGAAAGATGGTGTTATTGCAGATTTTTATGTGACTGAAAAAATGTTACAGCATTTTATCAAACAAGTTCATGATAATAATTTTTTACGTCCTAGCCCTAGAGTGCTGGTATGTGTACCTTGTGGTTCAACCCAAGTTGAACGTAGGGCGATTCGCGAATCTGCTCTAGGAGCTGGAGCTCGTGAAGTTTATCTAATTGATGAGCCAATGGCTGCCGCTATTGGAGCGGGCTTACCTGTTTCAGAAGCCACAGGTTCAATGGTAGTAGATATAGGTGGTGGTACCACTGAAGTCGCTATTATTTCATTAAACGGTATTGTTTATTCGTCTTCAGTACGGATCGGTGGTGATAAGTTTGATGAAGCCATCATTTCATATATTCGTCGTAATTTTGGTTCACTTATCGGTGAAGCGACAGCAGAGCGAATTAAGCATGAAATTGGTGCTGCCTATCCTGGTGAAGAAGTGAAAGAAATCGAAGTGCGTGGCCGTAATTTGGCCGAAGGTGTTCCTCGTGGATTTACCCTTAATAGCAACGAAATTTTAGAAGCTTTACAAGAACCGTTAACCGGTATTGTCTCTGCAGTTATGGTTGCTTTAGAGCAATCCCCGCCGGAATTAGCATCTGATATCTCTGAACGAGGCATGGTGTTAACAGGTGGTGGCGCATTATTGAAAGATTTAGATCGTTTGTTGATGGAAGAAACCGGCATTCCTGTTGTAATTGCTGATGATCCTCTAACTTGTGTGGCAAAAGGTGGTGGTAAAGCTTTTGAAATGATCGATATGCACGGTGGCGATCTTTTCAGTTACGAGTAATTGGAAGAAATTTAATATAGTAAGTGAGGCAGCTTTAAGCTGCCTTCAGGCAAACGTACATGAATCTAATGTTTTCTAGAGGTCCCTCTCTACAAAGTCGCCTAGCTCTAGGGTTGTTATTGTCGGTAGCCTTGATCTTGTTTGATCATAAATTCAATGGATTCGGTACAACCCGCGTTTACCTTAATTCTTTGGTGAGTCCATTACAATATTTAGCCAATTTACCCGGCGAAATGTTGAATGCTAGTGCCAATCGCTTGGTCTCTCAGGAACGACTAATAGAAGAAAATGCTAAATTGACTCATGATGCAGTGTTAATGAGTGAGCAGTTGCAACGTTTTACTTTTTTACAGCAAGAAAATGTGCGTTTACGTCGTTTGTTAAACTCTCCTGTGAAAAATGGCACTAAAAAATCAGTTGCTGAATTAATGGCGGTGGATAACAATCCTTACAGTCATCAGATAGTGATAAATAAAGGAGCAATAAACGGCGTTTTTGAAGGACAACCTGTGTTGGATGATAATGGTGTGGTGGGGCAAATCATGCAAGTAAGTTCAACTAATAGTCGGGTGTTATTACTAGCGGATGTCACTCATTCTATTCCTGTTCGAGTTGCACGTAATAATGTACGCTTAGTCGTTTCAGGTTCTGGCAGTTTACGTGAATTATTTATACCTCATGTCCCTCACAGTAGCGATCTAAAAGTGGGGGATTTATTAATATCATCTGGGTTAGGCAATGTATTTCCCGAGGGATATCCAGTGGCGAAAGTTAGTTCAATTATTCGTGATGAAAGCCGACCTTTTGCTCAGGTGACGGCTGTTCCTGTGGCACAACTGGACAGGTTAAAGTATTTATTATTACTCTGGCCTAGTGAAGATTTAACTAAAGAGGCCCTAGCAGAATGAGTTTCCGTAACTATTCTATAGCGCTGAGTCTTATGATTGCCCTGGTGTTACAGATAACACCTATGCCAGCAATAGTTGATCTTTATCGACCTGATTGGGTCATGTTAGTACTGAGTTATTGGGTTTTAGCGTTACCTAACCGAGCGAATGTAGGTGTGGCCTTAGTTGCCGGCTTATTCTTAGATATTCTGGTTGGTACTAGCATGGGAGTACATAGTTTTGCTCTGTGTTTAACCACATATGTTCTGGCTGCCAATTATCAAAGGTTACGAAATTATTCGGTTTGGCAACAATCTATTGTGATTGGATTGCTTAATGCTTTATATAACTTAGTTATCTTTTGGTTATTACATTTATTAACAGATATCTACTTTCTATTTGATTACTTATGGCCTGTAGCAAGTGCTATGGTAATTTGGCCTTGGCTCTTTTGGTTATTACGTAGAATTCGTCGTCAGTTAAGATTACATTAAATATGCTTATTTTAGCATCTCAGTCCCCTCGTCGAGTTGAGTTACTTAAGCAACTTGGTGCTAATTTCATCCAGTGTTCAGTCAACATTGATGAAACTCCAATAATAAATGAAAATCCGAAATCGTATGTTCTTAGAATGGCCAAAGAAAAAGCCCTTACAGGTTTTACTAGAGCTAAAGATAAAACGGCTTGGGTTCTGGGGGCGGATACCAGTGTTGTATTTGAAGGTACTATATTAGGTAAACCGGAAAACAAATCGGCTGCTCACAATATGCTGAAGTTACTGGCTAATAACACCCATCAAGTCTATACCGCAGTGTCTATAACAGGAAATAAACAACAAAAAACGATATTAGTTGAAACTCAAGTGCAATTTGCTCCTCTAACCAATAGTCAGATCGATTGGTATTGGACTACTGGTGAGCCACAAGATAAGGCTGGAAGTTATGGTATACAAGGTTTAGGCGGACAATTTGTGAAACAAATTAGTGGTAGCTATAGTGCAGTAGTAGGCTTACCTTTATATGAAACAAAGTCATTATTAATGGAATTTGGAGTACTGAATGAGTGCTGAATTATTAATTAATGTTACACCGTCTGAATCTAGAGTGGCATTAATCGAAAATGGAATTTTGCAAGAAATTCATATTGAAAGACATACCAAGCGTGGTTTAGTAGGTAATATTTATCGAGGCAAAGTCAGTCGAGTTTTACCTGGTATGCAGGCGGCGTTTGTCGATATCGGTCTAGACAAAGCGGCCTTTTTACATGCATCGGATATTGCTATACATAGTGAAATAGAAGAAGAAATTAATTCTAATCATATTGAAAAGCAAGATATACGAGAGTTAGTCAGAGACGGTCAGAACATTGTTGTACAAGTAGTAAAAGATCAAATAGGCACAAAAGGTGCGAGATTAACTACTGACATAACTATTCCCTCTCGATATCTGGTGTTTATGCCTAGTGTAGAACATGTAGGTGTGTCGCAAAGAATTGAAGATGAAGCAGAAAGAGAGCGTTTAAAAGGGCTAGTTCAAGACTTTTGTAGCGAAAATGGCGGTTTTATTTTACGCACAGCCGCTGAAGGAGTGAAAGCCCAAGAGCTGACACAAGACGCAGATTTTCTAAGGCGCTTGTGGGATAAAATACGTTCAAGAATGAAAAATAAATCTCATATTTTGTACGAAGATTTACCTTTAGCTAGACGGGTTTTACGAGATTTTGTGGGGACCGAACTTGATAGAATACGTATCGATTCGAAGTTGTCCTTTAATGAATTACAACAATTCACTAAAGAATACGCTCCCGAGCTAAATAAGTTATTGGAATATTACCCAGGTGATAGACCTATTTTTGATCTGTATGACGTTGAAAATGAAGCTCAACGTTCATTAGAAAGACGAGTTGATTTAAAATCTGGTGGCTATTTGATCATAGATCAAACTGAAGCTATGACTACAATTGATATTAATACTGGGGCATTTGTTGGGCATCGAAATTTAGAAGAAACCATTTTTAATACCAACATTGAAGCGACTCAAGCTATTGCTAGACAGCTTAGGTTACGTAATTTGGGTGGCATGATATTAATCGACTTTATTGATATGTCGGATGCCGACCATAAAAGACGTGTAATGCACAGCTTAGAGGTCGCATCTAGTAAAGATCGAGCTAAAATTAATATTCATGGCTTTACTCAACTGGGTTTAATTGAAATGACCCGCAAACGTACCCGTGAAAGTTTAGAGCATATTTTGTGTGGTGAGTGCCCGGTTTGTAAAGGTAGAGGGTCAGTCAAAACAGTTGAGACTGTTTGTTTCGAAATCATGCGTGAAATTGTTCGAGTTAACCGCGCTTACGATGCAGATAAATTTGTAGTATATGCCTCACCAGCAGTAGTTGAAGCACTGTTAGGTGAAGAATCTCATATGTTGGCTGAGTTAGAAATGTTTGTCACTAAACAAATTAAAGTACATACAGAAGCTTTATATAGCCAAGATAAATTTGATGTAGTTATGATGTAAATGACACAAATGAGAATATAAATAACGTGAAAAAAGAGTCGAAGTCAGCGTCATTTTATGTCGCCTATGTGATCAAAAAGCTTTGGGCCCTTGTTGCCTTGAGCTTAGTTGTGATTGCGGTGACTTTAAGTGTCGTGCGTTATTCTTTGCCTTACATGAATGAACAAAAACACTATTTAGAAGATTGGTTATCTGCACAAGTCGGCACACAAATTGTTATTGGTGAAATTACTGCTAAATGGCAAGGGGTAGGGCCTGCTATTGTACTTCGTGATGTGCAACTTGCCAATAATGATAAGTTACCTATAAAGCTGAGTATTGCTGAAACCGCCATCGAAGTGGATTTTTGGGAATCGATACTTGCCAAGCAAATACAGTCGAATAAATTCGATCTAAATGGATTAGAGCTAACCATAGATCTGGCTTCAATAGAACAAGAAGAAGCAGAAGCTCCAATTATTGATGCTCTCGAAGAATTATTTTTACAACAACTACAGTTATTCTCAATTAGTAACAGCAAAATTATTATTGATACTCCTCATGATCAACAAGTTGTCGTTATTGACCAAGTGTCTTGGGTCAACAAAGGTTTACATCATCAAGGTGTTGGTCAATTACAGATTGAAGATATAGCCAAAAATTCTGCATCTTTTATTCTGGATTTACATGGTGATGAGAAAGAGCTGACCGGCACTTTCTTTGCTAAAGGAGAAGAAGTCGATTTATCTCCTTGGGTAGAACAATGGTTGGTGACACCTCATGAGTTAGTAGAAAGCCGTGGCAGTTTTGTGATGTGGGCAACGATCGGACAGCAAAGTGTGCAGTCTATCCAATTAGATTTATCTAATAGCCGTTTTAAATGGAATACCACTCAAGGTGAAGTTACTGCAGCAGTTTTAGGTGGGCAAATTAGTGCTAATCCTCAACAAGCTAACTGGTTATTTAATTTGGATAACCTGACCCTGCAAATTAATGATCAGGTTGTCGTCACAAACTGGTTAGGTAAGCTTGATAAAACTGGTTCTCTGGTAATTCAAAATAAGCATAGTGTCAGTCTTGCGCCTATATTAACTTTATCGCCTTTATTACTTGACGGTGCTGCAGTCGCATTTATCAACAGTCTGCAACCTGAAGCCAAACTTAATACTTTTGTGATGAGTCGTTCTGTCAGTGGTGAGCTTGCGATTAAAGCGGCATTGACTGATATTCAATGGCAACAAACATCTATGTTACCTAGGATGCAGGGACTTAATGCCGACTTGAACTGGTTTAATAATGAAGGCAAATTGGCTGTTAAAAGTAAAGCTGGCACTTTAGTAATAGATAAGCTATTAACCCATGATATTGAGTACCAACGATTTTTTGCTGACTTTTATTTCCAGACTGGGCAGCAAGGCTTTTCAATATCATCTGAGAATGCACTATTTAAAAGTGATTTAGTGAGTTTTAGTCCCAGTTTATTCTACGACAGTGAGAGTGACTTTTTATCTTTTAGCGCAAAACTAGATGCGATAGATGTTACCAATTTGCCAAAATTATACCCAATAGAATTAATGGGGCAAGAAACCAGAGCTTACCTGATTGAGTCATTAAATAGCGGTACTATTTCCAGTGGCGATATACTCTGGCATGGAGAATTAAGTTCATTTCCATTTGAGCAAAATCAGGGGGTTTTTCAAGTTGGACTTGAGGTGAAGAATGGAGATTTTAAATTTTCACCTGACTGGCCTGCACTGACCGAACTTGATGTTTCAGTTTTGTTTGAAAATCAAAGTTTATCGTTAGCTAGTACTAAAGGAAAATTATTAGATGTAGATCTAACAGAGTTAGCGGCAAATATTCCCACTTTAAGTCATGCTGCTGTTTTAACTATTGAGGCGAAAGCACAAGCACAAGGGCCGCAAGTTACCGAACTGATGTTGCAGTCTAGTTTGGCTGACACTTTAGGCCTAACGTTACAAAAGGTTCAAGTAAGAGGCGCTCTGCGTACAGATTTAAATTTGCATATTCCTTTAACGGGTAAAGGTGTGGTGGTAGAAGGTCAAGCGTACTTATCAAAAAATCAAGTCTCGATTGTCGATCTCGGCCTAACATTAGAAAAAGCTAAAGGTAAGATACAATTTGTTAATGATGAAATTAATTTCAAAGGTCTTAACGCTTTATTATTACAGCAAAAAGTGGCCGTAGACTTTTCTGGTTCGCAACAAGAGCAAGGATATCAAACAGATATTAAAGTGAATGGCGACTGGCAAATAACACCCTTATTAGAAAAAAATTATCCTGATGTAATGCCATATTTATCTGGGCAAAGTGTATGGAGCGCCCAAGTTGCATTAACTCTTCTGACTAACGGTTACGTTTATAATGCTGAGATTACGACTAATTTAAAAGATTTAGTTTCAACCCTACCCACACCATTTGCAAAGAATAGCGGGCGGTTATTACCCTTGAAGGTTAGTAGTCAAGGAAACCAACAAGCATCATCGGTTAAAGTTACCTTAGGAGATGAAGTACAGTTTAACGGTAATTTGCCCCATCAAGATATGCAATTTTCTAGAGCTCATTTAGATATAGGTGAAACTGATTTGGTGGGCATGGGCTTAGGTTTTAGTATTTCAGCAAATTTACCTGAGTTAGATATTAGCCAATGGTATCAGGTAATTGGCAGCATAATTACCGAAGAAACACAGCAAGGTACTCCTTTATTAGAAGCTCCAAAACGAATTTTTCTCGATGCAGACAATGTCTTGTTTGCTGGGCAAAAGTTAACTGATTTTAACATGGTGGCCAAAAATACTAGTGATGCTTGGTTATTAGATGTCAATGCTAAGCAGGCCCGTATGGAAGTGGTCATATATAAAGATTGGTTGAGTAAAGGGATCAACGTTAATGCTGATTATATTCAGTTAACTGAATGGCAAACTAATGACTCAGAAAATGAAAATCTATTTGTGCCAGAACGTGAGTCTATGCCGCCTATTAGCTTCTCTTGTGCTCGTTGTAGCTACTTAGATAGTCAACTTGGGAAAATAGACATTAACCTCTCCAGATCAAGTACAGGTATGAAAATTGACAATGTTAGATTGAATAATGGTGATGGTTTATTCAATGGCACAGGCGATTGGTTTTTAATCAAAGGGAAAAGTAGCACACGTCTAAAAGGTGAGTTTAGTAGTTCTGACTTTGGTGCTTTTCTTAAAGGCTTTAATTTTGACTCAGGGATTAAAGATTCTGAAGCATCTTCTAAGTTTGATTTAAGTTGGCAAAACGCGCCATACGAATTTAATTTTGAGTCTTTGAATGGCGCGGTTGATTGGCACTTAAGTGATGGTTATCTAACAGAAGTAACAGATAAAGGTTCTCGCATATTTAGTTTATTAAGTCTTGAATCTTTAGTCAGGAAATTAACTTTAGATTTTAGGGATGTATTCGCCAAAGGCTTCTTTTACGATAAAATTGATGGCAGTTTTCAAGTGAAAAATGGTGTTGCTGATACACGGGATACTGTAGTCGACGGTGGAGCAGGCGAAATTACTATGAGGGGATATACAGATCTCACCGCCAAACAGCTTAACTATCACATAGAGTTTGCTCCTAAAGTGACTTCGAGCTTACCTGTGATAGTTGCGTGGATGGTCAACCCTGCTACGGCTCTAGCGGCTTTAGCTATCGATCAAGTATTAACTTCTGCGAAGGTTATTTCGAATATCAAATTTTCTTTAACTGGCACATTAGACGATCCTGTATTAACCGAGCTAGGGCGTGATAGCAAAGAAGTGAGCTTGCCTGCTAGAGCAAAACCAGAAGTGGCTCCCAAGAGTCAGCTTTTAGAGCAAAGTTTACAGCAGCCTGTGACTATCCAAGTACCAGATGAGGACTCTATTAATGGCTAATATAGTTGCCATTCAAATGACGTCAACACCAGATGTAGCAGAAAATTTGCAGTTTGTAGAGCAACAATTGTTAGACCTGCCTGCACAAAGACCTTGTTTAGTGGTGTTGCCTGAGTGTTTTGCTTGCTTTGGTGCCGAGGATAACAAAGCTTTTGATATAGCCGAAGTGAAAGGTAATGGTCCTGTGCAAGATAGACTCTCTGAATTGGCCAAAGAGTTTAATGTGTGGATAGTGGCTGGTAGCTTTCCGCTGCTTTGTAAGACCCCTAATAAATATACTGCCTCATGTTTGTTATTTAATAATCTGGGGGAAATAATCGATGAGTATCAAAAAATTCATCTATTTGACGTAACAGTCAGTGATAATACAGGAACCTATAAAGAGTCTCGTTTTACCCAAGCGGGTAACTCATTAACAGTTGTAAGTACTCCCTTTGGCAATCTAGGTTTAGCTGTTTGTTACGATATTCGTTTTGCAGCAATGTTTGTCGCTATGAGCCAACAAATGCCTATGGATGTGCTTGCGTTACCTGCTGCATTTACCCAACAAACTGGTCTAGCCCACTGGCAGAGTTTACTAGCTGCCAGAGCCATCGAAAATCAATGTTATTTAATTGCAGCTGATCAAACTGGTATACATGCGAATCAGCGACAAACATACGGCCACTCCTGTATTATATCGCCATGGGGGGAAGTATTAGCAAATTTACCTACAGATACAGGCCTAATTCACAGCCAAATTAATCATAACTTACTTGATGACATTCGCAGTAAAATGCCGGTTCATCAGCATAATCAATTCAGGAGTCAACTTGTCTAATACGGTAGAAGAAAACTTACTCACCGCTTCCGATCTCACACGCGCTACTTTGGAAACCGCGTTAGATAGTATTTATAAACATGACAATGACTTTGCTGATTTGTATTTTCAGTCTAGCCAGCATGAAACATGGGTATTAGAAGACGGCATCATCAAAGAAGGCAGCTATAACATTGAACGAGGTGTTGGTGTGCGCGCAGTCAGCGGTGAGAAAACGGGTTTCGCTTATTCTGATGATATTTCTCCAGCGGCTTTATTAAAAGCAGCCAAAGCTTCACGTAGTATTTCTATGCCTGGTGGAAAACATAAAACATCGCCACTACAGCAAAAGTCAGCGATTAGTCGTTACCAATCTGACAATCCACTTTTGGGTATGCAAGATCAAGAAAAAATTGCCTTATTACGGGCGGTAGATGAGTACATTCGTAAACAAGAGCCTGCTCTAAGTCAAGTGGTGGTGAGTATTAGTGGGGTCTATGAAGAGGTGTTAATCGCCGCCACCGACGGTACTTTTTGTACTGATATTAGGCCTTTAATTCGCTTAAATTGTTCAGTGTTAATGGAACAAGAGGGTAGACGAGAAAGAGGCAGCTCTGGTGCCGGTGGTCGTTATGCTTATGAGTATTTTTTGGCTGAAAACGACGGTCAACCTAGATATCAACAAGTGGCCGATGAAGCGATCCACATGGCCCGCATCAATATGCAAGCTATTCCCGCACCTGCTGGACAAATGCCAGTGGTATTAGGCAGTGGTTGGCCAGGAGTGTTATTGCATGAAGCCGTAGGTCATGGCTTAGAAGGTGATTTTAACCGTAAAGGTGCATCTACCTTTAGTGGTCGTATTGGCGAGCAAGTCGCCGCTAAAGGTTGCACTGTAGTGGATGATGGGACTTTAGCGAATAGACGAGGTTCTTTAAGCGTAGATGATGAAGGTACGCCCACTCAATATAATGTCTTAATCGAAGATGGGATATTAAAAGGCTACATGCAGGACAAAATGAATGCTCGATTAATGGGGGTGCCTGCTACCGGTAATGGTCGTCGTGAATCTTATGCTCACTTACCTATGCCCCGTATGACAAATACCTATATGTTAGGTGGACAATATGAGCCTGAGGAAATTATTGCCTCAATTAAAAAAGGTATCTATGCTCCTAACTTCGGTGGTGGTCAAGTCGATATTACTTCAGGCAAGTTTGTCTTTTCTACCTCTGAAGCTTACCTTATCGAAAATGGTAAAATCACCTCGCCCATTAAAGGCGCGACCTTAATTGGTAATGGTCCAGAAGCCATGCAAAAGATCTCTATGATAGGTAATGACTTGTCTTTAGATAATGGCGTTGGGGTTTGTGGTAAAGACGGGCAAAGTGTGCCGGTTGGTGTAGGTCAACCTACCTTGAAGGTGGATGAACTAACTGTGGGTGGTACTGCTTAATCACTAGGCTAGTATTTGTAACCTCTAGTATTTGCCTTTTCTTGATTAATAAGTGACGCAAATTTATCGCGTCACTTATTCCCATCATTTAATTCAAAGCAACGACCATGCTGGTGGTTGATTCAATGCCGCTGGGTGATGTAATCGTCACGCTGACAGTCGCTTGAGTGGCTTCAGTTACATCATTAGTTAACACAAAACTAGCATAAGCTTCTGAGTTCTTATTAGTACTAGGCATAGTAAAGTTAGTTTGACCAGTTAATTGACCTGCGCTGCTGGCTATATTTATGCTTGAGCCACTAGCAATAGGCTGGCGTGCGGTATCGGCAAATACTAAAGTGAAACTCTGGGCATCATTGCTATCAATTGCAGTTGTTGGACTGGTGTTTTGATAATTACTGGCCACAATTGCATTACTGCTATCTACTATATCCAGTTGTGCCGCTGAACTAGAGGTTACTAATACTAACGCTCGTCGTACATGCATTGTGCTAGCTTCGCCCGTTCCACAATTTTCACCTGAACACTGTGGACCATTGAATTTTCCGTCTGGACTATCAAATTCCCCATTCAATGTCCCATTATTTTTGTAATCTAAAAATATTTCGCCGTTATCCCAGTTGCCGTTTTCATTGTCATCACGCCAAGCTTCGCTGATATCCACAAAACCATATTGCCCATAGGCGCTGGAGCCAAAGCCACTGTCTGTTCCGTCGTTAAATCCTGGGCCATCGGCATCGTCGTAAATATTATTACCATTGCTGTCGAAAAGCGTTTCATGGCCAATGGCTGTGGCTAATATAGTGATTCGGTGATCGGGTACTCTTGGATTAGCACTGATCCAAGTAACGGCACAAGCACCAGCCAATGTAGTACAGCTACCATCAATAGAGCCACCTTCAGCGGTAAAGTTAATCGCAGTGCCATCTGGCACTGGGTTATTAAAGGTATCGGCTAGCCTTACCACTAAATTCACTTCTTGTTCATCTATATTGAAGGCTTCGGGATTCAGATTATCAGCAGAAAGAGTAATACTGTTTTGATCGGGTAAACCGGTATTAACCGACAATAAATCAGATTGCGTAGTAATGATGTCGCCAGACTCCGCCTCTACTGTAGCGGTTACTCTTACTGAGGTCGGCACATTACCAGCTGTTACTCGAGTGCTGACTTGACCTTGGGAATTAGTGATCCCAGTATCAGAAGAAAGGGTTAAACCACCGGTTTGAGTATTTAAACTAAACGAAACTTCTTGTTGGGAGAGTGGGTTGCCTAAAGCGCCGTTAACCTGAAAAACTAAAGTAGAGACTGATGCACTATCTTGCCCTCCTGTGCCCTTTAGTACTAACAGGCTAGGTTCGGCTGAAATAAAAGCTAATGAACCTACTGATTCGGCTTGTATGGAAATAATCTGAGAGGCACTTAGTGTAGTGTTATTAACGACTACAGAGGCAACGATTACATCAGTATTACCTGTTCCTCCAGCACAAGTTTTATCTTCAAAAGTTGCACTGGCGACGCCATTAATAGTGTTGACCAAAGTGTCTATACTGGCAAAACCGTCTGCCACACAGTTTGAGCTAAAAGTAACCGGGGTTTGAGTTAATATACGTTGCTCATTTTCGTCAACTAACACAATAGACAAACCCAAAGTACCACCGGCGCTTATTTCAACATCGCCACTACTACCAGTACTTACACCTAATTGGTTTTCAATAAATACGCCGTTTGTATCGAAATGACCTAGGCGGATAACTTGTTGGCTTATAGCGCCAGCGGCTTGCACTTGATAATTGAGTGAACTAGCTAAGTCGACATTATTTATCACTGCTGTTGCGGTAATGACACCTGCACCAATCTCACTGTCTGTTGCTGTTAAGGTGACTAAGGCAATACCATTGTTGTCGGTTAAAGCAGAATTTGTGTTTAACGTGCCGCGTTCGGCGCTGAAGGTGACGATTATGCCAGGAATTGGCATATCTTTTTCATCTAGAATTTGTGTTTGCAGTTGTACATCTGTATCTGCTTGGAAGCGATTAACTCCAATGCCATTACTGAGCATGACAACACTCATCATGGCTGATTTTACAATATCAATATCCGTATTTAAATATTCATAATTTTGTTCAGCGCTTAGATCATCATATGTTGCAGTTAATGTTGCAGCGCCAATTATTGTACTGTCACTACTAATTGATATTTGGGCAATGCCTTGAGCATTAGTTAATTTATTGGTAGTAGATAAAGCTCCCAATGTTCCACTAAATGCGACAATTTCACCTTGCACAGGACTGCCGTCAAGCAATAGTGTTGCTTGAATACAAGAGTTCTGACCAGAAATAAAGCTTTGAGTAGAGGCTGAACATTGGGCATCAAGGATAGATAAATCCAAAGTATAACTGGATGTATCGCTATCGGTTTCAGTACCAGAATCAAATGGGTCGTCACCATTTTTTCCTGATACCCCACCACCACAGCTGCTAAGTGTTAAAGTAAAACATAGCAAAGAGTACAACAAAGCATTTTTTAGCTGCATAATCTATCCATTTTTAACTCATCTCAAAAGTTTATCTAATACTAAATAACTAGTGTATTCAAGTGATTATCCAATTATCACGTCTTTTAAATATTTAAACAGTTCACGTGACGCTTTTGGTGGTTTGTTGTCAGCTTGTTGTTTTTGCGCTTGGCGAAATAGCTGACGCAACTTTTGTCGATCTAACAAAGGGTATTCATCCAATGTTGATTCGATTTTACTGTCGCCTTCGATAATTATAGTGTCACGTAACTCTTCAATTTTATGCAGAGCGTTAGTGGCTTTTTTATGGGAAGATTTAATGGTTAATAAGGCCTGCTCTATTGGTGCTACATCACGATTACGCATTAATTTCCCAATTAATTGTAACTGACGTCGATAGCCTTCCTTTTTACGCATAATTCTTCTGGCTAACATTATCGCGTCTAGCAGTTCAGTATCCATCGGAATTTTGGCTAGGGCAGATGGGCCTAAATGCACTAAGGAAGTGCCGAGCTTTTGTAGCTCGTCTGCTTGGGCTTTTATTTGCGTTTTACTAAGAAGCTCAGTGTCTTCTTCTATGTCGAAACTGTCTTCAGTTGGATTGTTTTTTCTTGGGGCAACCATGTCATTATCTTTAGTGATACACTAACTAAAGATTGTAACCCTGAAAGCACGAATAAACTACATACAAAACTAAGGTTTGCCTTTGAGGCAGCACTTTTAGTGTGCATAGTGTAATAAAAGCGTCAAAAATGAAGGTCTCATGCAGCAACAATTATCAGAAATACAAAATATAGTAGAAGATGTTTTAGCCTTAGCTAAACAAAAAGGGGCAACTCAAGCTGAAGCGAGTATGTCTAAAGTACAAGGAATTGCCGTTTCTTCTCGTTTGAAAGAAGTAGAAACAGTTGAATTCACTAATGACGGTGGCTTAGGTATTACTGTTTACCACGGTAAGAAAAAAGGCAGCGCATCAACTGCGGATTTATCTACTGAAGCACTTAAGCTGACAGTAGAAAAAGCCATAGAAATATCTAAACATACTAGTGAAGACGATTGTTCAGGCCCAGCAGATAAAGAGTTAATGGCTGTAGGATATCCTGATTTAGATCTTTTTCACCCTACAGAGCTTGATACAGAGTTAGCTATACAACAGGTTATAGCGGCTGAAACCAGTGCATTAGAGGTCGATCCTAGAATTACTAATTCTGACGGCGCATCATATAACGCTAATTTAGGTACTAAAGTATACGGTAATAGTCATGGTTTTATCGGTGGTTATAACAGCAGCCGTTATAGTTTAAGCTGTGTAGTGATTGGTGAACAAGATGGCGATATGCAGCGTGATTATGCTTATTCAGTGAATCGTAATGTTAAATTATTAGACAGTCCTGCACAGATAGGCCGTGATGCGGCTAAATTTACCCTAGATAGGTTAGGCGCACAAAAAGTTAAAACCTGTAAGGTGCCGGTGTTATTTGACCGTGAAATCGCTGCTGGTTTATTCGGACACCTCATTAATGCGATTAGTGGTGGTAGTTTGTATCGTCAATCCTCCTTTTTATTAGATAGTTTAGGTACACAGGTGTTACCTGATTGGTTCGAAATTTCTGAAAGACCACATATCTTATCCGGCTTGGCTAGTTCGCCATTTGACCATGAAGGGGTTAAAACTATTGATCGCGAAATCGTTAAGGATGGGGTTTTACAACAATATCTACTCACTAGTTACTCTGCTCGAAAACTGGGGATGCAAACCACCGGACATGCTGGTGGTATCCATAACTGGTTTATTAAAAATACCGGTGAATCTGATCAAACTATGTTGCAAAAATTAGGTACAGGTTTGTTAGTAACAGAATTAATGGGTCAGGGCGTGAATATAGTGACAGGTGATTATTCACGAGGCGCCGCAGGTTTTTGGGTTGAAAATGGTGTAATCCAATATCCAGTGCACGAAATAACTATCGCCGGAAATTTAGCTGATATGTTAAAGAATATAGTGGCCATTGGTGCGGTTGCTGAAACCAGAGGCAGTGTACAAACAGGCTCTGTTTTAATCGAAAGCATGCAAATTGCCGGTGATTAGATATTTGTCGCACTGATGTAAAATTTTATAAACTCTAAACCCACTTTTATAGTGGGTTTTCTTTTTCTGGACGTTTTTGTCTAGCTACCTTTTACTAGGTTGGGCGATTAATTCATGAATGGCTGCCAGCGAAGGCAATTTGTAATTTTCTTGATAAAATAACCTATTTAACCGGCCTAATAAATTAACGGTGCGAGATGGGTCGTGGGCTTTTTGTCTATTGGGACTGACCGTTTGTAGAAATTCACAAGGCTGTAAATTCCAATCTTGAATTTGTTGATCGGTCACGCCTAGTTGTTTTACTGTGCTTAATATGCGTTCGGTTTTACTCTCGTTACATTGAATAATCTGTTGTTGATAGATGTTATTGATTGGTTGGCTTATAGCCTCAATGGTGTGATTGATTGCAGTCCAAATATCGTCATGTTTTACTTGGCTGCCCTCGGGCGCATAATAGCCCATGATTTCCCATTCTAACTCAGCATTTTGTAAGGCCACCGAACTGCCTATTTTTGTTGAGTAAGACAAGTCTGGATTCGCCCCTATATTGTAAGCATCGACAGATAGGCCAATAATAATGGCCAGATCTCCTATACTTTTTTTATCAATATAAATTGCTTCAAATGCAGCTCTTTTTACTCCCATCCAACCGTGTACAACGGCTGGTTTAGTGGCAAACTGTCTTATATCTTCTGGTAAATCTTCGCCATATTTATCAATAAACAAAGGTGAGGTATCTTGGTTGAGCGCTTCGTCAGGCACCCAAATTTCATACTCTTGTCTGTTATCAGCTTTACCACGACTTTTAATGCCATAAGACAAGTTGATAGGGCGGCATATATTTCTGTCTTCACTGTCTTCATGAAAGTACTCAGAGCGAAAGCGTTTGATGAATGGTGCGTCTAAGCCAGCTATGGCTGCAGTTGGGTAACGAAAACCAATGTCGCTGTTATTAACAATATAAAAACCGGAGATCTCTTTTTCCAGAATAGCTTTGACCCCTGCAAGCTCTTGGTAGTTTTCAACCACAATGCTTCGTTCTGGCTCTATTGTCAGGCGACTCCCGTCTGCTGCTATGAACTTAGGTGTTTTATGATAGGTGTAATTATTCAAACCCAAACTTTCTACAAAGCCATTTCTGACTATAGCTAATTCGGTAAATAGCACATCATGATTTTTAATATATTTAAACAAAGGTCTATGCGTGGTCATGGTGAGCCTTGAATTTATTGATTACAGTGGATTATTAATATCTTTAAATCAGTATGTGAGTCAATGTTCTAGGAAAAATTAATAAAAAAACCGAACATAAGTTCGGTTATTTTATTTTCAAATCAGAATCGAAAGTGAAACTCGCTTTTTACAATGTAGCTTGCACTGTGAAGATACCAACAGACGCATCAATTACTTGTACTCTTGTACCTACTGCCAATGTATCAGCGGATTCAAGTTTCCAGTCGATGCCGGAGTAACGGTAAGTAGGCGTTAATTCGGGCGACACAGGGTCTTTAAGTACAAAAGTATGACCAACTAAATCACCTTTAGCTTTGGTAGTATCTACTTGTGTTTGCATCTTCTTTAATGGCTTCCATAACAAAATGGCTGATACTGCCGTCAGGATGCCTGTGGCAAATAACGAGGCTAATAAAGTTTCAGGAATGATGCCCAAGTACAATAAAATTGCGGTTATTACTGCTGCACAACCAACAAAAAATAACACAAAAGTTGAGAAGCCAAGTACTGCGACTTCTATAACTAATAAAAGGATGCCAAGAATGAGCAAACTTTCAGCTAAATTGTTGAATGCCCAATCCATAGGTTACCCCTTATTTAGTTGATTAATAATAGTCATAGCTTGTGCGACTACACCTGCAGCTTCTGTACCGCTGTCTGGTAAGAGTACAACAGAAGACTCTTTGGCAATGGCATGTTTGGCTTCAATTGCTTTAGTAGCTAAGTCTAGTTGAATTGCTTTTTGTCCTTCATTGGTGGCTGCGGCCTCACCAACTTGACGTAAGGCTTCAGCTTGTGCTGCAGCGACTGCGACAATTGCTTTAGCTTCACCTTCCGCTCTCAATACTGCTTCGTCTTTATCTGCTTCGGCAGCTAGTACAACTGAGGCTTTTTGACCTTCTGCACGGTTAATAGCGGCTTGTCTGTCACCTTCAGACTCAAGGATTTGCGCACGTTTAACACGCTCAGCTTTCATTTGTGCTTCCATCGCTTCCATGACTGATTGAGGGGGCACGATATCTTTAATTTCGTAACGTAAAACCTGAATACCCCAAGGGCCAGCGGCGTCATTTATAGAAGCAACAATATTGGTGTTAAGCACATCTCTTTCTTCAAACGTTTTATCCAGCTCCATTTTACCTAACTCAGAACGCATAGTGGTTTGTGCTAGTTGAGTCACAGCAAATACGTAATCGTCTACTCCATAAGTGGCCTTGTATGGGTCGAGTACACGGAAATACAATACGCCGTCCACATGTAATGAAATATTATCTTTGGTGATAGCGCTTTGTTCAGGCACATCAACGGCTTGTTCTTTAAGGGAGCGATCGGCAGAAACTCGATCAACAAAAGGTAAAATAAAATTCAAGCCTGCTTCTTTACTTGATTGGTACTTACCAAAACGTTCAATCACATAAGCGCGATTTTGTGGGACAAATTTAATTGATGTTTTAAGTAACACCACCACAAATACTAAAATAAGGGTCTGTGCGGTAAAAATATACTCGAGTAACAATTCCATAAACTACTTCCTTATGTACGTGACATTGATTATCACATATTAATATATTGGGTAAATTATAAACATTTCAAGGTTTACTGTTTGAGTTCTGTAAAGGCTAAGGTCAGTTTAGTTGAGCCAGGCATAACTAAATTTCATGAATATTGATTGTTCATGGCTGGTTAAAGAACTAACTAACTCATTTTGTTCGGCCGAGTCTGAGTAGCCAATAAAAAACTTAGTTAATGGATTCAGTTTATATGAGTAAAGTAATTGTGAACCAAGATATTTTTGTTTGTTATCAACAGAATGATAAAGGTACAAATCTTGATTTCGGTTAATATCAGAAAAAACCAAAATTATGCGTAAAAACTGTTTCTGATCAAATTGATAAGTAACTCGTAAGTCGGTTAAATTCGCTACAAATAGATTATCTTGTTCTATGTCTAGTTTTTTGTAAGTGTGACGCAGGTTTAGCTGTAAGTGTTTACCAATATCCCAAGTTACTTGTGGATTGAACTGAAACTGCGTGCCGAGGCGGTTGTTATCAAAATCAATCTGGTCGCCGTAAGATGAATAAAAGTTGGCGTAAAATGAAGAAATAAGTCGTGTTTCAAAAAATATACTCACCACATCTTCGGTAAATAAAGTAGTGTTATCACGAATAGACAATACACTTGGATCATCTCGTAAACCTACACTGTCTCTGTGTAATAGTCCAAATTCCCAATAGGATTGATTTTGTCCGTGTACACTTAAGTACAGCTCAGCTTCTTTCTCTAATAACTCATTATTATCATTATGAGAAATATCCCAATCACCGTCTATTCGAATGCGATTCCACCAACTGTTTTCGCTGAACCAATCGTAGCCACCTCCGACAATTATTTTATTATTGTCGGCAAAAGAACCAAATCCTAAATCTGTACGAAAGTCGGCGCCAGTTGATTCAACGGTGACGTTACTGAACCAATTTCGTTGTTCATGGGTGTAAGTTAAACGGTAAGCATTATCCGAAAAGTTATGGTTTTTTTGTAAACGTAAGGCTGTTTCTGAATAATCAGTATTGGTTTGACAATTGTTGTAGCAAAAATCTTTGTATAAATCAGTTGGATAGAGCGTATCTGAATTCAGCAATTGTATACGTAATACATCTTGCTCGGTAATTTGATATTTGGCATCTAGGGCATTGACATAGTTATGATAATTGTCCGAGTCTCGTAAGGTGCTGGTGAAACCTATAGATAGATTGTTGGAGATATCATAACGATAACGAGCAGCTAAATTAATTGACTCTTCCGCTATGTTGGCTACTTGTGAACTAATATTGCCTGGCACAATAATACTGGTGTTTGCATCATTAGCGATAAACAGACCGAAGGTTTGTTTATCTATTCGACCTGTCATTTTAAGCCCATAATCAGGTGCATTAACATTACGACTGTAGACTAAATCTTCATAACCAGAAAAATAGTCAGAATTTTCTAAAAAAAACGGCCGTTTTTCATCAAAATAAAGAGCAAAAGTATTGTTAATACTAAGTTGAGCTACATCAGATTCTACTTGGGAAAAATCAGGGTTAATTGTCCCTTGGAATGAAATTTCTGGAGTGATCCCCCATTTTACATCTAAACCAATTTCTTGGTTGTTAGTACTTTGCCAATCTAGGTTATTTTGTGGGTCTCTATTACGTGCAGTGCCTAGTACTAAAGTGGGAACTATTGCTAAGTTTTGTCCTTGTTTCGCATTTTTGAAACCAGAAATATCTCCTAGTTGGCATAAGTTACAAGAGTTGTTTCTATCTATTTTTCTATTGGATATTTCTAAACTATCTTTTCTTGGGTAATAACGTATAAATTCAGCACCCCAAGTTTTTTCTTTTTTACTTTCAGGAAAGTTAAGCACTCGAAGAGGAATTGCCATTTCCACTTGATAACTATCTGTTAATACTTGGCCTGCAGATTGCCAAATAGCATCCCAGTTATCACTTTCGTCACCAGTCATTTCATTTTCTATGGCATCAGCTTGTATACCAAATGGGTTGACAAAAAACTGGTAAGCAATGCGATTATCATTAAAAGGATCGAGTTTGATGCCTACCAAGTCATGATCCCAAATCTGATCTCTATCTACATAAAATGCATGGAGTTTGGATATATCCACATCTTTGGCATCGAATGCTAGATACAGGGTGTCGTTATCTTCGAATATCTTTACTTCGGTTTGCACTGGAGGCGTTGTATTTTCGAATGGGCTGGTAACAACGTTTAATTGAAAAGACTGAGCCTGTTGCCATTGTGACTCATTTAAATTGCCGTCAATTGTGATACCTTGTTGCAAATTAGGCACAGGTATTGGCTGACTAAATTGAGCGAAGAGACTAGGGCTGTAAATACAATTTATTAAAAGATATAGATAAATTTTTTGCAAAGACATTTAGTACCAATCCATTTAAGTACTCGTCAAGTGCGTACTTTTGAGTAATTTATCACACGTTTTAAGTCTAGTGTCTAGTGCTAAGCATGCTGTCTAATATTCAAACGCTATTACGATTTTGTTATGGCCTCTTTTTTAGATACCGAATGACTAATTAATCAAAACGATAAGACAAGTAAACTAGCTATACTGCGGTAATTATTATGGTTAGAACGCACAAAATACTGTGAATATTTAAGTTGTACAATATTCGGGTCTTGGTACTAATTTAAGCCTAGCTCCCGAGTCATATTTTCATTTTTATCTCTGTGCACAATAATATTGTCTTCGATACGAATACCGCCAAAAGGACGCAGCTTGTCTACTATATTCCAGTTAATAAATTTAGATTGGTTACTGGACTTTAATTCGGCCAATAAACTATCAATAAAATATAAGCCTGGTTCTATAGTAAAGACTTGTTTCGCTTCTATGGTGCGAGTGGTGCGTAAAAATGGATGTTCTGCAGGGGCTGGTAATGGTGTGCCTCGGTCGTCAGAAACATGTCCTGCCACATCATGCACTTGTAGTCCTAAAAAGTGACCAATTCCGTGAGGAAAAAATGTACTGACAATGCCTTCTTCTAATGCCTGTTCCGCGTGTAAATTTATTAAACCAAATTGCTCCAAAATACCTGCTATTTGTTGATGGGCTTGTAACTGTACTTGGCCATAGGCAAGTCCAGGTTTAAGTTGCTCAGCTAATGACAATGTCACTTTATGCATAGCTGCAATTAGCTCGCTGAACAGGTTCTCTTGCGGGCAATAAGTACGGGTAATATCAGCGGCATAACCATTATATGTCGCGCCTGCATCAATTAAAAAAGACAATTGTTGTTCGGGACTGTGGGGATTTAATTGAGTGTAGTGCAAAATAGAAGCATGTTTATTTAAGGCGATAATATTCTGGTAGGGTACTTGATTGTCCCCTTGTCTAATGGCGCCTAAATAAGCCAAATTGATGTCAAATTCACTTAACCCTTGCTCAAAAGCAAGTTTTGCCGCTTTATGTCCATCTACCGCCATACGATTGGCTTGACGCATACATGTCAGTTCGTAATCGGTTTTGTAAGCTCTTTGATAGTGTAAATAATGAATAACACGATCTGGATTCATTAACTCAAAACCTAATGCTTTGGCCACTTCAATATATTCACCAATATAAGCGTACTTACTCTTGTCAAAAGGCAAATGTTTTTCTACAGCATTGGCTTGGGTTAATAATACTATATCGAAATGTTCGGCCCAAAAATCACTGGGTTCATCGGGTACTTTGTGCCAAAAATCTTTAGGTCGATAAAAAATTAATTTAGGCTTATCTTGACCGTTAACAATCAGCCAGCAGTTAGGGTTATCAATTATGGGGAGCCAAGCTTTAAATTGTGGATTAACCGAAAAAGGGTAGTTATTGTCATCCAAAAACATTCGCTTACTTTGGCCTGAATGTATGATGAGTCCATCAATACTTTCTCGTTGTAAGGCTTCTTTTGTGCGATTCTGAAGCTCGCCGATATGTTGCGAATAATATTCTGAGATTTGTGACATGTTAAGGCCCGTATTTCTAGGGAAATTGCTACATTACGTTTAGCGTACCATAAGCTTAGTGCTTGTACAGAGTTTAGCCTTTGGGGCCAATTTCCATTTTAACTAATTGTTTAAATGAATTATTTTTATTGCCTAAATGTTGGCTATAAATTTGTTTATAGGCCAATACAGCTTTCACATAATTTCTAGTTTCTTTGTAAGGAATAGTTTCTATCCATAGATCCATCGGAATCGGGTCTTTTTCAGGTAGCCATTTTTGTACTCGGCGCCAACCAGCATTATAAGAAGCTGTCGCTAAAATAGGGTTATTATTCATTTTGTCTAATAAGTAACGCATATATTGGGTCCCTAGTTCGACATTTTTTTCTGGATTAAACAAAAATGATTTTGATACTTTCTTTTTTGTTAAATAACGAGCTGTACCTGGCATAATTTGCATCAGTCCCAATGCTCCTACGCCTGATGCCGCGTCGGGCATAAAGGAACTTTCTCTTCTGGCAATAGCAAAGGCCCATGCTAACTCTATGTTATTTTTTTTAGCATTGTATTCTAAATGAGTATCAAACGGCATGGGGAAGCGTCTTGCCAAGTCATCTAAATAACCTGATTTTGAAAAACCAAATATGGCTTGGTCGTGCCAACCTAGTTGGTCAGCTATCACGGCTGCTGTTGCTTTTTGTTCAGGAGTTAATTGCGATTGTAAAAAATTCCATTCACGGCGAGCACTGACTTGACGGCCGATATTTCTAAACTCTAGTGCTCGTTGTGCGGCTGGAAACTGGGTGACTTGTTCTATATTTTGTTGGCTTGGAGTGAGTGGACGATCATTAAGGTTTGCCATTTGTGATAATTTTCCACTGGCCATAAATCCATAATAATGACGTTCTTCAGCTAACTTAGCATAGTTTTCTGTGGCTAAATCAGCTGCCTTTAGGTTTTCGTATGAACGAGCTTGCCAATATTGGAATATATTAGCTTCGACGACTCCTTCAGGAATCGACTGAATAACTTGTAAGGCTTGTTGCCAATTAAGTTGTCTTAATACATGGGCTAAATGCCAACGTGCTAGCTCCTCATCTGCTTTATAGTGACTGGCTTTTTCGAGCCATAATTCGGCTTGATCATGATTTATTAAAGCTAAGGATATAGCGAATCGATGAAAAATAGACTTTTTTTGCTCATCGCTAAACTTAAAGGTTTTAGATAACTTTTCCCAACTACGCAGTGCTAAATCACGGTCTTGCCAGACTAAACGTTTTAATCCGTAACTAATAATTTCTTGTTCTAGATTGGCTATTTTATTGGGGAAATTTGAAATACGGCTGACTTGGCTGGGTGAGCGGCGCACTTTTAGCCAGATATCTGCTAAATATTGTTGTTTCGTCGGTAACAATGTTTTGAGATAAGGAATTAAAGTGTGATCGCCACCGTCTGCTGCTAAAGATAAACGTTTCCAAACTAGTTCAGGGGTTTGTTTACCGGCTTTTTTCCACGCTCTGAATAATGTGTCGCAAGCTTTAGGTTGAGATTTACCCACTACCCAATATCGTTCTGCTAAATTAAATGCTTGTTGTTTGGATTTTTCATCTTTTAGCAATATTTCTGCATGTTGGCAGTTAATCGCAGTATCACCTATGTCACGGTAATAATTTTCGAATAGGTCATATTTTTTTTGCTTAGCTAAATAAGCTAACCATTTTTTTCTTAATGGCCAATCTAAGGGGGAATATTTGTATTTATCTAAGAAACTTTCTATGGCTTTTTGATTGGCCATATAAGGATATTTGATTAAGGTTTTTTGTTCTACATAAGGGCGTAATGGATAGCCATCTAATTGAGCCAGTGAACGTTTGTAAATTTGACTTTTGGGGTTATGCGCCAGACTTTCTGCGTGGCTAAAGACTTTACGTTGTTGTTCAATTGTTAACTCACTCATTGCTGAACGACTAAAAATAGTCAGCAATAAGCAAAGTATATGTAGGCTAGTTAAGTGGCGAATAATGGCAAATTCCAGTGAAAATAAAAGTCCTAACGATCGCTATTTATACTACCTTAAATGTTAAATATTGTGTTCATCAATTTCAAAAAATTTACATTGCAACTGGAATGACCAGTTGCAAATTTTTATTTTATACACATAATAAGAGACCTTGGCAGGTAATAATGATTTTGTTTGCCACTTATTATTTTGTTAACAACTTATGTGTTTGTTGACTTGGAGTGCTGTGTTGCCTCCGCCCCGAACTTGGCCAAAGCCAAAGGAGATAAAGATGATATACGATGGCAAAAGCCTTACGGTTAAATTACTGCCAACTGGTATTGCAGAATTAGCATTTAACGCTAAGGGATCAGTGAATAAATTTGATCAACAAACTCTGACTGAGTTAGATGCCGCCACTCAAGCGTTAAGCAGTAATACTGATGTTAAGGGAGTGCTTGTACGTTCTGAAAAATCCAACTTTATTGTTGGCGCAGATATTACTGAATTTACTGCTTTATTTGATATGCCGGAGTCTGACGTACTTGTGTGGGTCGCTAAGGCAGCTCAAGTATTCGATCGATTTGAAGATTTACCTTTTCCAACTATCGCCGCTGTTAATGGTTTTGCCCTTGGGGGCGGTTTCGAAATGACCTTGGCTTGTGATTACCGTGTTGCTGATACTACTGCCAGTGTTGGTTTACCTGAAGTGAAATTAGGCATAATGCCTGGCTTTGGTGGAACAGTACGTTTACCTCGCTTAATCGGCGCAGATAACGCTTTAGAGTGGATGACAACAGGCCGTGATTGTAAAGCTGAAAAAGCCCTAAGTGTGGGGGCGGTTGATGCAGTAGTTGCACCAGACAAGTTAGTGAATGCAGCGATAAGTATGTTGCACGGGGTGATTGCTGGAGATTTTGATTGGCAAGCTCGTCGTACAGAAAAACAATCCGCTCTGTTGCTTAATGCCAATGAAGCTATGATGAGTTTTTCTACTGCCAAGGCTATGGTGGCCGCGCAAGCTGGCAAACATTATCCTGCGCCACATATGATGGTTGATACCATTGCTAAAGCTGCTAAGTTAGATCGTGAAGGTGCATTAAAGTTAGAGAATCAAGGCTTTGCCCAATTAGCGAAAACTAATGAAGCTAAAGCTCAAGTGGGAATTTTTCTTGCTGATCAATTAGTTAAAGCAAAAGGTAAAAAGTTAGCTAAAGCAGCGACTACTAGTGTTAAACAAACCGCCGTATTAGGTGCGGGGATTATGGGGGGCGGTATTGCTTATCAATCAGCAGTCAAAGGCACACCTGTGATCATGAAAGATATTGCCCAGCCAGCTTTAGACCTAGGTTTAGCCGAGGCGGCTAAAATTTTGACTAAGGGCATGGAGAAAGGCAAAGTGGATGCTAAAAAGATGGCGACTACTTTAAATAACATAACTCCCACCTTAGATTATGCCGCCATTAAAAATGTTGATTTAGTGATTGAAGCGGTAGTCGAAAATCCAAAAGTGAAAGGCTTGGTGTTAGCTGAAACTGAGCAGCATGTGTCTGAGCAGGCAATTATTTGTTCTAACACCTCAACTATTTCTATTAATCAACTGGCTAAAAGTTTAGTTAAACCAGAACGTTTCTGTGGCATGCATTTCTTTAACCCAGTACATCGTATGCCTTTAGTTGAAATAATTCGTGGTGAAAATACTTCTGATAGCACTATTTCTGCTGTTGTAGCAGCCACTTTAAAAATGGGTAAAACCCCGATAGTGGTGAATGACTGCCCAGGCTTTTTAGTGAATAGAGTGTTGTTTCCTTATTTTGCTGGCTTTAGCAAATTATTAATGGATGGCGCTGATTTTGTTGCTGTTGATAAGGTCATGGAAAAAATATTTGGTTGGCCTATGGGCCCCGCTTTTTTGTTAGATGTGGTGGGAATGGATACAGCTGATCATGCTTCTGGTGTGATGGCAGCAGGGATACCTGAACGCTTACAAAAAATAGAAAATGATCCTGTTACCTTACTCTATATAGCAGAACGTTTTGGTCAGAAAAATGGCAAAGGCTTTTATGATCACAGTTTAGATAAGCGGGGTAGACCTGCTAAAGTGGCGGCAGAACAAGCCTACTCGTTACTGTCGCCTCACTGCGCCGTCAAACAAGATTTTGATAAAGATGAAATTATTGCCCGCATGATGATCCCTATGGCTAACGAAGCTATTCGTTGTTTAGAAGAGGGCATAGTGGCTAGTGCAGCAGAAGCCGATATGGCGTTGATTTACGGTTTAGGTTTTCCTCCATTTAAAGGTGGCATCTTCCGTTATATCGAAACAATGGGCTTAGCAAACTTTGTCGCTTTGGCCGATAAATATGCCCACTTAGGTGCTATTTATCAAATTACCGATGGGCTGCGTGATATGGCTGCATCGAATAAATCATATTTCGCCCAATAAGGCCAAGGAGAAGATCATGAAAGAAGTGGTAGTTGTTGATTGTATGCGCACACCTATGGGTCGCTCTAAAGGCGGTATTTTTCGAAATGTACGTGCAGAAACTTTGTCTGCTCACTTAATGTCTAAATTACTTGAACGTAATCCCAATTTAGATCCTAGTGAAATAGAAGATATTATTTGGGGCTGCGTCCAACAAACCAAAGAACAAGGGTTTAACATTGCTCGTAATGCACAGTTGTTAACTGATATTCCAAGAACAACCGCGGCAGTCACTGTCAATCGTTTATGTGGTTCGTCAATGCAAGCATTACATGATGCCGCGAGTGGTATTATGTCGGGTCGTGGTGATATCTACATGATAGGTGGTGTCGAACACATGGGACATGTACCGATGAATTTTAATGTGGATTTTCATCCGGGTATTGCTAAACATGCAGCCAAAGCCTCGGGCATGATGGGTATGACAGCTGAGTTATTAGGTCGTCAAAATGGTATTAGTCGAGAGATGCAAGATGCTTTTGGTGCCCGTTCTCACCAGTTAGCCCATAAAGCTCACTTAGAAGGTCGTTGGGATAATGAAATTATGCCAACGGAGGGTCATGATGCCGATGGAGTGCTGCAACTAATACGAGCAGATGAAGTGATCCGTCCTGACTCAACTATAGAAACTATGGCAGCCCTTAGACCTGTATTTGATCCTGTAAACGGAACTGTAACCGCAGGTACGTCGTCAGCTTTGTCTGATGGTGCATCAGCCATGTTAATTATGTCTGCCGACAAAGCCAAAGCATTAGGTTTAACCCCAAGAGCAAAAGTTCGTGCGATGGCAGTGGCTGGTTGTGATGCCGCCATTATGGGGTATGGCCCAGTACCCGCTACACAAAAAGCTCTTAAACGTGCCGGTTTAACTATGGATGATATTGAAATTGCTGAGTTTAATGAAGCATTCGCAGCCCAGGCTTTGTCTTGTATCAAACAGCTCGGCTGGTTAGATCATTTTGACGATAAAGTGAATTTAAATGGTGGGGCAATAGCATTGGGTCATCCATTAGGTTGCTCTGGCTCTCGTATTTCTAGTACACTTATTAATCTAATGGAAACAAATGATAAATCGTTAGGTTTAGCCACTATGTGTATTGGTTTAGGCCAAGGAATAGCTACTGTATTTGAACGGGTTTGATTATATAAGTATTCTTATCGAAGGCTCCTTTTGGGGCCTTTTTTACGGCTTCAGGTAACTTAAGTTTGTGCTGATAAAATGGATGATGCGTTTATTAAAATACTAAAAGTGATATATAAATGGGTGGACGGCGAAGAGAGAAGCGCTGAAATAATTTTTGCTCAGTTTAAGGAGTTGATCACCAAAGTCCCTTTACTGTATTCGATTCTATTAGTTAACTCTCTGGCTTTGGTTTATACCCATTATGGAGTAGCGCCTGACTATCTAACTATTTATGTTGCCGCTTTTTTATCTTTTGCCTGTATTAGTCGCGCAGTTCGTTGGTATGGTTATCGAAAAAGTGAATTCACTCTTCGTCAGGCTGTAAATCAAATTCGAATGACAGTGTTTTTTGCTGTGCTCATGAGTATAGGATTTTCTGCTTGGGGTTATGCTTTGTATTCCTATGGCGATGTTGCCTTACGATCACATGTTATTTATTACATATCAATAACCGTGATTGGCATTATTGTTTGTTTGATCCATCTCCCCGCTGCTACTTGGGCTGTATCTGTAACTGTGGGCGTGCCATTTATTAGTTTTTTTGTGTACTCAGGACACCCAGTGTTTTTAGCTGTTGCTATCAATTTTACCTTAGTGATAGTGGTCTTAGCTATGGTTGCCCAAGGTTATTACCGTGCTTTTTCTAGTGTGATTAATGCTAAACAACAACTTGAATTACAACATAGACACACCAAAAAATTAAACCTCCAAAATGAAGTGTTAGCTAATCAAGACGGCTTAACCAAGTTGGCCAATAGACGCAGTTTTGCTAATTATCTAGATAAAAAATTGTCAAAAAGTGAGCCTCAGAAAAGTTTTATTGTTGGCTTGATTGATTTAGATGGCTTTAAACCAGTTAACGATATTCATGGTCATGCCGCTGGAGATAGGGTGCTAACAGAAGTAAGCGGTCGTCTTACAAAACTATTAAGCAATCAAAGTATGTTAGCTAGAATCGGTGGTGATGAATTTGCCTTTGTTATTGAGCATACTGCTGAACACATAGAAATCAAAAAATTAGGTCAACTTATCACCGCAGCATTACAAGTGCCCTTTCAAATGCGTACAGGCTTAGTACAAATATCAGGCTCTTGTGGATTCGCTATTTATCCTGAAGCGGGCAACACAGCAGAAGAGTTAATGGAGCGGGCAGATTTTGCTTTATATGAAGCAAAAAATAACGCTAGAGGTAGTTCGATTATATTTTCAAATGAGCATGAAAGTTTAATCAGGAAAAAGTCTCAAGTAGAATTAGCCTTGACACAAAGTCTGCAAAAAGAACAAATCACTATACATTATCAACCCATAGTAGATGGTCAAACTGGAGAAATATTAGGCTTTGAATCTTTAGCCAGATGGCTTCATCCTGAATTAGGGCAAATTCCCCCCGATCAATTTATTGTGATTGCAGAAAAAACAGGCATGGTCAATGAAATTACTTTGCATCTATTTGAAATAGCCATCCAAGCACTTAAAACGTGGCCTAAAGATTTGTATTTATCATTCAATTTGTCAGCCCATGACGTGATTAATTCTGTCACACTAGAAAAACTGCGAGAAACCTTAGATAAGCATGGTATAGCACCTAACAAGATACAGTTTGAAATAACCGAAACCACTATGATGGCTGATTTAGAACATTGTTCAAATATTACTCAGGATTTACAACAACAAGGTTTTTTAGTGGCATTAGATGATTTCGGCTCCGGTTACTCTAGTTTAAGTTACATTCACAAGTTAGCATTTGATACGTTGAAAATTGATCGTAGTTTTGTTGAAAACGTACAGCAAAATCCCCGTAGTCGTGGGGTCGTGAAAACCATCTTAGAATTATGCTCAAGTTTTGGGGTACGTTGTATTGTTGAAGGAGTTGAAACTGAAGAGCAAAAAGACTTGTTATTAGAGTTAGGCTGCAGCAGTATGCAAGGGTATTATTTTTATCGTCCTGCGCCGATAGATAAATTTAATTTAGGGTCAGTTAAAACTGACGCCTAGATGCATGTAATTTACACACAGAAATGCAGAATAAAGCAGACCGCCTCACTCCGTTTTTAGTTTTTAAGGCGCGTTTCGTTGAGCTGGTGTGGTTTTAAAATCATTGATCATTTTATGGGGATCAAGCTCGACTCTGTGTTTATTTGTCGCCTCTGCCCACCAAACTAATTGACTAAAAGTACGAGTAAAATAATCAAACCAAGAAGTCTGTTGTTCAGTTACTTGGCAAGCTCCGTCTTCAGTTAATACCTCTTGTGCTTTAGGGACATGGATCATGGCCGAAACAGGCAAACATCCCAACTCAGCGAGAAAAGTTCGCATATTAACCGCTGCCCTCATACCGCCCCACTGGCCAGCTGAATAAGTGACTATGGCACTGGGTTTATAAGCAAACAAAGAACTACCAAAATGATTGAGTAAATTAGCTAAGGCTGGGCTCATAGAGTGATTATATTCGGGGCTGACCATAATAAATCCATCGCTGGTTTGTATTTTTGCCGCTAGTTCATTTAATGCAGATGGAGCCTTTCCTTCTGCATAGGAAAAATGAGGTTTAAACACTGCTTCAAGAGGATAATCTAATGCATCGACTAACTCCACTTCATGTTCTTCATATCGAGTGGTTAAACATTCAATACAAGCTTTGCAAACTCTATCTCCAAGACGTGCCGGCCGAGGAGGAGTACTGTCTCGAACCGTTCCCAAAAATACTAAAAATTTCATTTACAACACCCCATTTATAGATTTAATTCATTGCAACAGAATAACTCCCCTAATCAGCCATATTTTCTAGTATCTGTCCTTATGTGCTTCATTCTGTTGTTTTATCTTGTTGCTGATTATCAACCAGTACTTGTGTCTGCCCCTCAGAAGTAAAACCCAAACCTACATTAGTAAAAAGTAATTTGTTGTCATTATTCACTACTTGTCTTCCTTCTTTTAAAAAGTCGACAATTTGTTGCTCGGGGACGTCTTGCTCTTTCAGTTTAGCAGCTTGTTGTTTGGCTTGATCCCACTCAATTAATTTAGATAAACGACTGCTTTGTTGAACTAACTTATTGAGCCGTTGATCGGCATCTAAATATTGTTGTAACTGTTTGGCATTTTTTGTATCGCCTGAGACTAAAAGTTTACCGTCTTCGATTGTAATTTCGCTGTCAATATTGATCTGATAAACATCAGCCAGTTGTTTAAATTCATTGTTTAGTTTGTTTTTATTAAATTGAAAATAATTTTCTAGAGTGGCTGAGTTGACTTCAATTTCGCCTTTCTCGATTTTGTCTAAAGTGCCCTCAAATTGCCCTAAGCTAAGTTCGGTATCAACCGCTTGGATATTTCCGGCAATATTTTGCCCCTGCTTATTTGCCAAATCTTCTAATATGCTGGTGGACTTATTATTGTCGCCAATATAGTCAAATAAGGTTAGAGCTTTGTTTATTTGCATAGTGATGGGCCGTTTATTGCGTCATATAATTAATACCTTTAAATTCAAATAGCAATTAACAGGCCAGTGTCTATATTTGCCTAGCTGTCATGATGATATTCTGTAACGCTTATAAATAAAGGTTTCTTATAAGTCAAAATTTACTCACCAAGTATTGAGAGAGATTATTCAGTCGTTTTTACCTGTAAATTTATATAATTTATTTATAGAGGCCTTTTTGAGTTTAATGGCTAAGTATTAGCGGATATTGATTTTTTATTACGGGATGTTTTTTTGCCAGTTTTTTTTATCCTTAAAGTTTATGAATAAGTGTTTTTAGCATTGCTTAGATATGAGATAAGGATTACTCTACTTGTACAGATACAGTTATTTTAATGAAATAATTAATTTGATATTTAAACAAAATTTTATAAATAGTTTGCTGAATAAGCCTTCATTAATTACCTTGCTAGTCATAATGGTAATGTTTACCTCGCACTTATTTGCTCAAAATTCTTCATCCCCTCTAGTTGTTGTGGTTAACCAAGCAAACGTAATTAACCAATTAACCAAAAGACAAGTAATTGATATATATATGGGCCGTTTTAATACGTTCCCTGACGGCTCACCTGTTTTACCTATTGATCACCCGCGAGGCTCGAGCCAAAAAGAAGCTTTTTACCAGACATTAGTTGGGCAAAACGAACGAAAAGTGAATGCTTATTGGTCTCGATTACTTTTTTCAGGTAGAGCAAAACCACCCCTTCAGGCCGACTCAGAAGTTATGGTATTTAATACTCTATTTGTTCAACCATATGCCCTTGCATATGTCAGTGAAGCAGACGTCACTTCGGAGATGAAAATTGTTTATCGATTTAAATAAAATAGAGGCGCATTTTATGCGTGCACAATTACATTTTAAGTTTTGTTTTGCCTCGATCTTGGTTGCAATCTTATTATTGTTTTTATTACCAAAAAATTCAGCAGTGGCCAGTGAAACTAGTTTTAGTGGTTTTATGAATATTGGCCTGACTCATACTGATCATGAACGTTTGAAATTTAGAACTTCGGTAGTCAACGAAGGTCGAAATGGTACAACATTGGCCACTGATTCTATTTTAGGATTACAAGTTAATACTCAGTTTTCTGATAAGTGGGACGCTGTTGCACAAGTTGTTCTTCATGACAGGCGAGATAAAGCATTTTCAAACCTTTTAGAGATCGCATTCTTACGATATCAATTAACACGCAATTGGTCGGCTCAATTTGGCCGGTTTAGTACCAACAATTATTTATATACGGATACAAGGTTTGTCACTAATGCATTGACATGGGTTAGGCCGCCTTTAGAAATGTATTCTACTGTAGGTGCTGTGGGTAATATGACTGGGGCGCAAATTGACTATACCTATGATGTTAGTTTTGGTGTGGTCAATTTAGGTTTAGCTCATGGCTTTAGTAATTTTCGTAGTGATTTAAATAATGGGTCTACTGGTAAATTTAGAGCTAAATATAACAACTTGAGTGCATTACATATCGACATGCAAGCCATAAACTGGCGAGTTAAAGCCGCATATCTTACTGCTTTATTAGGAGATGTTGAGTTTTATGGTAGTGATGTGTTTAGAAACATTGAAAGTGCGGTTCCTGAGATTCTTCTGCCTTTTGCGACGGAATTGAAAGAAGCAGTGGTTCCAGAAAATTCACGTGTCACATATGTTGCTATTGGAGGAGAGTATTCCCAAGACGCTTGGCAGTTTATTGCTGAGTATGGTAATTATGATAGTGATTGGGGAATTGCCAAAAGTGCGCAGTTTGGCTATGTTTCTACGGCCTATAATTTTGATAATTTCGCCCCCTATTTGGTGCTGTCAAAATATGTACGGGATGAGGAACCCGAAGTCATAGATTTTTCTCAAGCTGAAGCAAGTTTACCTGTAATCGCATATTATCAGTTACTAGCATTAACAGCCGACGTGAATAATGAAGTTGTTTCAAACTCAATTGATCAAGATTCTATTAGTATAGGAATCAAATGGGACTTCTCATATACGTGGAATTGTAAAATACAATTTGACCACAACAGAATAACTGAAAACGGTAGTGGGCTTTATGATGATTTGAATAGTGATATTTCAGCCCCAGATAAGCTGAGTTATAATGTGATGAGTCTTAGTTTAGCTACAACATTCTAATATCCTCGTTAGGTAGATGAGCTGATTTAGGGTTTATCCGTGTAAATTGGTTGTGTGGATATTTCACTAACGGGCATGCCAAAGGTCGCTGCAATTGTTATTTTTTCAGGGAAACTATACAATTGCCCCGATAACCTCGCAAATCCTGAGTGGCTGAAATTGTAGCCATCTGAATTACCTAAACAAGTAATAGCTATAAATCCTTATTTTCATGTAGTTATCTCAATAGTTGATGGCTGATGCGGGTTAATCTTTTACCAAGCTAATGAATAGGCTCCAGGGTTAAATACTCATTTAGCCGAGCAACGTCATAAGCGATAAAACCATTTACCCTAAAAGTTGAAATATCTATGCCAAACACTGAACACCTTAGCCAACGTCTTTACCTGCAAATCGCTGACAAATTAGCTGAATTGGTGAAAAATGGAGAAGTAAAAGTAGGCGCTCGCTTTGCTGCAGAAAGAGAACTGGCTGCCGATTTTGGTGTCAGTCGTTCAACTATTCGTGAGGCTATGATTGCGCTTGAGGTGAGTGGATTAGTTGAAATTCGTTCAGGTTCTGGTATCTATGCATTAGATCCTTCGCGCAAAATGAGTTCGACCATAGCAAATGAAGATATGCCCGGCCCATTTGAGGTATTAGAAGCTCGAATGTTACTGGAAGCTGAGTCGGCTAAGTTAGCTGCCGAGCGTATTAGTAATGATGAGTTACTTCAACTTAAACAGATATTAGTGTCTATGTCAGCCGCAATTGAGCAGGGCAATATCGAAGAAGCTGAAAAAATAGACCATGCATTCCATTTGGCCATAGTTACAGCAACCAGAAATGGCGCCCTAGTACCTATCTATGAATGGTTATGGCAGGTAAGAGAATTGTCTGAAGTGAGTAAAAGGTTTCACCTTAAATTACGCGATAAAGGTTCCACTCCTAAGATTGATGAACACAAAGCGGTTTGTGATGCGTTGATGCAGAGAGATGGTGAAAAAGCTAAAGCGGCAATTGAAGCCCATTTGTCAAACGTAATGAGTAGATTGTCTGCCTGTACCTTAGTGTGATTATATTTCTGCGTTATTGAGTGCTGGCATACTCAAACTATCTGTTTTTTGTCTAAAAAATGTCTGTTACCTTGCGAATTTTCAATGCTTATTGTGGATTTCCACATATGTTGATTTTACTTTTTACCTAAAACAATATCTCTTGTAGACTAATCTTAAAGGATAATCTTTAAGTTATTGAAGTTCAGGAGCTACACATAATGAAACAAATTGATTTGAGTCAGTATGGCATATTAGGTGCTCATAATGTCGTATACAATCCTTCCTACGAACTACTTTACCAAGAAGAAACTAAACCTGATTTAGAAGGTTATGAAAAAGGCATAAAAACAGAGTTTGGTGCTATTGCTGTTTCTACCGGTGAGTTTACCGGGCGATCACCTAAAGATAAATTTATCGTGCTTGATGAAGTCAGTAAAGAATATTTATGGTGGACCAGTGAACAGGCTCATAACGATAATAAACCTATCAGTCAGGACGCATGGCTAGAATTAAAAAAATTAGTCACAGATCAGTTATCAAGTAAAAGATTATTTGTTGTTGATGCTTATTGTGGTGCTAATGAAAACTCTCGGATGAAAGTGCGCTTTATTACTGAAGTGGCTTGGCAAGCGCATTTTGTCAAAAACATGTTTATTCGACCCACAGATGAACAACTTGATGATTTTGCCGAGCCTGATTTTGTGGTGCTTAACGGCTCAAAAATTACCGACACCAGTTGGCAATTGCATGGACTCAATTCTGAAGTGTTTGTCACTTTTAATATGGCAGAAAAAATGCAGATTATCGGTGGTACTTGGTACGGCGGTGAGATGAAGAAAGGTATGTTCTCAATGATGAACTACTATCTACCGTTACAACATATGGGGTCGATGCATTGTGCGGCAAATATGGGAGAAAATGGTGATGTGGCTATTTTCTTTGGTTTGTCAGGTACAGGTAAAACCACACTTTCTACCGATCCCAAACGAAAATTAATTGGTGATGATGAACATGGGTGGGATAAAAATGGCATCTTTAATTTTGAAGGTGGATGCTATGCCAAAACCATAGATCTTGACCCTGACAGCGAACCCGATATTTACAACGCCATAAAACGAAATGCCTTATTAGAAAATGTGGTGGTGGACAATAATGGTAAAGTTGATTTTAGTGACACGTCTATTACCCAAAATGGGCGAGTTTCCTATCCTATTTATCATATCGATAATATTGTTAAACCTATATCAAAAGCTGGTCACGCTAATAAAGTTATATTTTTAACCGCAGATGCTTTTGGCGTATTTCCTCCAGTGTCGAAACTGACTGCCGAGCAAACTAAATATTATTTTCTTTCCGGTTTTACTGCAAAATTGGCAGGCACAGAACGAGGAATTACTGAGCCAGTGCCGACATTTTCTCCTTGTTTTGGTAAAGCATTTTTAACATTACATCCTATTAAGTATGCTGAAACATTAGTTGAACGTATGGATTCTGTTGGTGCCCAAGCATATATTGTTAACACGGGATGGAATGGCACAGGCAAGCGCATTTCAATAAAAGATACACGCGCCATTATTGATGCAATTCTGGATGGATCTCTCGATGATACACATATGATTAATCTACCTATTTTCAACCTTGCGGTACCTACTACACTACCCAATGTAGATGCTAATATTCTTGATCCAAGACAAACTTATCAAACACCTGAGCAGTGGCAACAAAAAGCGACTCGATTAGCTCAGTTATTTATTGATAACTTTAATGGGTTTACTGATATAGAAGCTGGCCAAGAATTAATTGATGTTGGACCTCAGCTCTAACACGTTATTTATTCTAAACGTGGGATTACTTTTGGGTATTTTCACTTCGTAAGGGTGACTTTTATGGTTATGAAAATTGGTGTACTCACAGGTGGTGGTGATTGTTCCGGCTTAAACGCCGCTATTCGTGCTATTACAAAAAGTTTGATCCACGAATTTGGCGCTGAAGTGATAGGCATTGAAAAAGGTATTTTAGGGCTACTAGAAAACAAAACAAAACCTCTCAACCTAGCATCTGTGAGTGGCTTGATTGACAAAGGAGGCACTCTTCTTAAAACTTGTAATAATGTTTCTCCGTTTAATTATCATGGTAACGATTGTAGTCAATTAGTTGTTGATAATTATAAGGCTTTGCAGCTAGATGGCATTATTGTTATGGGGGGAGATGGCACTATGAGTATGTGTCATGAGCTCTCTCAGCTTGGTCTGAATTTTGTTGGTGTACCTAAAACAATTGATAACGATTTAGTTAACACTGACCGTACTTTTGGTTTTGAAACCGCTGTAGGAGTAGTAGTTGATGCCATTGATCGGCTTAAAACTACTAGCTATAGCCATAATCGAATTATGATTATTGAAACAATGGGACGTTATGCTGGTTGGATAGCGTTACATGCTGGTCTAGCAGGCGCGGCTGATGTCATTCTTTTACCAGAATATCCTTATGAGCTAGATACAGTGATTAGTGCGATTGAAAGCCGGGCTGCACATGAATCTCCTAGTATTATCGTTATTGCCGAAGGGGCAATTGCCAAAGGAGGGGATTATATTGTTAGTAAAACTGTTGAAAATAGCCCTGATGCCATTCGTCTAGGAGGTGTGGGTCACCATTTGCAGCAAGAGCTTGAAAAACATATCTCATTGGAAGTACGTACTACTGTATTGGGGCATATTCAGCGTGGCGGTACAACAAGTGCATTTGATCGTATTTTCTCTACCAATGTAGGTTGTTATGCCGCATCACTGGTTGCCCAAGGAAGATATGGACGTATGGTTACAGTGCAAAATGGCAAACTTTCCTCCATTCCTTTGGAATCTGTGGCAAACAAAACTCGAACCGTGCAAAAAGATGATATGACTTTAATAAGTGCTTTATCCCTGGGCATTTGTTTTGGGGATAAAAATTTACAAGCTAGTTTAACTACAATTAATGATGAAAAAATGAAGTCTAATTAGTTGTTATCTGATGGCCGTTTTAGATGAACTGACAACTATAAAAATAGTCGTCAGATTAAGCTTGGGTTCAGGCTAATATCCCTTTTACTACTTTGCCATGTACGTCGGTTAATCTAAAACGACGACCTTGGTATTTAAAGGTCAGTCTTTCATGGTCTATCCCCATTAAGTTTAAAATAGTGGCATGTAGGTCATGAACATGAACTGGATCTTTTACCACATTGTAAGAAAACTCGTCGGTTTCACCATAAGATAGTCCCGCTTTTACTCCTCCGCCAGCCATCCACATAGTTGAAGCATTTGGATGATGATCACGACCATATTTCTTATCCGTAAATTTACCCTGACAATAACTAGTCCGGCCAAATTCACCTCCCCATACCACTAAGGTGTCGTCTAGCAGTCCACGTTGTTTTAAATCTGTGACTAATGCGGCCGATGCTTGGTCGGTTTCTTGGCATTGTTTACGAATTCCACCGGGTAAACCACTGTGATGATCCCAACCTCGGTGAAATAATTGGGTAAATTTAACATTACGCTCGGCTAACCTGCGAGCTAACAAACAATTGGCAGCATAAGTGCCCGGAGTACGGGAGTCTGGTCCATACATATCGAACACCCAATCGGGTTCATCAGAAAAATCATTTACATCAGGTACAGAGGTTTGCATACGTTGCGCCATTTCGTATTGGGCAATGCGGGAGTGAATTTCGTCATCCATTGTTTTGGCATGTTGAATGCCATGCAATTTGGCTAAATAACTCAACATTTCACGGCGGTCGTGCCTGTCTATACCGCTTGGGTTATTAACAAAAAGCACTGGATCTTTACCTGCCCTGAATCTCACCCCTTGGTGGATGGAAGGCAAAAATCCATTTCCCCACAAACGAGCAAATACTGGTTGGCCTTTAGTTTGATTGGTGAGTAACACAATAAACGGCGGTAAATTATCATTATTGCTACCTAAGCCATAACTTAACCAAGCACCAAGACTAGGCCGTCCAGCAATGGGGAAGCCGGTTAATATAAAGGTTGCTGCTGGATCATGGTTAATAGAGTCTGTTTGCACTGATTTAATAAAGCATAAGTCGTCAGCTATATTGGCGGTATGTGGTAATAACTCACTGACCCAAGCACCTGATTCGCCATGTTGTTTAAAATCAAAAATAGATTTCACTAATGGCAATGAAGTTTGTTGTGCTGTCATAGTGGTTAATTTTGTTTCACCCCTGACTTCACTGGGGATTTCTTGACCATGCATTTTTTCCAGCATGGGTTTGTAATCAAACAATTCCATTTGCGACGGGCCACCGCTTTGGAATAAGTAAATCATACGTTTGGCTTTGGCAGGAATGTGCGGTTGGCCCATCACGCCATTTAAACTGTTATCAGGCATGATGATTTTTTTATCTTGCGCCAAACTAAATCCCGGTATACCTGATAGGCCTGCTGCAGTTCCTGCTAGCGAAGCACCTTTTAAAAATTGTCTACGGTTAAATAAGTTCATTTTTAGTCTCCGGGTTATCGCTTAATAACAGTCGCGTCATGATTGATAACTAAGTTGGCAACAGCACTTAATGCCGCCACTAGGGTTTTGTCTAATGTTGGGTTCGGGGCTTTTTCGCCTATCGCCAGTAATGAGTCTGCGTCTTGTGGTAATTTGGAATACTTATCAACAAACTGCTTGTACATATCATCTAATACACTTAACTCATCTTGGTCAGGGTATTGACTGGTGAGTGAACGATATAGTTGAATTAAACGTTGTTCTTTATCAGCTGATTGCAGCATTACTTGTTCAGCTAAAACACGGCCAGCCTCGACAAATTGAGGATCATTCATCATGGTTAGTGCTTGCAATGGTGTGCTGGTGGCTTGACGTGCGCCGACAGTATAAGTACGTGTTGGTGTATCAAATGTATGCATACTAGGTGGCGGCGCATTGCGTTTCCAAACCGTGTACATGCTGCGACGATATAAATCATCGCCTTTGCTTTGCACGTATGTCGCTCGGTTCATTGTCCACAAACCTTCTGGTTGGTAGGGGTAAACACTTTTTCCCCCTATTTTTTTCACCAGTAGGCCGCTTGCTGCTAATACGTTGTCTCGTAACATTTCGGCGGTTAAGCGGTTAGATGGGCCACTGGCAAATAAAGTGTTTTCTGGATCCGCAGCTTTAAGTTCTGGGCTAGCAATAGAGCTTTGTTTGTATGTTGCTGTCATGGCGATAGTTTTTAGTATGTGTTTGACATTCCAGCCCGAATCAATAAATTCCCGACTTAGCCAATCAAGTGCATCAGGGTGAGTGGGCAGTTTACCTTGGCTACCAAAATCTTCTGGGGTGCGCACTATGCCATTACCCATTAACATCGCCCAATAACGGTTGCTCACAACACGAGCCATAAGTGGGTGTTTTGGATCGGTTAACCATTTAGCCAAACCAATACGGTTTTTAGGTAATGATTCATCAAATGGGAAGACTGCGGCAGGCACACCTGGCTCCACTTCTTCACCATGCTCTGAATACAAACCACGCTCTAATATATAACTAGGGCGGCGTTGGCCTTTTAATTCTTGCATGATCATCATTTCACTAATGGGTTCAACCAGACTACTTTGCTCAACCCTAAGTTTTGTTAGTTGGCTAAATTGTTGTTGATACTCTTGGTTGAAGACCTTGTTATAAAAGTCGTGCAAAGCTTGAGTATTTTCTACTTGAGCTAAATTCAAGGTTTCGCCCATTTGTTGTTTGGCATTGGCTAATACTTCGATTTGAGTAAGATCCCGTGACCATAACTTTATGTCATCCACTAGGGTATTCGCCGCACCTCTATCTCGCCAGCGCGCACCTACTTTCAAGCCAGCAACTAGTCCAAGGTTGTCTTTTTTCTCTTGGCTGATTTCTTTGTACAGATTATCTCGCTCGACATTCATCTCAACAGGTTTGCCATCTATATAAAAAATGACACCTTTGGCTTTTGATGAGCTGTCGTAAGTCAGAGCAAGATGTTGCCATTGATTTTTAGTGACAGGGTCTTTAGAGCGTAATGCAATTGCATTGTATGGGTAGCTGTGAGCTAAGCGAACTAACCAATAATTATCTTCAACGCTGACATCAAACCCTTTGTATGTATATAAAGTCGAAGATTTATTGTTGTGGAATATCACCCCACTTTTAATCGATTCGGGCAGTTTGACGTTAACCGCAACCGAAAAGGGCGTGGCGCGACTAAATTGATCTTCGTCAGGAAAATACAGAGCGTCTTCACCATTTAATAATATACTTTGACCTTGTTTATTTGTTTGAGTGACAAATTTAGCGCCAGTTTTTTCGTTGGCATTCGAGCTGAATAAAACTTGTCCCGGTTTGTTTTTCCGTATGGTGTTGGCTATGGATTGATTATTATCGTCTGCATTTAGGGGGAAGTGGGCAACTAATGATTTTTTCGCCAATAAGTCTGCAGCAACTGTGTTCTTCCAATTATTTAAACCCTGTTTAGGTGTTTTTATACTTTGTGCCAACTTAGTTTCACTATGGGCAACTTTGTCATTAATAAGGTTAACTTTGTTTTGTTGAACTTCTGTAGGTAACAACATAGTGGGCACAGGCATATCTTTCGGATCCCAAGAAATTTGACCTGAGTCATCGTTGTTATTAAACATCGCGAAGGTTTGGTAATAATCTTTAGTGGGGATATCGTCATATTTATGGTCATGACATTGAGCGCAATGTAAGGTGAGCCCCATTAATCCGGTACCTACAGCCTGTACTCGGTCTTTTACATATTCAACTCTGAACTCTTCTAATACCAAGCCTCCTTCGTTGTTTTGAGTGTGCATACGGTTAAAAGCTGTGGCCATTTTTTGTTCAGCTGTAGCATTAGGTAAAAGATCTCCAGCTAACTGCCAAGTGACAAATTCGTCAAAAGGCATGTTCTGGTTAAATTTTTCTATTACCCAATCACGGAAAGGTGAAACATCTCTAAAGGGGTCGGTGGCATAGCCATGGGTGTCGGCATAACGGGCCACATCTAACCATTCAGTGGCAACTCGTTCACCATATGCTGGACTGGTAAGAAGTCTGTCAATTACTGTCTCATAAGCATTTTCACTGTTGTCAGCTATAAAAGCGTCAATTTCTTGTAGGCTAGGGGGTAAACCTGTTAAATCAAAAGTGACACGACGTATCAGTGTTTCTTTATCGGCTTCGGGAGTGGGTGATAAGTTTTTGTCTTCAATCTGTTTTAAAACAAAATAATCCAGTTCGTTGACCGGCCAGTCTTTAAGTTTGATTGCAGGTGGTTGTTTTTTCTCAGGAGTAATAAATGACCAGTGTTTTTTATATTCTGCGCCTTGTTTAATCCATTTACTGATCATGGCCTTTTCTCGATCTGACAAAGTCAAATTGGAATTAGGCGGTGGCATAATCATGTTCGGATCAGTAGAGGTGATTCTTTGTAATGCTTCACTTTTTTCTGGTTTACCAGGGACTATGGCGTGGTTGCCTGATTCCAGTACGTGTTGAGTGGCAAGTTCAAATGTATTTAAACTTAATCCCGCTTTAGCGTTGGATGAATCTGGCCCATGACATAAAAAACAGGTGTCAGATAAAATAGGTTTTATGTGAAAGTTGTAATCAACTACCTCAGGCAAGTTGTATTTGGCAGACTCTGCATCCGCTTGCGAATTATCGGTACAACTCATCAAGCCAATAAATGGTAGTGTGCAGAGAGTAAGTTTAGAGATTTGGATAAACTGTTTAGAAAACATAATATTAAACTCGCTCTAATTTAATGGGGTAGGTTTGATTGGAATTCCATTGACCCACATATAAGTTTTCGTCTTCGTCTACACAAACTGCATGACAGTGGTTAAAGACATCCCAAGTGGTGTGCATATTTTGCAGCTGGCCGTTTTTATAAACAGGTTCGGTACCACCTGGATTTGATACAACTTTGTTGTTTTTATCTAAGATAGTAATAAAGCCAGAGTTGCTTTGACGTTTGCCATCGACCACAGACCAACACACTGGAATATAAGCATAGTCACCTTTAAAAGTCGGGCCGCCTACAAATGCGCCTGGCGTGGCAATTGTGCTGCGGTATTTTCCATCCATTTCAAATAACTTAAGTTCATTGGCCGCTCGTGAACTAACAACTAAGTGGGGATCAGCAGGATTTCGCAGATCAATGCCAATACCGTGAGTATTACTTAAATTATAGTTGGGATCTTGATTGTTCTTACCACCCCAATGACGGATATATTGGCCATTATGGTTGTACTGAATTAAGCGATCAGAGCCATAGCCATCAGTTACGTATAAATCACCATTCGCGGCTATGGTTATGTCGGTTGGGCGAAATGGTTCATCTGCCTGATAAATGCCAATCGTTAATGGGTGACCAATGGTGTATATAAGTTTGCCATCTAGGGTTAACTTGCTAATAAAACCCTGCTGTGGAATAAATTTGTTGGTTGGTGATTTCCAATTGCCAGTAGTGACACCATCCCAGTGTCGATTTAACACCCAGCCACTATCCACTATATATATAAAGTCTTCGCCATTTTCATGGTTAATTTTGACTGAGTGAGCGCCCGGGTATTGTGTGCCCCATGCATCCAGTAACTTGCCATCTTTGTTGTAGATCACGAAGTTATTTTTATCGTTATCGGTCACCATGATAATGCGACCTTTAGAATCAAAGGCTAAACCATGACAGTTTTCCACTGGCACTTTATGAGGGTCTAAGTTACCCCAAAAGTAGTTCACTCTATATTTAAACTCGCCGTGACCAACAATTTTCCCGTGGGCATTTTCTCGAGAGGCTTTGGGTAATGGCTTTTTAGGTGGCTCATGAGCATTGGATTTCTCGCTAAAAGCAGCTAACAGCAAGGCAGAACTTAATGCTGAACTATTTTTAATAAACTTTCGTTTACTATTGTCGACTGTATTTTGCTTGTCGTTGTCCATGGTTATTTCTATACCTCTTTATAGGGTTGCTTTTTTAGCTTGGTTTTTAAGGACTTTTTCAGTCGCCGCTTGGAAGTCTGGTATTTTGTTCGATAGTCCAAATATCTTGAGATCTGGTTTTATGGCAGATATTTCTGTTATTGCACCTTGGGTTAAAGCTGTTTGACCAACGTATAATTGTTTTAGCTGGCTAATATTTAATAAAACCGACGACGACGCATCTGTGATCTTTGTACTATAAAGGTTTAGATATTGTAGATTAGTTAGTGTTTGTAGCGCTGCTAATCCAGCGTCATCAATAGGCGTTTTGTTTAAACGTAATCTTAGTAAATTCTCTAGTTGGCCAATACTGCTCAACTGCTCTGTTGTAATCTGAGAATTGACTAGATTAAGATAAGCTATATATTTTTTAGCTTCGAGTAAGGCGGCTATAGCTTGATCAGGAATTGCTTGTAAGTTTGATGAATAATCGACATCTAAATAATTCACATCTTTGGCAATGGTTTTGACTAAAAAACCTTGCTGCTGTAAATCCACAATGATTTCTTCTGGAATACTCGGATGTTTAGGCAATGGCCAAGTATTGTCTGCAGCCACTAATCCTAGTTGTTGAGCGATAATCTTCTTATCCGCTGTATTTAGAGTGCTGGTAGTAATATTACCGCTTACTGGCAAGCCTGATTTTATCCACCACGCTAAGGTTTTTACTTGGTTCTCGGATAATGCTGTTTTACCTTCAGCAGGCATAAATTCTTTGTGATGTTCATCTAAGGTAATTCGGCGATATAGCTCACTGTTGTTTAATTTGCCATCTCCCCAGGTACTAGCTGTTTTACCTCCTTTAATAATGTCTTCTATATTTGCCAGGTTAAGTTTGCCCTTTGCTTTGGCATCATTATGACAACTGACACAATTACCTTTGAAGATAGGTTTAACAAGATCTAGATATATATCGGCATCTTCAATTTTAGTGATAGGTGGTCGAGGTGTTTGATAAGGTTCGAAGCCAGCGAGTGTTCTGACAAAGTTTGGTGCGTGTTCGACTAAGTAAGTTTCACCGTGAGTCATGTTGGCGCCGTAATGGCCAGTAGAGAATAATAAAAATAGTTGTAAGCTAGCTAAGCCAATGATTAAAAATTTATTCGCTGTTTTTTTGTATGTGAAGAATAAAGTACAAATAACAGCAATAGAGGCAACAGAGATACCAAAAGCCATATGAATGAATACAGCTACTTCGCTATATCCGCCGCCAGTAGAAAGCATATAACCAAGAATACAGGCAGAGATTGCTGAAAATGCACCCCAAAACCAAACTAAGTTGAATAATTTTGTCCGTTCTTTGTTAAAGAAAGCGCAATGTATTTCTAATAAAGCTGCAAGTAACAATATACCAATTGGTAGATGCAGCACGAGTACATGAAAACGACCAAAAAATTGAATTAAATCCACAAGTAAACCAAACTATAAGCAAGCTTAGTTTGTATACTAATATAAAATTCATATAAAAATAAGATTTATTGTTAACAATTTATCATCCAAATAACATTTTTAACCTTAAGTTTACTTGCAGACTGTGTCTTATAATGCCTGCATCCAATTCTATTCTAGGTAATCATTTTTCAGTTCGACGTAATTGATTGCAGACTGTTTAAGGAAAGCTAACTCACTTTCTTTTAAAGGTCTTACTTGTCTGGCAGGATTACCAACATATAAATAACCACTCTCTAGTGTCTTATTAGGAGGTACAAGGGAACCACCACCAATAAATACGTCATCTTCGACAACTACTCCATCCATAAGTATTGCCCCCATACCTACCAATATGCGGTTTCCAAGGGTACACCCATGCAACATACACTTATGACCAACAGTCACATCGTCACCAATAATAAGAGGAAAACCTGCTTGTAAGCCATCAGATGAGCGAGTGACATGCAATACAGATCCATCCTGTACATTTGTTCTAGCACCAATTTTGATATAGTTAACATCACCTCTTGCTGCTACCAGAGGCCAAATGCTTACATCTTCTGCACAAGTTACATCACCAATTAATACTGCTGAATCGTCTATATAAGTGTTTTCACCGATAGTAGGTAATATGTTTTTGTATCGTCTAATTGTCATCTTTAACTCCGCATATGGATTGTTTTAAAATGATAATAGCAAAAATGATTGCAGATCCTCGCAATTTTGCTGGATATATCACCCAATTGGTTGATATCTAAGCAGTCAGTTAAAAAGATCAAAAAAGGGGTTGCAAGGTGGGAGGTTATCTCTATAATGCGCCTCTCGCTTCGGGGAGGTCAGTTAAAACGACTTACCGAGACAGGATTTATCAAGTATAAATGTTGTGGTTGTGATGCTCTAAGAGTGTTGTGGTTAGCGGGATGCAACAGGATGGTTAGTTTAAAATAAATTAAATTATTATGTTGACATTGAAATAAGAGAGCGTATTATACGCCTCCCGCTTAAGAGGGTCTTCGGACAGTATCTAAAGCGAGACTTCTTCGGAAGTGGCTACTGAGGTAGCAATGTCTTTAACAATTAATAACAAGACAATCTGTGTGGACACTCACGAAGTGAGCGTTCACCAAAAAAAATTCATATTTTCAAAAATATTTAATTGAAGAGTTTGATCATGGCTCAGATTGAACGCTGGCGGCAGGCCTAACACATGCAAGTCGAACGGAAACATGTCTAGCTTGCTAGATGATGTCGAGTGGCGGACGGGTGAGTAATACTTAGGAATATGCCTTTGTGTGGGGGATAACTATTGGAAACGATAGCTAATACCGCATAATGTCTACGGACCAAAGGGGGCTTCGGCTCCCGCGCAAAGAGTAGCCTAAGCGAGATTAGCTAGTTGGTGTGGTAAAGGCTCACCAAGGCGACGATCTCTAGCTGTTCTGAGAGGAAGATCAGCCACACTGGAACTGAGACACGGTCCAGACTCCTACGGGAGGCAGCAGTGGGGAATATTGCACAATGGGGGAAACCCTGATGCAGCCATGCCGCGTGTGTGAAGAAGGCCTTCGGGTTGTAAAGCACTTTCAGTTGTGAGGAAAGGTTTGCGGTTAATACCCGTAAGCTGTGACGTTAGCAACAGAAGAAGGACCGGCTAACTCCGTGCCAGCAGCCGCGGTAATACGGAGGGTCCGAGCGTTAATCGGAATTACTGGGCGTAAAGCGCACGCAGGCGGTTTGTTAAGCTAGATGTGAAAGCCCCGGGCTCAACCTGGGAATAGCATTTAGAACTGGCAGACTAGAGTCTTGGAGAGGGGAGTGGAATTCCAGGTGTAGCGGTGAAATGCGTAGATATCTGGAGGAACATCAGTGGCGAAGGCGACTCCCTGGCCAAAGACTGACGCTCATGTGCGAAAGTGTGGGTAGCGAACAGGATTAGATACCCTGGTAGTCCACACCGTAAACGCTGTCTACTAGCTGTTTGTGGATTTAATCCGTGAGTAGCGTAGCTAACGCGATAAGTAGACCGCCTGGGGAGTACGGCCGCAAGGTTAAAACTCAAATGAATTGACGGGGGCCCGCACAAGCGGTGGAGCATGTGGTTTAATTCGATGCAACGCGAAGAACCTTACCTACTCTTGACATACAGAGAATTTAGCAGAGATGCTTTAGTGCCTTCGGGAACTCTGATACAGGTGCTGCATGGCTGTCGTCAGCTCGTGTCGTGAGATGTTGGGTTAAGTCCCGCAACGAGCGCAACCCTTGTCCTTAGTTGCCAGCCTTAAGTTGGGCACTCTAAGGAGACTGCCGGTGACAAACCGGAGGAAGGTGGGGACGACGTCAAGTCATCATGGCCCTTACGAGTAGGGCTACACACGTGCTACAATGGCGAGTACAGAGGGAAGCGAACCTGCGAGGGTAAGCGGATCCCTTAAAGCTCGTCGTAGTCCGGATTGGAGTCTGCAACTCGACTCCATGAAGTCGGAATCGCTAGTAATCGCAAATCAGAATGTTGCGGTGAATACGTTCCCGGGCCTTGTACACACCGCCCGTCACACCATGGGAGTGGGTTGCAAAAGAAGTAGCTAGTCTAACCTTCGGGAGGACGGTTACCACTTTGTGATTCATGACTGGGGTGAAGTCGTAACAAGGTAACCCTAGGGGAACCTGGGGTTGGATCACCTCCTTACTATTACGGCGAACCTTGCTTCGTTGAGTGTTCACACAGATTGTTTTGTTGTTGATAAGAAAGAGCAAAAAGAAGTGCTTGGGATATTCAAGCAATTTCTAGCGCTGTAAAGTCATCGTTTATTGCGATGATTTTTGTTCTAGGCAAGGCGGCTTTGGAGCGAGCGAGGGCGTGTACAAGTAGTACATAACCGAGTGAGTGACAAACAAAGGCGCAGCATAGGGCAAAAAGCAGAAGCAAGAAAGGCTTGTAGCTCAGCTGGTTAGAGCGCACCCCTGATAAGGGTGAGGTCGGCAGTTCAAGTCTGCCCAAGCCTACCAAATCTTTCCTACTCTGCGTTGAATGACGCGTTGTGTGCGGTGCACACGGCCTAATCATTCGCCTTGATTAGAAAAGATTAGTAAATACCTGCTTTACGCGGGGCCATAGCTCAGCTGGGAGAGCGCCTGCCTTGCACGCAGGAGGTCAGCAGTTCGATCCTGCTTGGCTCCACCACTTTATGTGGTAAATGATTTGCTCAAGAGATTAAGTAACCTTAATCAATGAATGTTTTTAGTAATGTTTATTGATTAGGGTTTTTTAAACCTTAAATGTTCTTTAACAATATGGAAAGCTGATAAAAAAGTAATCGAAAACTAAAAGAGAAAGCTCGAAAGAACTTACTCTATCTGATTTTTATGATTAGTACTTGTCACGCATACAACAGTGAGACGTCTGTTAAAAGAGTCTTACACCTAACTTTGGATAAAAGGCCAAAGGGTGGAGCAAGTTATTTCTAAATGACGAACAGTTACTCGTTAATAGTTTGGAAATAGCGAAGAATTTTGTTCTAGGCAAGCTGAAGGAGGAACGAGCGAAGGCATGTAACGTGTTACATAACCGAGCGAGAGACGACGAAGGCGAAGCATAGGGCAACAGACTGAAGCTATTTGGGGTTGTATGGTTAAGTGACTAAGCGTATACGGTGGATGCCTAGGCAGTTAGAGGCGATGAAGGACGTGTAAGTCTGCGATAAGCTGTGGGGAGCCGACAAAATGCTTTGATCCACAGATTTCCGAATGGGGGAACCCAGTCCTTAGGGACTATCTGCAACTGAATACATAGGTTGTAGAAGCGAACGAGGGGAACTGAAACATCTAAGTACCCTTAGGAAAAGAAATCAACAGAGATTCCCCTAGTAGCGGCGAGCGAACGGGGAGTAGCCGAGTAGTAATGAAGTAGCAGAATGTGTTGGAAAGCACAACGATACAGGGTGATAGTCCCGTATGTGAAGCGTCATTATTGCCATATTAAGTAGGTCGGGACACGTGTTATCTTGACTGAAGATGGGGGGACCATCCTCCAAGGCTAAATACTCCTAACTGACCGATAGTGAACCAGTACCGTGAGGGAAAGGCGAAAAGAACCCCTGTGAGGGGAGTGAAATAGAACCTGAAACCGTATACGTACAAGCAGTAGGAGCAGGAGTTTACTCTTGTGACTGCGTACCTTTTGTATAATGGGTCAGCGACTTATATTTAGTAGCAAGGTTAACCGAATAGGGGAGCCGTAGCGAAAGCGAGTGTTAACTGCGCGTTTAGTTGCTAGGTATAGACCCGAAACCCGGTGATCTAGCCATGGGCAGGTTGAAGGTTGAGTAACATCAACTGGAGGACCGAACCGACTAACGTTGAAAAGTTAGCGGATGACTTGTGGCTGGGGGTGAAAGGCCAATCAAACCGGGAGATAGCTGGTTCTCCCCGAAAGCTATTTAGGTAGCGCCTCGGACGAATACCACAGGGGGTAGAGCACTGTTAAGGCTAGGGGGTCATCCCGACTTACCAACCCTTTGCAAACTCCGAATACCTGTGAGTACTATCCGGGAGACACACGGCGGGTGCTAACGTCCGTCGTGAAGAGGGAAACAACCCAGACCGCCAGCTAAGGTCCCTAAATATTACTAAGTGGGAAACGAAGTGGGAAGGCTAAGACAGCTAGGAGGTTGGCTTAGAAGCAGCCACCCTTTAAAGAAAGCGTAATAGCTCACTAGTCGAGTCGGCCTGCGCGGAAGATGTAACGGGGCTAAGTAATATACCGAAGCTGCGGACGCAAACTTATGTTTGCGTGGTAGGGGAGCGTTGTGTAAGTGGCTGAAGGTGAACTGAGAGGTTTGCTGGACATATCACAAGTGCGAATGCTGACATGAGTAACGATAATGGGGGTGAAAAACCCCCACGCCGGAAGACCAAGGTTTCCTGTCCCATGCTAATCAGGGCAGGGTAAGTCGGCCCCTAAGGCGAGGCAGAAATGCGTAGTCGATGGGAAACGGATTAATATTTCCGTACTTGGTATATCAGTGAAGGGGGGACGGAGAAAGTTATGCAAGCCTAGCGTTGGTTGTCTAGGTGAAAGTGCGTAGGGTTGAATTTTAGGTAAATCCGGAATTCTACATGCCTGAGACACGAGACGAGACACTACGGTGTTGAAGTTGCAAATACTCTGCTTCCAGGAAAAGCCTCTAAACTTATGATATATCGAACCGTACCCCAAACCGACACAGGTGGTCAGGTAGAGAATACTAAGGCGCTTGAGAGAACTCGGGTGAAGGAACTCGGCAAAATCGTACCGTAACTTCGGGAGAAGGTACGCCGCTGATTGTGATTGGACTTGCTTCATGAGCGATTGGCGGCCGCAGTGAAATGGTGGCTGGAACTGTTTATTAAAAACACAGCACTGTGCTAAATCGAAAGATGACGTATACGGTGTGACGCCTGCCCGGTGCCGGAAGGTTAATTGATGGGGTTAGCTTCGGCGAAGCTCTTGATCGAAGCCCCGGTAAACGGCGGCCGTAACTATAACGGTCCTAAGGTAGCGAAATTCCTTGTCGGGTAAGTTCCGACCTGCACGAATGGCGTAATCATGGCCACGCTGTCTCCACCCGAGACTCAGTGAAATTGAAATCGCAGTGAAGATGCTGTGTACCCGCACCTAGACGGAAAGACCCCGTGAACCTTTACTATAGCTTGGCACTGAACATTGACCCTACATGTGTAGGATAGGTGGGAGACTTTGAAGCGTTGTCGCCAGATGACGTGGAGTCTACCTTGAAATACCACCCTTGTAGGTTTGATGTTCTAACATTGTTCCCTTATCGGGAATGTGGACAGTGTCTGGTGGGTAGTTTGACTGGGGCGGTCTCCTCCCAAAGCGTAACGGAGGAGCACGAAGGTTGGCTAATCCTGGTCGGACATCAGGAGGTTAGTGCAATGGCATAAGCCAGCTTAACTGCGAGACAGACACGTCGAGCAGGTACGAAAGTAGGTCATAGTGATCCGGTGGTTCTGAATGGAAGGGCCATCGCTCAACGGATAAAAGGTACTCCGGGGATAACAGGCTGATACCGCCCAAGAGTTCATATCGACGGCGGTGTTTGGCACCTCGATGTCGGCTCATCACATCCTGGGGCTGAAGTCGGTCCCAAGGGTATGGCTGTTCGCCATTTAAAGTGGTACGCGAGCTGGGTTTAGAACGTCGTGAGACAGTTCGGTCCCTATCTGGTGTGGGCGTTGGATGATTGAGGGGAGCTGCTCCTAGTACGAGAGGACCGGAGTGGACGAACCGCTGGTGTTCGGGTTGTTTTGCCAAAGGCATTGCCCGGTAGCTACGTTCGGAATCGATAAGCGCTGAAAGCATCTAAGCGCGAAGCGAGCCCCAAGATGAGTCATCCCTGTACGTTTAACGTACCTAAAGGGTTGTTGAAGACTACGACGTTGATAGGCAGGGTGTGGAAGCGTAGCAATGCGTTGAGCTAACCTGTACTAATTGCCCGTGAGGCTTAACCATACAACGCCCAAGTGGCTTTTTAGCACTAAGCGTGTATTGAGTGACAAGACAACATCATAGAGAGAAGAGTAAGACTAAGAGCTTTTTAGCCTCGATTATTTGGTCAATAAGACCTCAGCTTTTACATATTGATAAGAACATACCAGTTTTTGTCTGGCGGCCATAGCGATGCGGTCCCACCTGATCCCATTCCGAACTCAGAAGTGAAACGCATTAGCGGCGATGGTAGTTTGGGGTTTCCCCATGCGAGAGTAGCACACTGCCAGACTCCTATTCAGAAGAAAGGCCACCTTAATAGGTGGCCTTTTTTTTGTGTGAAAATTAGTGACAGTAAAATATCAATTGGATTGGGAGAAGGTGACCGTTCATCTGAAAAAGTGCGGCATGCTACCCCGCGGTCATCCTTCACGAAGTGGATTCCCGGACAGTCGCAGAGCTCCTGTCGTTCAGGCGGTTATACCAATCACGATAATTAATTTCCCACCTGTGCCCAATTTCTGGCGCACAATTTGATAACCTTTTCTTTATCGCTGATAAAGTTATTCCATGCCCGACTGCATTGTATGACAATATCCTCATAGCTATCAAAGCATTGATTGGCCAACTCATTTTGCCTAAGCCATTGCCATACCTGCTCGATTGGGTTTAGCTCTGGAGAATAGGGCGGAAGCTTGATGATACTCACCTTATCTAGGTCATGCGCAATATCGTCTGTATGCCAACCCGCACCGTCCATTATCACCAGTGCATGGCGGCCAGGCTGAGTACGCTTGGATATCAACTCTAAATGCTGTCTCATAATGTCTTTGTTCACCACAGGGGTTATCAAGGCTTCCGTTTCACCTGTCGCTGGGCATACAGCCCCAAATAAATGCGCATACTCAAACTGTTGTTGCTTGACCGCTCTAGGGCGACTACCTTTGTTCGCCCATAAACGTGTAGTGGTGTTCTGTTGACCTATTCTAGCCTCATCTTGAAACCAAATATCGACTTTATCCAGTGTGACATGGCCTGGGATCAATTTGATCGTTTCAATCTGCAGTTTTTTTAAACTCGTCTTGAGCTTCTTGGGACTGCTTAGGGTGCTTAGAGCGACTGGTTATCCAAGAAAACCCTAGCTGATGCAGTAGACGATATATGTTAGTCAGGCCATAGGTAATACCAAATTCTTGCTTCACATAGTCAATGATGAGTGTGCCTTTGAGCCTTCCACCATCAGGTTTTATGGCATGAGACTCAATGTAAATTTTCAACGTCTGCAGTTGCTCAGCTGATAAAGCACAAGGCCGACCAGAGCGCGGCTTTTCCTTTAATCCGTCCAAACCATCTTGGTTGAAGCGCTTCACCCACTCATTCACCATTCTACGGCTGACGTGCAGATACCGAGCCGCTTGCGTGCGATTAACGCCTTGTTGAATATGTGAAAGGGCCATTAATCTGACTCGCATCCGAGCATTTTTTTCCTTCGCTATGAGTGTCGAAAAATCGATATTTTTTAAGCTATGCATGAGAAGAATTAAGATAAGAATACATAACTCAATTAGATCACAAACTTAGTGAAAATGGTATTACGCTGCTACGCAGCTAAAAGCAAACCACCTTCACCCCCATGCGAGAGTAGCACTCGGTTCTGGCTTCCTGCTTCACTCTACCTCCTACATCCATGTAGTCGACAGCCAGACTCCTATTCAGAAGAAAGGCCACCTTAATAGGTGGCCTTTTTTTTTGCTTTGATAACTTTTTAGGTCGGAGTGGGCACATCCATGATGAAACTCACTCAAATATGACATCCTTGTCATATTGAAAATACCTAGCCGAGCAGTCCTCGTCTCAAGATAGTCTTTCCTTATGATAGCTTGATCAGGATAGAACTTTTTGTAACCATTTGGAAATGTCGTTTAGCTCTTGGGCGCATACGTTATGTTGCATCATGTATTCTATCCAAGAGGCTTGATAACCGTTTTCTACTAACACCTTGTAAGCGGCGTTACCCATAAACATAGGCACAACTTCGTCTTGTTGGCCGTGGGCGATAAAAATTGGTGTATGTTTGTTGGCAGTATGAGCTTCAGCAGTTAACTTTTCTGGCTCACACATATAACTGGATAATGACATGATTCCAGCCAGTTTCTGTTTAATACGTGTACCTAAGTGTAAAGCTATCACTCCACCTTGTGAGAAGCCTGCTAAAACAATCTTTTCTGCTGGGATACCTTGGGTGATTTCTTTGTCAATTAAGCTTTGTACTAAGGCTGCAGATTCGTTAACGCCTGTTCTGTCTGCTCTACTAGCAAAGTCCATACTCTTAATATCGTACCAAGCACGCATAGGCATGCCGTTATTAATAGTGACAGGGCGAATAGGTGCATGAGGAAAAATAAAACGAATGGCAAGTTGTGGTGGAATGTTTAACTCTGGCACAATTGGGGCAAATCCATTGCCAGAATCACCCAAACCATGTAACCAAATAACAGCCGCTTTAGCCGGGTTAGTTGGATTCACTTCTACGTAAGGTAATTCTTGGTCACTCATTTTATTTTTCTCACTTTATTATTGGATATTTATCTGTATTGTTAGCGGTGTCTTTAGTTACGTAAAGACACTTTTTGGCCTGCCTGTTTAGTTGAGGCTTCATCTAGAAAGGACCAAAATTCTACGCCAGTTCGCTCATCTATCCATTGGTCATTTGTAAAGTTAAAATGATGACCATTAAATTTAGTAGCAACCCATAACTGATGTAGAGGGGGTTGTTTATTAATAATGATCTTTGTACCGTTTTCAAAGGTCATAGTTAAGATACTACCTGCTGATTCATAGTCTATGTCTACTTCACATTCGTCTAACATTTCTTCAATGCTTAGTAATAAATCATCTGTCATTTGGTGATATTGGCTATCGTTCATTTTTTCACTCGTTTGTAATCTGCCGTTTTGCTTGCAATATGCTAACATTGCTAGTTATCCGCGACATAATTATTAATGACAAAAATATCAATATGCCACAAACTCTTGGAAATCTCTTTATTCTCACTGCTCCATCTGGAGCGGGTAAATCTAGCTTAATCAAAGCTTTATTAGAAAAACACCAGTCAAATAGTGCTCATAACAATGAAATGCAAGTGTCTGTTTCACACACTACCCGTTCGCCTAGGCCTGGGGAAATCAATGGTGTGCACTACCATTTTGTTGATAGAGCCGAATTTGAATCTTTAATTGCCCAAGATGAGTTTTTTGAATGGGCAGAAGTATTTGGTAATTATTACGGTACCTCTAAGGTAGTAATTGAAAAAATCTTACGCCAAGGAATTGATGTCTTTTTAGATATCGATTGGCAAGGAGCAAGACAAGTCAAAGCGCAAATACCTGACACAGCTACCGTGTTTGTTGCGCCACCTTCGAAACAAGAATTACAGAGACGGTTAACTAGTAGGGGACAAGATTCAGCTGAAGTGATCGCTCAACGTATGGCAAAAGCGGTGTCTGAAATATCTCATTACCACGAGTTTGATTATATTGTAGTAAACGATGATTTTGATGCGGCATTGGCTGAATTAGACGCAATTGTGATGACACGGCGTTTACGTAAAGAAAAACAGATTATTCGCCATCAGCAGTTATTTGAAAATTTACTTGGTGATTCTTAGTCTTAGATTAAATATTTTTGGTTGGCATTAATGCCAACCATTTTCCCAATCTTTAAATACTGCTTGATAACCTTTATTGGCAATCATACCGGCAATGACTTCTACTGGTCGTTCGTCGCTAATTTCAAACTGATCTAATTCATTTGTAGCTGCTGTATAACCCCCAGGTTGAGTTGAACTACCTGCACTCATGTGTGTGATGCCTAAGGGGATTAGATTGTCTCTAAGCTCGTTTGACTCACGAGTAGATAGGCTAATTTCTAGTTGTTCGCTAAATAACCTAAATGCACAAATTACCTGAACTAAGCCTAAATCTGTAATCGGACTTGCAGGTTGGATCCCTCCAGTGCAAGGACGTAATCTAGGGAGTGAAATACTATACTTACTACGCCAATATTTGTTTTCTAAATAATGTAAGTGGTGTCCCATCATTAAAGCATCGAGCCGCCAGTCATCTAGACCTAATAATACCCCTAAGCCCATTTTATCGATCCTAGCTTCTCCCAGTCTATCTGGACTATTTAAGCGGTAGTTGAAGTCCTTTTTTTTACCGCGAGTGTGATGTTTTGCATAAGTGTGAGCCTGGTAGGTTTCTTGATAAAGCATCACTGCATCTAGGCCTAACTCAATTAGTTGTTGGTACTCACTTACTTCTAATGGCTGTACTTCCATGGCCAAGTGACTGAAGTATTGTTTAACTTGAGGTAATACTTGTTTGAAATATTCTATTCCGACCTTAGTTTCATGCTCACCAGAGACCAATAACACAGAATCAAATTGTCTTTGTTTAATAATCTTAATTTCGGCTGCAATTTCCTTTGAGTTGAGTACTTTACGTTTTATTTTATTGCTCATAGTAAAGCCACAATAATCACATTCATTAGCACACAAGTTCGACAAATAAAGGGGAATGAATAAACTAATGTTATGACCAAAACGTTTTTGCGTTAAGTGCATGGCTTGCTGTGCCATTTGTTCAATAAATGGTTCGGCAGCTGGCGATAACATCGCCATTAAAGCAGACAAGTCGCCAGCAGGTTGCTGCAAAGCCTGCTGTACATCTGCGGCAGTAGTACTGTATATCGACAATTTTAAGTGGTCTTTATCTATAGCTGAAAATATGTCAGAAAATCCCATTAGTTTGCGCCTGCAATAGCTGTGGGTTGCCGTAAAAAACCAGTTAAAGGGCTAGTATTTTGTGCTTGATTACTGACTTGGCCAAGTCCGGCTTGGTAAGCATCATGACCAGTTTTCACGGCTTGTTTAAAACACTGAGCCATGACTATAGGTTGCCTACTGGATGCAATGGCTGTATTCACTAACACGGCATCGGCGCCTAACTCCATTGCCGCAGTGGCGTCAGAAGGACTACCTATACCAGCATCAATCACAACAGGCACTTTAGCTTGTTCGATAATAATTTGTAAAAATTCACGAGTTAATAAACCTTGGTTACTGCCAATAGGGCTGGCTAAAGGCATAACAGCACTACAACCCACTTCTTCAAGACGATGGCATAACACAGGATCAGCATGCACATAAGGTAAAACCACAAACCCCTGTTTGACTAGGGCTTCAGCCGCGATAAGCGTTTCGATTGGGTCAGGCATTAAATATTTAGGATCAGGGTGAATTTCCAACTTTACCCAATTGGTGGCAAACATTTGTTGGGCCAATTGCGCGGCAAAAATGGCTTCTTCGGCATTACGAGCACCTGAGGTGTTTGGTAATAACTTTACACCCATTTGAGTTAACGGCAGCATTAAGTTGTCTGTACCTTGTTGTCGATCAATACGTTTGATGGCAAGAGTGACTAATTCAGAACCTGAAGCTTGTAATGCGCTAAGCATAGTGTCGGTATTGGCAAACTTACCTGTACCACTAAACAGCCGAGAACCAAAAGAGTGGTTAGCGATAGTTAACATCTCACCCTCCCGCTACAGCAGTAAATATCTCGATACTGTCCTGATTTTGGCAGCGTCGACTTTGCCAAAAACTACTGGGAATAATATTTTGATTGATAACTAAGGCGATATTACCCAGTTTAACTGACTGGTTTTGATTTATGTATAGTTCAACCGCTTGCTGTAGGTTACTACCTGGTTCAATCTCTAATTTTTGTTCATTAATATATATAACTAACATGACTTATGTTCCTCGTTAGTGGTGACAATTGGCGTCGATTTCTGGCATACAGGGCAATTCGGATCACTATGTCTAGCTAGTTTTCGCCAACTTAAATTTCGCCCATCAAATATGTGTAATGGTTGCGTGGTTTCTGCAATATTTAATATATGTTGTAAGGCCAGCAACGATTGCATACTAGCCATCACGCCTACGCTAGGCCCAAGAACTCCCATTTCGGCACAAGTGTTAGAGGTGTTCTGTTCAGTGAAAATACAGCGATAACATCCTTGCTGTGGTGTTTTGATTGGATCGATTAATAAAAGCTGACCATCATTGGCACTAATTGATGCACTGATAAGTGGCACTTTATTAGACACACACCAAGCGTTTACAGCTTGTCGTGTGAGCATGTTGTCTGAGCAATCTAAAACAGTAAATTGTTTCTGCTGTATTGCCATCTGTAAAATTTTGTTGCTCTGCAACAGGTTTTGCATTGTTTCGGATGTAAATAAATTTAAGTAAGTACTTACATTTAGCTTGCCACTTAATTTTGAAAGTTGAAATTGAGCGGCTGTGACTTTTGTTTGTCCTATATCTTTTGGGCTAAACAATATCTGCCTAGGTAGGTTAGATGCTTCAATTACATCGTCGTCCATCAAATGTAGATGTCCTATACCGGCTGCCGAAAGTTGTTGCGCGCAGTGTGTACCTAAGCCGCCAACACCAACAATTAACACATGTTGTGCTAACAGCTTCAATTGCCCTGTTTCTTCTACTTCCGGTAATAACACTTGGCGGTAGTATTGCACTAGTTGTGAATTCGTTAGTTGACTCATAAGTAACTCTGCCATTGATTTTGCAAGGATTGCCATGCCATACCAGGATCATCTGCTTGTTCTATCGCTCTGACGACAGCTGCATCATTGACCCCTGTTGCGTGTACTAAAGCCAAGTTATTTGCATCAATTCCGCCAATAGCAACCAGTGGTAGTTTCTCTTTCAATAATCGGCAATAACGGCTCAGCTTTAACAGCCCTTGGGGTTGAGATGGCATACTTTTGGTGGGAGTGGGAAATATATGGCCAATCGCTAGATAGCTTGGTTCAGTTTGTTGCACTAATAACATTTCAAAGTAACCATGAGACGATAAGCCTAGTGCCAAACCAGCAGATGATATTTGTTGCAGATCGGCCTGTAACAAATCTTCTTGGCCTAAATGAACACCAAAAGCACCGTGTTTGATGGCTAACTGCCAATGGTCATTAATAAAAACTTGTGCCTGATATTGTCGACCTAAACGAATTGCTTGTTGAATATCTTGTTCAAGTTGAATTAGATCTGTTGTGTCTTTAATTCTTAATTGTACGGTTAACGCCCCAGATCGTAATACTTGTTCAAGTACAGTTAATGATTGTGTTACAGGATAAATCTTTATCGGTGTTTTTAGTGCCTTAAAGCTTAAGTCTTGTTTAGAGTAAAGTCTGTTGTACTGGGGCAGGATAATTTCAGGAAAATCATCTAACTTATTTGGCCAGCCAATCCGGGCTAGCACTCCCGCACCTTGACCTACAGCATAACCGGAAATTAAGCCTTGATTGACATAAGCTTTAGCAATACAAATGGCATCTAAGAGCGGGTGACCGAGAGCCACAGTGGTGGCAATAGCAGACGAAAAGGTACAGCCAGTACCATGATTATTACTGCTTAGGATTTTATTATGACTAAAACCAATCAGTTGTTGTTGATGGTCTAATGAGGTGTGTTCAATATCATGGCTGAATAACCAATCGGTAGCTTGCTGCTTAGCATGGTCTCCTCCCGTGAGGAGCACATTGGTGGCAAGTTGTTGCACCATTAACTGCAGCTGATTTTGCCATAGCTCCTCTTGTTCAGGCAGCATTTCGGTCTGAGTTAAATGTGTAAACTCTTTAAAATTTGGTGTGATTAATGTGACCTGTTTAGCAAGCTGAAGATAGTCAGTAACTGTCGGCGCTGTGTCCGATTCGGTTAGCATATGGCCAGTGCTTGTGATCATTACAGGATCCCAAATCACTGGGATTGATTGCCCTAAGCTTTTTTCAAGTAACGTTAAATTATCAGCTAACCATTGGCTGATAAACTGTACTTGTTGAGCATTGGCCATCACTCCAATTTTTATTGCTTTGGGAGGCATGTCTACACGCAAACAATCCAATTGCGCTGCCAGCATTTGAATAGAGCTAGCAACTAAGCTGGTTATCTGTATAGAGTTTTGTGCCGTTGTGGCTGTGATTATATTGCAGGCGTGACCACCTAAATCTTGAATGGTCAAGTTATCTGCTTGAATTCCAGCGCCACCACCACTGTCTGAAGCAGCTATGCTCCAGACAATAGGACGCCCCTCATTGGGCGCAGTGCCCAATGAGGGGCGGGTATCTTTGCCTATCATGGTTATTTCGAACTGTCAGTTACTGGTTCTATAACAGGGGTGTAGATATTCGCTCCCTGAGCTTTAAACTCTTTTGCTTTGATGTCCATCGCTTGCAAAATATCAGCTTCGCTTAACATCCGGCTTTCTACTAAACGGGTGGCATCTTGTTCTACATCAATAGGCTGTGTGGCTGCGTAATCTCTTACTTCCTGAGTGATTTTCATTGAACAAAACTTAGGACCACACATAGAACAAAAATGTGCCACTTTGGCTGATTCTTGAGGCAGTGACTCATCGTGATAAGCTCTTGCTGTTTCAGGATCCAGGCCTAGGTTATATTGGTCTTCCCAGCGGAATTCGAAACGGGCTTTAGAAAGGGCGTTATCGCGGATTTGTGCTGCTGGATGACCTTTAGCCACATCAGCTGCATGAGCCGCAATTTTATAGGCAATCAGCCCTTGTTTTACATCCTCTTTGTTGGGTAAACCTAAGTGTTCTTTAGGTGTGACGTAACATAGCATCGCCACACCGTACCAACCGATTTGAGCCGCACCTATACCAGAGGTAAAGTGGTCATAGCCTGGGGCAATGTCGGTAGTTTGTGGGCCGAGTGTATAAAACGGAGCTTCACTACAAATTTCAAGTTGCATCTCAACATTCTGTTTTATGAGTTGCATAGGAATATGCCCTGGACCTTCGACGATCGTTTGTACATCGTATTCCCAAGCGACTTTAACCAGTTCACCTAAGGTTTCTAGCTCGGCGAACTGTGCTTCATCGTTGGCGTCGGCAATACAACCTGGGCGCATTCCATCACCCAATGAAAGTGACACATCGTAGGCGGCGCATAATTGGCAAATTTCTCTAAAATGCTGATACAAAAAACTTTCTTTGTGATGAAATAAACACCACTTGGCCATGATTGAGCCACCACGCGACACTATGCCTGTTAAGCGTTTGGCGGTCATAGGCACATAACGTAATAAGACTCCCGCATGAATAGTGAAATAGTCAACGCCTTGCTCGGCTTGTTCAATTAGCGTGTCGCGAAATACTTCCCAAGTGAGATCTTCAGCCACACCATTGACCTTTTCTAGGGCTTGATAAATCGGCACAGTACCAATTGGAACGGGAGAGTTGCGTACTATCCATTCACGGGTTTCGTGGATATAACGGCCGGTTGATAAGTCCATTACTGTATCAGCACCCCAACGGGTAGACCAAACCAGTTTTTCAACTTCTTCTTCAATAGACGAGGTCACCGCTGAATTACCAATATTGGCGTTCACTTTAACTAAAAAGTTACGGCCAATAATCATAGGTTCCGCTTCGGGGTGATTAATATTGACTGGAATAATCGCTCGTCCACGAGCCACTTCATCACGTACAAACTCAGCTGTGATGGGTTGGCCGATTGTGGCGCCAAAACCATGGCCCGGTGCTTTTTGAGTTAATACTTCCTGAGTGACTTGTTCTCTGGCCATATTTTCACGAATGGAGATGTATTCCATTTCAGGGGTAATAATACCGGCTTTGGCATAGTGCATTTGGGTGACACACTTGCCCGCTTTGGCTTTTAGTGGTTTATCTAAAGAATCAAAACGTAAGTGATCTAAGCCATCGTCTGCCATGCGTTGTTGGGTATAACGGGAACTGGCATCTGGTAATTGTTCTACATCGTCCCGACCAATGATCCAGTCTCGTCTTAGTTTAGGTAAACCTTGGCGTACATTGATGTTCGCCTCAGGATCAGAATAAGGACCAGCGCAGTCGTATACCATAATATCCGGATTACTTTCAGTCACTGGTGTTTCTTCACTGCCACCTATAATAGTATCGGTTTGGTGAATCGCTCGCATGCCCACTTGGATGTCATGGTGAACACCAGGCAGATATACTTTGCTCGAATTGGGATGTAATAAGGGTTTTAAATTATCAATAAATTGTTGTGCTTGCGCACGGGTTTGACGACGATTTGACATTAGCAATCTCACAAATACAGTTGAAAAGGAAGTTGCTTGTCTGGAGAAATATCATGTTGAAAATGCCAACAATAAAAATACCATCGATAAACTATCGATAGATCTTAAGATTGTTAGCTAAAAACTAACTTTTATACTAGGCATAAAAAAGCCAAAAAACTAGCTCTCACTTGTTTCCTTCGCAGGTACTAACCTGATCAGGTTCAACGGTTCCCGAATTAACGGTCTCAGCCAAAAGGCACTCCGACAAGAGGGCGCAGTATAAGCTTAAGCTGAAAATAGTTTCAAGGAATTTAACTTATTTCCCATAGATTGATCATTTCGCGATCAAATAGCTTTTAAAGTATGTAAATTATCAGTACACTATGCGACCTTTTTTTCATATTACCACCCGACGGAGATCATCATGGCTCGCGTAACAGTTGAAGATGCTGTAGATAAGATTGGCAATCGTTTTGATTTAGTTTTAGTAGCCGCTCGTCGTGCTCGTCAAATTGCAATTGAAGGCAAAGAGCCTTTAGTTCCAAGAGGCACAGATAAGCCTACTGTTCTTGCATTGCGTGAAATTGAAGAAGGATTAGTGACTGCTGATACACTGGAAGCAGAGACCCTTCGCGATCAACAAGAGCAAGATCAAGCTGAATTTGCATCGGTAGCGAATATTCTTTCAGCAGAATAAAGTGTTTTTTTAGCTTACGGCTACATTTTTCGATGTTAGCCGTTGGCTTGTTGCCTTTTTCCCCGTATTCTAAGTTCTTAATTAACTACTATAAGCGTTTCTTGTGTATCTTTTTGAGGGTTTAAAACAAAAGCTTGAGAATTATTTGTCGCCTGAAAGGGTTGCGGATGCTGAGCGTGCATTTGTTGTTGCTCAAGATGCTCACAGCGGTCAAATGCGCTCTAGTGGTGACCCTTACATTACCCACCCAGTTGCCGTAGCGGCTATTCTTGCAGACATGCGTCTAGACCATGAAACTATCATGGCTGCTTTGTTACATGATGTAATTGAAGATACTGAACACAGTAAAGAAGATCTCAGTGCTGAGTTTGGTCAAACTGTGGCTGAACTGGTTGAAGGTGTTAGTAAGTTAGATAAAATTCATTTTAGTAATAAACAAGAAGCCCAGGCCGAAAATTTCCGCAAAATGATGATGGCCATGGTGCAAGACATACGTGTCATTTTGATCAAATTGGCTGACCGTACTCACAACATGCGCACCCTTGGTTCATTACGACCAGACAAAAGACGCCGTATTGCCCGCGAAACGCTTGATATTTATTCTCCCATTGCCCATCGTTTGGGTATTCATGACATAAAAAATGAATTAGAAGAATTAGGCTTTCAAGCCATGTACCCCTTACGTTTTCGTGCTTTAAAAGGCGCAGTAAAACAGGCTCGTGGTAACCGTAAAGAAATTATTGAAAATACCCAGAAAGAAGTAGAAAGTCGACTGAGCGAAGTAGGAATTAAAGCGCAAACTACAGGTCGTGAAAAGCATCTTTATTCCATTTATCGCAAAATGAAAAATAAAGAACTGTTATTCAACGAAGTGATGGATATCTATGCTTTTAGAATTGTTGTTGATTCTGTCGATAGCTGTTATCGCGTTTTAGGTGCCATGCATGGCTTGTATAAACCTATCGAAGGGCGATTTAAAGATTATGTCGCCATTCCTCGCACGAATGGCTATCAGTCGTTACATACAGCGTTAATAGGTCCTCATGGCATTCCTGTAGAAATTCAGATCCGAACTTTTGATATGGATCAAATGGCTGATAAGGGCGTAGCTGCTCATTGGCTATATAAAGATTCTGATGATACTAATGACACCACAGCACAAGTACGTGCTCAAAAGTGGATGCAATCTTTAATCGAGTTGCAGCAAAGCGCTAGCTCTTCATTTGAATTTATTGAAAATGTAAAAACCGATTTATTCCCAGATGAAATATACGTATTTACCCCTAATGGTCGCATTATTGAATTACCTTTAGGTGCTACAGCCGTTGATTTTGCTTATGCAGTACATACTGACGTAGGGAATTCGTGTGTTGGAGTGAAAGTAGAAAGACGACCTTTTTCTTTGAGTAAACCTTTGGTCAACGGTCAAACTGTTGAAATTATTACCTCACCACGAGCCAAACCCAACGCCAACTGGTTGAACTTTGTGGTCAGTGCCCGAGCACGTTCTCACATTCGCCATTATTTGAAAACTCAGCGTTCTGAAGAAGCTATTGTCATGGGCAACCGTTTGCTCAGGCACGCATTAGGCAGAGTAAAACTGGATGATGTGCCACAACAAGATATAGATCGTGTGGTAACAGAAACTAAACATAATGATTTTTCATCTTTGTTGACAGATATAGGCTTAGGTAACGAATTAAGCGCCATAGTCGCTCGACGACTACTGGGTGAATCAACTGAGCTTGAAGATAAAGAAAAGAATGTGGCCATTCGTGGCACCGAAGGTCTGTTGGTGTCTTACTCTCGTTGTTGCCATCCTATTCCAGATGATGAAATAGTTGCGGTATTAAGCCCTGGTCGAGGCTTAGTTATTCATCAGAATGGTTGTAGCAACATTCGTAAATTGAGCAAAGAAGAACCTCATAGAGTACTCACTATGCAATGGGGTCATGAAGTCAGCGGTGACTTCCATGCGTCAATTCGCATTGAATTAATTAATCGTCAAGGTACGTTAGCTACGTTAACCAGTACAGTGGCGGCTGCGGGATCTAATATTATTGGCCTGCAAACTGAAGAAAAAGAAAGTAATGTCTATTACATAGATATTGAGTTGAGTATCCGAAACCGTCTACAGCTAGCAAATGTCATGCGAAAAATTCGTATCATGCCAGAAGTACAAAAAGTCTCTCGACACAGTCAAGCAAGAAAAAACACCTAACAACACTTATTTATCAAACTATTTATAAAAGGATATTCCTATGACTAAGTCTGTTATTCATACAGATAAAGCTCCGGCCGCTATTGGTACTTATAGCCAAGCGATTAAATCTGGTACAACTGTTTATTTGTCTGGGCAAATTCCACTGGTACCAGCGACAATGGAAGTGATTTCTGAAGATTTCGCAGAACAAGCCCATCAAGTATTTAAAAATGTCTCAGCGGTTTGTTCTGCAGCTGGTGGCACCACTAACGATTTGGCTAAAGTAAATATTTTCTTAACAGACTTATCAAAGTTTGCCACTGTGAATGAAATCATGAGTCAATACTTTGAAAAGCCTTATCCAGCTAGAGCTGCAGTACAAATCAGTGCATTACCTAAAGGTGTACAAATTGAAATTGACGGTGTAATGGAATTGCCAGAATAAGTTAGGCTTGTCACTATTTATGAGCGTAGAAATTAAAATGTCGCCTGAACGCAATGCACGTATCAGGCAACTTCTCTCTTTACGACAACCCAGTTTAACCCTTTGTTTAGAGCAGCTAGATAAGCCACACAATGTGTCGGCTATTGTGCGTAGTTGCGATGCTGTTGGTGTGCATGAAGTTCAGGCTATTTGGAAGAAAAAAGCCCAAATTCGTAAAGGCACCGCCATGGGCAGTGAAAACTGGGTTTATACTCGTGAACATACTTCTACCGAAAATGCCGTGGCTTATTTAAAGCAACAAAATATGCAAGTGTTAGTGACCAACCTGTCTGATAAGGCTGTGGATTTTCGCGAAATAGATTACAGCCGACCTACTGCCATTATTCTTGGCCAAGAAAAGCACGGCGCAACTGATGAAGCCATTGCCCTTGCTGATCAAGAAATTGTGATCCCTATGGTGGGTATGGTGCAGTCATTGAATGTCTCTGTGGCCGCGGCATTAATTTTGTACGAAGCTCAAAGACAAAGACAGCTTGCAGGTATGTATGATAAGCCGCAATTGTCTGAAGCTGAATGTCAAAAAGTGTTATTTCAAGGAGGTTTCCCTAGGTACCGTGAAATATGTGACCGCAAGGGCATTGAATACCCCTATGTTGATGAGCATGGACATATTCAAGCCGATGACGCTTGGTGGCAAAGAATACAAATGCCTAACGCTACGCCTTTTCGAGGCATGAATATTCGTGATTTAAAGGGTTTTGGTCTTAGAAGTGAAGAAATGCTAGCCAAGGTTGATATTCATACAGTAGAACAATTTATGGCTATTGATTCATTCGAATTGTACAAGCGCTTAAAACAAAAAGTAGAGGGGACAGGTCTAAATACGTTATATACCATAATTGCCGTTAAGGAAGGAAAACACCGGCTTGATATTGCTAATCAGCAAAAAACAGACATTCTGTTAAAACTTGAAAGCATGGGAATGGATACACAATAAATTATTAGCAGATGTTGTTGGTTGACAGAGAATGCAAAAACCTTAACTGCGCCATTTCCTATCTGATAAAGTTGACTCTCTTATAGTAATGGGCCAGTTTTATGTCTGAATCTCGTGTCACACTAACTCTCGAAAGCGGTATTGCTAAGGTTACTTTAAATCGTCCTGAAAAATATAACGCCATAGATCTAGCTATGTTTCAAGGTATCGACAAGGTTATAAAAAGCATAAAAGCTGACCCCGCGATAAGGGCGGTAATTGTATCTGCGGCGGGCGAAAACTTTTGTACTGGCCTTGATATAAAGTCGGTACTTTCCAATCGCAGTAGTGCATTTAAATTGCTTTGGAAGTGGTTACCCGGCAACGCTAATCTAGCGCAAAGAATGTGTATCGGTTGGCGCCGTTTAAATGTACCTGTGATTATGGTGTTGCACGGAAAATGCTGGGGTGGGGGCATGCAAATTGCGTTGGGAGGCGATTTTAGAATTGCCTCACCGGACTGTTCATTGGCAATTATGGAATCCCGTTGGGGCTTAATTCCCGATATGGGTGGTACAGTGGCATTACGTGAATGTGTGGCTAGCGATCAAGCTATTAAATTAGCAATGACCAGTGAAATCATTGATGCTAAACAGGCGCTTTCCATGGGGCTAATTACCCAAGTGGCAGCATCACCAATGCAAGCGGCTACTGAATTAGCTAAGCAATTACTCGAAAAATCACCGGATTCTAATCGTGCTATTAAACACATCTATCACAAAATATGGAGTGTTAATCAGCGAAAAATATTGGCTTTAGAAACCTTCAATCAACTGAAGATTCTTGTCGGGAAAAACCAGCGAATTGCGGTTAAAAGGCAACAAGGACACACTGATATAGATTTTAAATAAGCCGATAACTCATAAGCGGTTGATTCAGGTGAAATCTTATGTTGTGGAAGGATATACCATACTCGCTAAATTAGTCGTGACTCATAATGCGCCCAGGTTTTTTTGATCAAGGCGTCGCTATGCAGTAATAGTTGTTCCCTTTTAGATAGTTACTAATCAACCTTCAGGGTAAATTCCATATGTTTTCACTCACAATTTTAGAGCTGGAAATCAGTTCATGACTGAGATCCTGGCCATTCATGCTCGGTATCTTAAACAATAATTCAACGTTATTGCCTTGATTGAGATCATAATGAGCAATCGAGCCCTCAAATTCTTTGGAAGTAGGATTAACTTCGTTGGTTAGAAACCAACTTAACCAAAGTAGCGATGAATCAGTAAATCCAGACATGATATAAATTTTATTATTTCTAGGGCCATCTACCTTGGCAAAAAGTCCATAGTCAGTATATTGATTAGTCATGTCATTTTCAGGGGATAGGTATATCTGCCCAGTGCTTTTATGTTCAAGTTGTTTGAGTACACTATTGTATTGGTATGCAGAGCTTTTAAAGTAGTTTTGCAACACGCCCATATTTTCAAAATGGCCAATATAGATAATATTGGCATGTTTGATCTCATAAGCTGTTAAGGCAGAAGATAAAATAACCTGCGTATATCTAAAGTTATCGGATATAGATAATAAATTTTTAAATGCTAATACTAAGCTCTTGCTAACAGATTCGTTGTGTAAGCTTGATAGATTTGTAGACCCTTTAAAATCGCCTTCAATATTCGAGCCTTCGATAGAGGACATTGGCGCTCCAAGCACAATAATATTTTTATACTGAGGGGACTGAAAGTCACTCCAAATTGTATGAGAATTTATATTATTTGTATTTAAAGTGTTTTTGTTGAAAAAAGTAAAAATTAATACGTGTATGACTAGGCTGATAATACAAATACTTAAAATGAATTTTTGTCGCCACAATATCGGCTTGAGGCGGAGTGTTTTCTCATGTCTTAGGTTAATTTTTATATTATTATCTACTTTATTTATCGTATTGTTTTGAATAAAAGCTAATCGATATTCTCCTACAGGAATGGAAATGCGCAGGTCCTCGTTAGCCCCTTCATCTAAGTAGTATTCTTCTAATTTTTTTCTCAATCTGGAGATGTGTACACGAACGGATGCATTTTCAGTAGAGTTAAAATCCACATTTTTTTTGAACACATTGATGGCAATTTCTATTTCTTTTGGTGGGTGGATCAAGGCTGGTTGTTGTTCTATTCGCTGGATTTCTTTTTCAACTAAGTATTCTAGTAATTTGCTTAAGTTAGATGAGCGACCTAGTACGTTACTGTGTTTAATATTTTGCAGTTGTCGATACAAGTCCTCTGTTGACGGAACTGTGTTTTTCATATTGTTTAAAGTCCCGTTTTTACTGGTGTTAAAGTGAAAATGTAACCGTTACATTTTACATGCTTAATACAAATAGTTAACCGTTTAATAGCATATAACCATGATTAAACCTAGATCTATTGCCTAAAGTAATTGTAAGTTAAAAACTAATGATTTAGTTAATTTGCGAGATGATTTTAAATGAAACATGTTTTGTTTGTTTTTATATGTAGTTTTTTGTTTTTGTATGCTGATTATGTTGATGCGGCCGGATGGGGATATAAAAACAATAGAATTGCTATCAGTGCAGATGGTAATAATCAACCAGATGTAATGCATTTTTGGACAACAGCCGATCCCGATGACTGGGGCGCAACACCTGCTGCTTTGGCTATTATTGCCAAGGCAAATAAGAAAAATCAGTTAGTGCATTTTTCTTACAATAACTTCATGAATTCGCCACCTCATACAACGGCCATAAACGAAATGGCGGTGGGAGTTGAAGGCGCGATTCAGAATTGGGGATATGATTCCAATAAATTTTTTGATGTCAGCGAAGATTACCAAAAAGCATTAAATGATCTAGTTCGGGTCTTGCAAGTGTCTACAAAAGAAGACCCATTGTTTTTTATTCATATGGGGCCATCAGAGTTTTTCTATCGTGCAGTACAACAAGTTATTAAATTAGGAAAAATTGAAAGCCTTGCCCACGTATATGTGATTTCACATAGTGGATACAATGATAATCATCTACGCAGGGGGGATCCTAAATTCGATAAGAAGCCAGTTCCTGCAAGCCAGAAACACCATACTCTCACTGAAGCGATTGCATTAAGTGGTAACCGCATTCAATACAAGAAGATTATTGACCAAAATGCCAAGTGGGATGCAAATCAACTTTGGCACTCTGAACATGATTGGTCAGTTTGGCTATGGATGAAAGAACACAAGGATGAAACAGTTAGGTGGATTTACCAGAGAATGAAAAGACATCCTAATGGTGTGGCTGATTTTTCTGATGCTGGCATGGTGTATTTCCTGTTAACAGGCGATGAAAACGGCAGTCCGAAAAAATTCGAACAGTTTATTGGTAAAGGGATTAATACCAACTCCAATAAATGAGTGCATAGTTATTTAATGGAATTGGTATAAATAAAAACGGAGCCTAGCTCCGTTTTTATATTGGGCCTAAACTGCCTATTAAAGCTGTTTAATTTTGATATTTCTAAACCAGACTTGGTCTCCGTGATCTTGTAACACTATGTGCCCACCAGGGGTTTTAGCGAAGTGTGGCCAGTCTTTAAATTTACTTGCAGCAATTAAGGCCTTCCAATTGTCGTCGAACATTTGTACATCGACAAGTTGGTAGCCATTTAACCAATGTTCAACATGGCCTTGATTGACCACTAACCTGACTTGATTCCATTCTCCAGCGGGTAACACAGATACAAACTTACTTTTTATTAGGTCGTAGTTATCACCAGCACGGTGTTTGACTAGTTGGCCATCGCTATGGTTAGGGTTGTCGAGTATTTGCATCTCTGGGCCAGACAAAAAAGGAAATTCAAGTTCAGGTAACTCTTTGACATTGTAGATAATGCCGCTGTTACCGCCTTGCTGTACTTTCCATTCTAGATTTAGTTCAAAGTTTTCCACTGGCTTAGGAGTGATAACAAGATCACCGCCGTCTACTGTTTGCCAACCTGTTTCTTCTGGGGTTCTACCAGCAAAAAATAGATTGCTCTCATCTATGCCCCAACGTGTGCCTGCTGTTTGTTGGTTATAGTTTCTGAAATGCCCTAAAGATTGGCCATCAAATAATAATGACCAGCCTTGACTTATTTCACTTGGGCTCAGGGTATTGTGCTGTACTGAATATTGCTGATTTAACTCTACAGGCTTATTTTGTGGAATTTTGTTCAGTGTGTACCAAGCTTCTGTAGTCCATAACTCATGATTGTTTTCACTTTCAAAGGCACGTTTGATTCTAAAGTACACCACATGGTTTTCTTTTAATCCGTCTAACTTTAACTGTATTTTAGTACGGTCTTTAGACACAGTAAGGGCATTGATCGTTAATGCTTGTTGATCTTTTTTCGGGCCACCGTAGTCTGCTGTGGGTTCAAAGTACCATTGTTGTATTTCAAAATCATCGGCTTGAATTAAACGGTTTTGTTTGATGGGTTCTGTTAGTGTGATTTCAAATCCGTCACTGCGAGCACTGACACTTAACATTTCAAAGGTGCTGTTTTCATTGTAAGTTAGGCTTTGTAAGCCATACCATTTTTTATCACTGTGGGCCCAGTTTCCTGGGTTGCCGACACCACCTACAATTAAACTTCCATTGGGTGCCCATTTTAAGCGGTTTACACCGGCTTCTAAGCCTTGGCTAAAGCGAAATACTGCGCCTTGCAAACGGCCATCTATACGTTCTGCAAATACACGCTTAATGCCACCATGGGTGACATCGCCGTGGATCATTTGGTTTTTGTAAGGGCCAACATTAAGTGGCGCTGGTTGACTGGCAGAGTTGCCAATATCCCCTTGTGGCAACCATACAACCGGTAAAGTCTCGGTTAAATTGGCAGTGCCTTCGAAGTCTACAGAGCGTGAGCCATACCAAGCTCCGGGAGTTAGTTCGACAATTTTACAAGCAGGCACCCAGTCGCCTTGGTTATCTGCTATAAACAACTTGTTGTCTATGCCGCGGCCTATGCTATTCGGAGTTCGTAATCCGTGAGCAACAAATTCTACCTCACCTGTATCTTTTGATATTTTCAGTACTTTGCCGCGACTCGGTGCTTGTGGATTGGTACTAGCACCACCGGGTAAAATCGCAGTGGCAAGGGCTGCGTAAAAATACCCGTTTTCATATTCTAAGCCAAAAGCAAATTCGTGGAAATTGGCTGTGGTTGCCCAATCGTTAGACACTAGTTCATAACGATCCATAAAGCCGTCTTGGTTAGTGTCGACTAAACGAGTGAGTTCTTGTTTTTGTAATACGTAAATATCGCCGTCTACTACTTTCACTCCTAATGGTTCAGCTAGGCCTTTAGCGATACGTTTTACTTTGATGTCTTGCGGTGAAGCTTGATAGTCACTGACTAAATATACAGAACCCTCAGGATCCCAAGTGCTGACCACCATACGGCCATCATCTAAAAAGTCGATACCACCGACCATAGGTTTAAATTCGTCAGGGCGAGCTTGGCTTAAATCGAATGATGGGTGTATTCCTGCCACTTCGCGCTTATCACCGGGTATGGTTTTGATTATATCAGGATCTGTCACAACGCCTTTTACTTCTCGGACGTCTTGTTTCTGCACTTTTAACATAGCAGCAGGAATAATTTCGTATTTTTCAGTAGCAGGGTTAAGCCACTGTAATGACAGGGCACCACCACCGCCAGCTTGAAAATATATGATTTCTATCGGGTGCAATCCTGCACTGAGATTAACTTCCGCATCTTTGGCTTCGGCGGCGTGAAAGCCCCAGTTATTGATAATACGTTGACCGTTTAAATACAAATATGCGCCATCATCGGCCACCAATCTTAAGCGTGTTTTTAAAGGTTGTTTTAGAGCTAAACTGGTTTTTATCTGATACATAAAATCGTTAGCTGCAGGTCCTAAGCTTTCAGTATGAGGAAAATGAATTTGTTCAACAAACGCGCCTAATACAGCTGTACTTGTGCGCACATGGTCTTCATCTGGATCACCGTTCAAAAAGCCTGTTTGGTACAAGTAAGCCCCCCGTAACTCTGTAGAAAACTCAGGCGTTTGATTGGTTAAGTGAATAGCCGTATTTGCTACACCTAACAGAATGTCGTTGTCATCGGCTGAGCTACTTTGGGTAGGCACTAAAGTAAAAATGTAATCCAACATAACGTTTGCATCAGACATGGTGAGTTGGGCGTGTGGTGTCATAGGAACATCACCCCAATTGCCCGAGCCGCCTTGTATTATTTTCTCGCTAAGGCTGTCTTTAGCACCGCTGATAGTGGCATATCTTTGAGCAATAGCCGAATAGGCTGGGCCCACAGTTTTAACTTCTGCGTTATGGCAAGCTGCACAATCGCTATTTTGAATAAGTGCTAAGCCGGGATGAATCTTTTCTGCAGAGTTTTGTTCTGCTTGCTTTGATTTTTCTAATGGAGAATAAGTGGCAGTAAAATGTGATTCACCATTTTGCAGGCTTAATGTTTGATTTACCTTATCGTATTTTATTGGCCCTGCAAGCTTAGTATCAATAGGCTGGTATAGATGTTGTAGCTGCAGGTTTAGTTTGTCTGGGAGTCCGCTGATTCGAAAATGTCGAACGAACACCAGTTGGCCATTTTGATTGCTGGCGCTGGGTGTTTCGCTAATATCAGCTTGCCAGGCTTTGCCATTTAAAGTGCCTTTAGCTTGATACAACAAACTGACATCTTGGTCATTAATTTGATGGCCATGATAACTAACTGTACCCGATCCTGCCGACCATTCAGCTTGACCATTTTCTACAAATGTTTGTCCTGATGTTTTAGGTTGTGGACCATGTTTTTGATCAAATACAGCACCAGTGAGGTTGGTCTCTCCTTGCCATAATTTAAATAATTTGGAACTTTTAGTATCATAGGCCGCTGTGATGTCATTACCGAGTTTTAAGCTAATAATGCGAGTTTCACCATCTAAGGTAGAGCGCATTGCTAGTAAACTTGGTTCAGTGAATTCACTAGATGAGCTGGTTTGCTGGGGATTACAGGCTAGACCCGCAACAGAGCTGAAAACTATCAATGACCACTTAGATATAGTGCTCGATTTTAAATTATTAAACATACAGATGACCCTTAAATAACCGATTTTTATCATACGCTGAGGTTTCTCTAGGGGATAGGCACTTGCATACGTATTCAGCAAAACGAAATTAATTGTGATTAACATGGGTCTGTAAATCAGCGGAGTAATTAAAATTGCGTTAGGATCAACCGATTGTGTATTCCATTCTTATCAATAATTTCAGGAGAGCCTTATGAAAAAACTATCTTTACTTGTTTGCGTTGCAGCTTTTATTTCATTTTCGAGTTTTGCCTTAGATCGAACAAAAATTGCAGATTCAGTGCAAAATGTTACCCCCTTACTAAATGGTCAAGTCGCACCCAAAGCTACATTATTAAATGTTGAAGGTGACCCCGTTAGTCTTAAAGCGTTAACCATGGACAAACCGACAATACTTGTTTTTTATCGTGGTGGTTGGTGTCCTTACTGTAATCGTCAACTTGCAGGGCTTAAAGATATAGAAGGTCAGCTAGACAAATTGGGGTACCAAATTTTGGCCATTTCCCCAGAAACTCCAGCTCAGTTACAAGCACAAAAACTACAAACTAAGTTTACAGTGAAACTCTATTCTGATGCAGAATTACAAGCTATTGGTGGTTTTGGTATTGGTTACTATGTTGAAAACGAACAAAGAAACAAGATGAAAACTAAATGGGACATAGTTCTCAACAGTGAAAAATCTTCTGGAACAGCGGTATTGCCTGCGCCTGCAGTGTTTATTCTGGATCAAAAAGGGGTAGTGAAATTTAACTATGTCAACCCAGATACCAAAACTAGAATTTCTCCTGAGTTATTGTATCAAGCGGCTAAACTGTCTTTGTAAACTCAGAATTGGGATTTTTACTGCTCGAAACCGATAATTACTTGATTCATTTAGTTAATTCTTCGATGATGTATCTATTGTATATTTAAACAGGCATTCACTTGTTGTTAAGTGACCTGCCTACATTTGATATGTTGGTTTATTAAGTTTATGGCCTGTAATTTTTTATCTTTTGTGCTGAATAGTCGCCGATGAAAGGTTTAGCTCAAACCCCTGTTACCGAACTAAAAGGTGTGGGTAGTAGGGTGGCTGAAAACTTTTTGAAGCTGTCAATTTCCTCTGTGCAAGACTTATTGTTTCACTTGCCTATGCGTTATGAAGATCGCACCCGTATCTACCCTATAGCCGATTTACAACCCCATTTACACACTAGTATTCAAGGCGAAGTCACCTCTTGTGATGTGCAGTTTGGCCGTAAACGTATGTTAATTGTGCGTATCAGTGATGGCACGGGTACAGTCACTTTACGTTTTTTTCATTTTACCGCCGCGCAAAAAAACAATCTAGAAATAGGCACTACTATCCGTTGTTTTGGTGAAATTAAGGCAGGTAAATACGGTCTTGAGATCATGCATCCAGAATATAAAACCATTGATCTTGATAAACCGCAAACTATGCAAGAGTCATTGACCCCAGTGTATCCGGCCACTGAAGGGATTAAACAACTCACCTTACGCAATCTTACCGAGCAAGCGTTAAAGTTACTGAAGCAAGGTGGTTTGGCTGAATTGTTACCTGAGGGATTGTATCAACATCAATTAGGTTTAGTAGAAGCCTTGATATTAGTGCATAGGCCACCACCCGATGTGACTTTAGCGCTGTTTGAAGAAGGCAAACACCCTGCACAGCAACGATTGGTGATAGAAGAATTATTAGCCCATCATTTAAGTGTGTTAAAAGTGCGCCAACAAAGTCAAAAACAAGCCTCTTATCCTATTCCTGCTGGGGCACCCATTTTACAGCAGTTTTTAGCTAATTTGCCTTTTAAACCCACAGGTGCACAACATAGGGTAACTGCTGATATTCAACAAGATATGCAGCAAAACTATCCTATGATGCGGCTGGTGCAAGGTGACGTAGGTTCGGGTAAAACCTTAGTTGCAGCAATGGCTGCATTATCTGCCATAGCCAGCGGTTATCAGGTGGGGCTAATGGCTCCCACAGAGTTATTGGCCGAACAACATGCCAATAACTTTCGCCAATGGTTCGAACCCTTAGGTATTGATGTAGGATGGTTAGGCGGAAAACTAAAAGGCAAAGCACGACAGCAAGTGCTCACCGACTTGCAGTCCGGTGAGATTAAAATGCTGATTGGTACCCATGCGATTTTCCAAGAAACTGTTGAGTTTCATAACTTAGCTTTAGTGATAGTCGACGAGCAGCATAGGTTTGGTGTGCATCAACGTTTAGCATTACGTGAAAAAGGTGAATCTCAAGGGGCGTTTCCCCATCAATTAATTATGACAGCTACGCCTATTCCGCGCACATTAGCCATGACGGCTTATGCCGATCTAAATACATCGATAATAGATGAATTACCGCCCGGTAGAACCCCAGTTAAAACCGTAGTATTGCCCGACACTAGGCGCGATGAAGTGATTGAACGGGTACGGAATGCCAGTATTGAACAAGGCCGACAAACCTACTGGGTTTGTACCTTAATTGACGAATCTGAGTTTTTACAAAGCCAAGCCGCAGAAGACACTGCCATTTTGTTACGTACTGCTTTACCTGAGCTCAAAGTAGGCTTAGTACATGGCAGATTGAAGTCTGATGAAAAACAACAAATTATGGCTGATTTTAAAGCTGGTGAACTTGATTTGTTAGTAGCTACTACTGTGATAGAAGTGGGAGTCGATGTGCCCAATGCCAGCTTAATGATTATTGAAAATCCCGAACGTTTAGGTTTGGCACAATTACACCAATTACGCGGTCGCGTGGGCCGTGGCTCGGTAGAAAGTCATTGTGTGCTTATGTATCAAAGCCCCTTGTCTAAAACCGCAAACAAACGTTTGGCCGTGTTACGCGAGTCGAATGATGGGTTTTATATTGCTCAACAAGATCTCGAAATTCGCGGTCCAGGAGAGTTGCTAGGCACTAAACAAACAGGTTTAGCCGATTTAAAAATTGCCGATTTAATCCGTGACGCCGAATTAATCCCTCAAGTACAAAACATTGCTAATCATTTATGGGAGTCATACCCAGCCAATGCCCAAGCAATTATTAACCGTTGGTTAGGTCATAAAGAGCAATACGGTCATGCCTGATAATCATTATTCTAAAATTAATATAACTACCGTACCTGGCGCAACAGCAGATGTAATTTCCCAAGCTAAACAAACTGCGTTAGATTGGGGCTTAACGTATCAAGCCGATCTTGATACGGGTTTGGCCTTAATTCAGCAAGCATCACAATTAGAACTCCGTCAATTAGATGAACCTAAAGTGGGCGCAGTGCTGGTGGACTTTGCCTCTGATGCTTTAACTTTTAGGCGTTTACATGGTGGTGGTAAAAAAGAAGCCATAGCCAAAGCAGTCGGTTTAAAAGGTGTCGATAGCCTTAGGGTGTTAGATGCTACAGCAGGTTTAGGGCGAGATGCCTTTGTCTTGGCCAGTTTAGGTTGCCATGTGGATATGATAGAGCGTTCATCTGTTGTGGCAGCCTTGTTAAGTGACGGTCTACGCAGGGCTGAAAGCCATATCAATTTAGCTGATTGGTTAAATAACAGAATGACCTTGTTTCATGGTATTGCCTTTGAATTATTAGCCAATTGGCATGAGCAACAACCACAGAATATCCCAGACGTGGTTTACCTCGACCCTATGTTCCCTCATCGCAAAAAAAGCGCCGCAGTAAAAAAAGAAATGCGCTTATTTCAACAACTCCTCGGCCCAGATGAAGACGCGAACTTGTTGTTAGCACCCGCTCTGGCTTTGGCAAAAAAACGTGTAGTAGTTAAACGCCCGTCAGGCGCACCCTATTTAGCGGATACAAAACCACAAATAGAAATGCAAGGCAAAGCCAATCGCTTTGACGTGTATTTGAATTTATAACTCTATCTAGCTGATAAAGGAAACAAAGTCATGGCCCAGTTTATTAGTAATATCACCTTATTAGTTGACGATTATGATCAAGGGATTGATTTTTACGTCAATAAACTAGGTTTTACCTTATTGTGTGATGTGCCGATTACGCCAGAACAAAGATGGGTACGAGTTTCTCCCTCAGTTACTGATACCTCGGCGGCTATAGTGTTAGCCAAAGCTAACCCTCAACAAGCAGAACTAGTGGGCAAACAAGCTGGTGAAGGCGTGTTTTTGTTTTTACAAACGGATAACTTTTGGCACGATCACCAGACCATGCAAAAGGCCGGAGTGACCTTTTTAGAAGAACCTCGTGAAGAGATATATGCCACTGTGGTGGTGTTTGAAGATTCGTACGGTAATAAATGGGATTTATTACAGCCTAAAAATGTAGGCTAATTTTTAAAGATCACGAATTTAATCAGCAGTTCCATTATAATCCTCGGCATTATTCGTTTTTGTTTGGAATGTTTTTTTGAAACAAGTTGATGTAATTGTGATTGGTGCAGGTGCGGCTGGACTAATGTGTGCTGCTCAGGCCGGTTATCGTGGTAAACAAGTGCTAGTGCTGGATATGGGCAAAAAGCCCGGCCGTAAAATTCTCATTAGTGGCGGCGGACGCTGTAATTTCACTAATGAAGGTGCCAAGCCTGAAAATTACTTATGTCAAAATCCTCATTTTGTTAAATCAGCCCTAAGTCGTTATAGCGCCCAAGATTTTGTTGAGCTGGTGGATCGTCATGGTCTTGCTTATCATCACAAAACCTTAGGGCAGTTATTTTGTGATAACAGCGCCCAAGACATAGTGGATATTTTGCTAACTGAATGCGATTGGGCTGGAGTCACGGTTAGTTTACGTAGCGAAGTGTTACAGGTGCAAAAACAAGACGGGGGTTATCTGGTGAATACCAATAACGGCGAGTTTTATTGCACTTCTTTAGTCGTCGCCAGTGGTGGTTTAACTATGCCTAAATTGGGAGCCACACCTATAGGCTATAACATTGCTAAACAATTTGGCCTGAATGTGTTGCCTACTACGGCGGCTTTGGTGCCTTTTACTTTGCATGACCATGATAAAGAACGTTTTGATGGCTTGTCGGGTATTAGCATTGCTACTAGTGTTACCAGTGAAAGTGGCGTCTCCTTTAAAGAAAACATCCTATTTACTCATAGAGGCCTGTCTGGCCCAGCCATTTTGCAAATATCCTCATTTTGGCAAGCAGGTGAGAGTGTCAGTATTAACTTACTTCCTGAGTCTGATATAACAAACATCATAAAAGAATGGCGTGAAAGCAATCCGAAAAAATCACTGAAGAATATGTTGGCCACTGTGTTACCTAAAAGCTTTATTGAAGCCATGGTTAGCCAGCAAGACATTACTGATAAAACCATTAGTCAATTAAGTAACCAAGACATAACTCAGCTCAGCCAGTACCTACATAGTTGGCAAATAAAACCCAATGGCACCGAAGGTTACCGTACCGCAGAGGTCACTTTAGGCGGAGTCGATACAGACGAACTCAGTTCAAAAACCTTTGAAGCTAAAAAAGCTCCCGGCTTATACTTTATCGGTGAAGTAATAGACGTAACCGGCTGGCTAGGAGGCTACAACTTCCAATTCGCATGGAGTTGCGGCATGGCTTGTGGCTTGGCGGTGGATGCTGAGAAATAAGGTTTTGTAATTGGATGAAAGGCATCATCTCAATGCCTTATAGATGGTACTCTTTTGAGTTCAAATCAATTCTAGCAATGTATTTATCTTTTAGTCCTTAGATAAATGAAAGGAAGCAAACAAAGATGATTAGTCTATTTTTAACTCCCGCAACTTATATTTCGAAATTAGTTAAGTTAAATCAAATGTGTTTGCTGCTAATTGTCTTAGCTGTGATTGGTTGCGGGGGAAAGAGTATAGATAATAGGCCCCCTTCAGTTGAAATAGTTGACGTTAATTTTGTGCATGTTGTGACGGATGTTATCGACCCAGCAAATCGTATAGTCACAGCAGAAGCCAAGGCGAGTGATTCTGACGGCAGTATTACTGCTATTAATTGGTCTATTTTGAGTGAGCATCAAATTGACCTGAGAGACGCAGATACAGAAATTGTTGAATTTAATGCACCGTTAATTAACTCAGATGAAATCGATTTATTGGTACTTGAAGTTGAAGTAACAGACAACAGCGGCAGTAAAACAACAGCTACTATTGAGTTAGATTTAAATGACGATTTAGTTATCAATATTCCCCTCGTTTCGGCGCAAAGGGGACAAGAAGCTGTGGTGACTGTCAATATATTCGGCCGGGCAAGTAAAATAGCAGGGCTTAATTGGTCTATGCCTGATGATCCCGACATCATACTATTTGATGCCAATACAGACACTGTGCGGTTTCTTGCTCCTAGCTCTTCTAGCATATCTGAAATGAAATTATCCCTATTGGTGAGCTTTATAGATGGCAGTGAAGATAAAATCTATAACTCATTTATCACATTGCATGATTAACTAGAATGTTTGATTAGTTAGATATTTTGCTTAAAAATTCATATAGATCTTATATATAAGCTTTATTGGCAGTGCATATCAATTTGTAACACATTTTATTAACAATTCATGGTCTAATGTAGAGCGAATAATGGTCTACTATAAAGAGACCCAATGAGGAGATGAATAAATGAAAAAGTTAAATAGTATTTTACTACTGGTATCAGCTTTATTTATAAGTTTTCAAGCCTCAGCTTTGGCAAAAGTAGAAGTGACTTGGACTAATCCTGATAAGTATACCGATATCAAAGATTCCTTTGATGGTTATCAAACCACCAAAGAAGACGCTTTTTATAATATTGAAAAAGTGTTAAACAGATTAGCCAAAAAACTACCTGACGGTTATTTGTTAAAACTCGATGTGAGCGATTTAGATTTAGCCGGTGAAACCCATTCACGAAATATTCGTGTGGTGCGAGATATGTTTCCACCTAGAATGAAGTTTTCTTATCAATTATTGGATGGCGGTGACAATATCTTACTCGAAAAACAAGAAAATATCCGTGACACGTCTTTTATGAATCAGGTGTCTTTACGCTATAGAAACCAAGCCTATGGGTTTGAAAAACAGTTGATAGAAGATTGGTTTAAGGATAGTTTCTCGGAGCAGTTAGTTAAAAATTAAATAACCATTAAATTAGGAACAAAAATGATTAAAGTTGGCGACAAATTACCAGAAGTAACTTTTAGTTTACGTAAAGGCGGCGAAGCAAGTAACCCTACTACTGGCGATCTTTTTGCAGGAAAAAAAGTGGTATTGTTTGCAGTTCCTGGCGCATTCACCCCAACTTGTTCTGAAGCGCATTTGCCAGGGTATATCACCCTAGCCGATAAGTTACAGGCAAAAGGTGTAGACGATATCATTTGTGTTTCAGTAAACGACGCATTTGTTATGAGTGCATGGGGTGAAACACAAAATGCCGAAGCTATCACTATGTTAGCTGACGGTGGCGCTGAGTTTACTCAGGCTATTGGATTAGAAATGCAAACCGCAACTTTTGGTGGCGTACGTTCACAACGTTATTCTATGTTAGTTGATGATGGCGTAGTGACAGCTCTTAATGTCGAGCCGGCTGGTAAGTTTGAAGTAAGTGATGCAGAGACTTTGTTAAAGAGTCTTTAGCCATCACAATTATATAGTGTAAAAAGCCGCTTAATAGCGGCTTTTTTTTATTTTAAAAGGCAGTAAATAGTAGATAGGAAATAATGAAAGAACCGCTCAAAAGTGCATTAAGATGTATATGAGCGGTTTGTTTTTTTAATCTAAGATTTTAATTTTTACATTTTTAAACTCTATAGGTTGGCCTTCACTTTGCAGGGCGATATAGCCAGACTTGAGTTGTTTACCACCTTGTTTATATTCTGCCGTTTGGCCTTTTACTGTTCTGTCTTTACCATCTATGGTTGGGTTGCTGTATTCAAGTACTAATTCACCATTAATATATTGGCTGACATTTTCGCCTTGTACTATCAATTCTGCGGTAACCCACTCGTCTTTAGGTAAGGCTTTTTTATTTGAAGGTAAACAATGTTTAGGAAAGGTTTCTCCCTCAAATTCTATATTAGTGCCAGGCGAGCACATATTGCCTGTGGTACGTTTTCCATCACCTAAATCAGCTAAATATTGCATTTCAACCGATACTGGCCAGTTTTGTTCTTTGGGCATAGATCCGGGTGATTGACTGTGAAACATCACTCCACTATTTAGCACCGCATGTTTTGGCCCGCCTTCTTCAAACTCGCCACTAAAACGATAATCTACAGTCAGGTGGAAGTTGCTAAATGGGGTTTTGTAATAGATATGGCCAAATTCGTCGGTAAATTCGTATTGATCGTAACGAACTTTCATCATGCCATCTTCTACTCTGAAGGTGTTTCCGTAGTTATCGCCGGATTCAAAATGATTAACTTTTACAGTCCAGTCGTTTAAATCTTTGCCGTTAAATAATGTGATCCATTCATCTGAATTCGATGTGCTACCGCAACCTAGCAGGGTTATCATGATGCTGGTTATAACAAAAAATGATTTAGTGGTCATAAGTTACCTTAGTTATTTTATGAAATGGTTTTTTTATATATAAAGTATTTTGCTATTAAAGCGTATTTATAGTTAGTTTTCATCTTATTCCTCATTGTTTATCAATATTATTGGTCGTGAAGAACAAATTATTTCGTTTTTATTTTCTGTTAATCATGCCAATAATACTTTCCGCAGCAAGTGCTGTAATTAATAAGTTAACTTTCTTGGAAAAGGTAATGAGTAGAAATTTTTATTCAAAAAAAGATGATTTCGAATCCAACACTGGTGCTAAAAAGCATAGATTTAACGCTGAATATAGCGGCGAACTAGAGGCAACCTCTAGAAAAAAACACAAGGTGAACAAACGAAAGGTACGTCAAGACATGCCTGAGTTTGTCGATTTACATTAGACCATTTTTAATCGAGTAAATAACAATATGAAAAGTGTCGTTTTGTCCATAGGTGTGTTGTTAGTAGCTGCAGTGTCAGCGAAAGACTTACCTGTCGCAAAGGCAGAATTAATCACAGAACTAAAACAGTACTGTGCTGAAATGGCTACCGAATATGGTACCGAAAATAAAGAATTGAAAAAATATATTTTGGATTGTGTCAATGAAGAGTTAGCCAGTGAAGGATATCAAGCTATCAAGAAACTAGACTAACTATGCAAGCCAAACAAACAAGAGCCTCTGTGCTCTTGTTTGTTATTCTAAAAACTCAATTAACTCCGCTAACCAAGTATTTTTTGCTTCCTTCAAATAAGTTAAATAACACTTCACTGTCAGTTTGCTCAATGTTTCTAGTTTAATTAAGGTTTTTTGTTTTACATAATCTGCAGCAAAATCTTCAGGTAAAATAATCGAACCTTGATTATTCGCTAAATATTCTAGGGCCACTTGTAATGAGCTGGTGCGAAATCTCGCCAATCGAGTTTCAGGATAAAGTTTATCTATCACTTCGTTGTGCTTTTTACCCCAATCAATATAAATAAATTGCGACTTGGCGGTTTCAGGATAGAGTTGACTTGAATGATAAAGCGCTAAATGAGCCGTATTTAATTCAATGGTTTCGACATCATCAGACTTAAAAGGAATGGTCGTCACAGCTAAGTCAATGGCATGTTCGTGTACTAAACGCATTAGTTGTTCATTGGTTAATACATCGGCTTTGATTGCCACCTCAGGAAATGCATTTTTTAATCCGGTTAACTGCTGTTTTAAATATAGATCCCAAGCATTAGTGGTGCAGGCAATCGTTAGTTGTTGCACATTTTCATCGCTTAAGGCTTGGCGCGCTTTATTTAAGGTTTTTGCTAAGGTTTCTGCATAGGGCAATAATTTTTCGCCAGCTACTGTTAATTGCAGGCTATTTCTATTACGCACAAATAAGGCAGAATTAAAATATTCTTCAAGCTGTTTGATCCGTGCACTAACCGCTGATTGGGTTAAATATAGGTTTTCGGCTGCCTTTCCAAAATGCCGTGTTTCGGCCACTTCCATAAAGGTCACAAGAAATCGAATATCCATAAAAAACTCTTTAATTAATGGGATGATTTTTAGCTTAACTAGGTAACAAAAAAGTCTGCTTAATGTATCTAGTTACTACCAGGATTAAGCGACATCTTACATTAATAAAAGTGTTCTTGAAGATAAATATTTTGTAATCAGCAATCACTTCACAATTAAATTAAACAGAGTACGATGCGCCGAAAATCAACAACTTAAATGCTGTTTTATTCGAGTCTGTTGGCGACATTAACTTTGCAATAACCCTATATATATTGCTAATAATTTTCTAATTGTGGAAATAGAACAATGCATAAAACACTTATTGTACTTAATCAAACTTCTAGTGTGATTAATACAAACATTAAAGCGATTGATTTTAATCAATATCTAGCTGATTTTCCGAAAAAGGATGAGCAGTCAACACGCTTAATAAATTTATGTGATTCAAGTCAATATTTGAGTCAAGGATACTATTGTTCGTTATTAGCAGAAGCTAGATGTCATAAAGTTTTGCCAAGTGTTAGCACTATCAATGACTTAACTAGCCAGACCAATGGTGTTGAGTTGGTGATCCCTGGATTGGTTTCTCGCCACTTTGTTAAACAACAAGCAACAGAAGCTTTGATATATTTTGGTTGGCATGAAAATTTTTGTGTAAACAAAGTCGCTAAGTATGTTTTTGAACAATACCCGGCGCCTATTTTGAAATTATCTTTGTCTTGGCGAGAAGGTAAGTTATATGTGCGTGTTAGTTTGTTTGACTTAGCCCAGTTGAGTGCGACTGAGCACGAACTGTTTATAGAGCGTTTAGATGATTTTACCAATCAAGTTTGGCGCAGCAAAAAAAGTAATAAACACTTACGTTGGGACATGGCTATTCTGGTTAATGAACAAGAAGCCCTACCGCCTAGTGACAATGGTGCCCTTAAACGTTTTGTCAAAGCCGCTAAGCATTTTGGGATTAATGCTGAGTTGGTGTCGGCTAGTCAAATTGGTTTATTGAGCCGTTACGATGCCTTGTTTATTCGTGAGACTACTGCGATTCGCCATCATACTTATCAGTTGGCGCGGGCAGCAGAACGCGAAGGTTTAGTGGTGATAGACGATGCCGATTCTATATTACGTTGTTGTAATAAAGTGTTTTTGCATGATGCCTTTACCTATCACCGAATTCCTTCGCCTAAAACTCGATTTGTATTAGATGCGTCGGACGAAACGATAGCTGAGTTAGAACAAGAATTTGGTTTTCCTATGGTACTAAAACTACCAGAAAGCTCATTTTCTAAAGGGGTATTTAAAGTGTCTGATCACCAAGCCTTAGTGAGTAAAATTACTGAGGTATTAACAGAGTCGGCGATTATCTTAGTGCAAGAATATATTTATACCGAGTTTGATTGGCGTATAGGTGTGTTAAATGGTCGGGCTATTTATGCCTGCAGGTACCATATGGCACGTAACCATTGGCAGATATATAACCATGGGGCTAAACGTTTTTCTTCCGGTGATTTTGAAACACTACCGACCTTTGAAGTGCCAAGAAAAGTACTAGAAGCGGCTGTCAATGCCTGCTCTTTTATTGGTTCTAGTTTGTATGGGGTGGATATTAAACATCACGACGACAAAGTATATGTCATTGAAGTCAACGATAACCCTAGCCTAGATTTTGGCGTAGAAGATAAGTATTTAGGTGAAGAATTGTATATGCAAGTGATGCAAGAATTTGCCACTCGTTTAGAGCAAAGAGGCCGTTAATGAACGCAGCTGAAAGAGTTGATATCGCTGAATCTTACTTAACCCGTGCCGCGGATTTGGCAGATTTAGCGACACTGGTAGAAATAGAACAAAAGTGTTTTGCCACAGACCGATTAAGTAAGCGTAGTTTTCGCCATTGGTTGCAGTCGCCGCAACGGATATTTAGCGTGATTGAAAAAGCTGGGGTAATTGTTGGATACGGCCTAGTGATTATGCGTGATGGTACGCGCTTGGCACGTCTTTATTCGCTGGCTATTTTATCGGACGTGCGAGGCCAAGGTGTAGGTAAACAACTATTAATCGAATTAGAAAAACAAAGTGTAGCTGCCGGTAAATTGTTTTTGCGTTTAGAGGTAGAAAAAACCAATAAGCGGGCGATTAATTTGTATGAATCTTTGGGTTATAAGGTTTTTGGCGATTATAAAAATTATTACGAAAACAATAATGACGCATTAAGAATGCAAAAATCGATACGTCATTATTCTAATTTTAATCGTTTGCCTACTTACCCTTGGTATGAACAAACCACTGACTTTACTTGTGGCCCAGCAGCCTTAATGATGGCGATGAAAAGTGTCTCGGCAGAGATGGTAATGGATCAACAGACCGAGCTAGATTTATGGCGTGAAGCCACCACTATTTTTATGATGTCTGGTCATGGTGGGTGCCATCCTATTGGCTTGGCCTTGGCGGCAGAAAAAAGAGGATTTAGTCCTAAGGTGTATATCAATCAAGCATTGCCTTTGTTTACCGCAGGTGTACGCAGTGAACATAAAAAACAAACTGTGCAAGTGGTTGAAGAACAATTTGCTAGCCGTGCAGTAGCTAAAAATATTCCGCTGATAACAGCAGAGTTTGATCTAGCTTTATTGCAGTCGGTTTTAGCAGAAGGGGGGCGTGTATTAAGCCTAATTAGTACCTACCGTATGGATGGTTATAAAGTGCCTCATTGGGTAACGATTACGGCAATGGACGAAGACTGCTTATTTTTTCACGACCCAAGTGTGCCTGATGGCCATGTTATGGGGTTTGATTGTCAGCATATCCCGTTAGCTAAAGAAGATTTTATGAAATTGTCTAGCTACGGAAAAAACAAATTACGCACAGCCATAGTCTTAAACTAAATATCAGGCTAAACACTGGGCTAGGTCATATTAATGAGTGAGAACAAAAAGGAACAAAAAATGAATACCAACTTCGCTAGTGCCACTGTTGAAATTATGTTGCTTGGAAATGAAATTCAACTAGGCGCAGTAAAAGACAAGATTGCTAACACCTATTTTGTTAAACAATATCGTGATGCCTTAAGTGTGAGTACCCCTAAAGGCCATTTGTTTATTTTTGATTATGGGGTAGTGATTGCTTGGGGTATGAGCACAACGAAAAAACAACAACTATTAGAGATGATCGAAAACAACGTGCTACAAAAAGTCGCCCAAGTCGAGTCAGAAAGTTTTCAGTTTAAAGTACAAGAAATTGATGCAGTAAAAATGATTGATGACGAGTTAACGATTCCTGATGGCAGTACATTGACTTTATTGTCGGTGAGTCATGCATTAGCGCAATCGGCTACCTTAGAACGTTTTGAATCTGTGGCTGTGAGTACTATTAAAAATAACGCTTATTTGTCACAAGCTTTAGCAAAAACCGGAAAAATGCCACTAGGCCGTAAAGAATTGTCGAAGTTGCGTGGCGCTTTATTTAGTATTAAAAGTGATATTTTGTTGCACTTTAACTTGCTAGATACCCCAGAGTTTTTCTGGGAATACCCAGAACAAGAGCAAAAATATTTAACCGTCAGTAAATATTTAGATTTAAAACCTAGAGTAGAGTTGCTAACCATGAAGTTAGCCACCATTAATGAGTTATATGAAATGCTTGCCGCTGAACAGCATCATAAACATTCTTCATTTTTGGAGTGGATTATTATTATTTTGATCGCGGTAGAAATTGTTTTATTTTTTGTTCACTAATTTAGAACAGTACAAGTGTAGGTTTGTACAAGTAAACAAAACCTTAAGGGGGATGTATGTTTAGAATTTTAATGTTTCTAGGTACTAACATAGCTGTTATAGCACTGATAAGTGTGACTTTTAGTCTGTTAGGCGTGGAAGGTTTGTTACAGCAAAATGGCGTGGATCTAGATTTAGGTACATTACTGATTTATTCAGCTGTGATTGGCTTTAGTGGCTCTATTATTTCATTGTTGCTGTCTAAGTTTATGGCTAAGCGTTCAATGGGTGTACATGTGATTAAAAAGCCTAGCACCAATACCGAACAGTGGTTAGTCAGAGCGGTAAAAAGACAAGCTGAACAAGCTAATATCGGTATGCCTGAAGTAGGTATATTTGAGCACCCAAGCCCTAATGCTTTTGCTACAGGCTGGAACAAAAATAATGCTTTAGTGGCTGTGAGTACTGGCTTACTTGCCCAAATGTCACAAAATGAAGTAGAAGCAGTATTAGCTCATGAAGTGAGCCATGTGGCCAACGGTGATATGGTGACTATGACCTTACTACAAGGGGTGATAAATACCTTTGTGGTGTTTATTTCTAGAGTGATAGGCCATGTGGTAGATCGTGTAGTGTTTAAGGTTGAACGTGGTCACGGCCCAGCATTTTGGATAGTGTCCATTATTTGTGAACTAGTTTTAGGCATACTCGCCAGCACGATAGTGATGTGGTTTTCACGTTACCGCGAATTTAAAGCCGACGAAGGTGGTGCTAAATTAGCCGGTCGCAGTAACATGATAGCGGCATTGAAAAAATTACAAAGTTTTCAAAATGCGCCACCTATGCCAGACGAAATGGCCGCATTTGCGATTAGCGCCGGTAAAGTACAAAAGTTATTTTCTAGCCACCCTCCATTAGCAAAACGTATTGCTAATTTGCAGGGATAGAAAACAAGGTGTAGCTGAAGCTGCATCTTGTTTTTTCACTTGTGCTACACCTTTATCTGCCACATTCACGTTAATCCGCATACCCACTACCTATAGCATTAAACGGCATCTTTAAGCCTAATTCAGGTACTTGTAACCCTATCCAATTGGGAAATGTGTTGCTGTTAGGTCCTGGTATTACTGTGTATTCGTCAGCCCATGGGTAACGGGTTATTGCCTGTTTAATTTTGGGAATAAGCTGGGCTGCTTTTTCACCTTTTATCGATAATATAATTTCAGGCTTGGCACCAAACCAGTATCTGTCTGGTGTGGCGGTTAAGTATTGGTGTAATGCAGGTAAACCTCTATTTACACGCCAGCCGACTACTTCGTATACCGAATATTGTTCAGCATTTTGTTCTTTTATGGCAAACCAAGTATGTACAGCAAACCAGCCTCGCCAGCTAAAGGCATCGGCTGCATAAAACTCAATCACAGCTTGTTTTTCGGTTGCAGGATTGGCCGCAATACCTGCAGGGGCTCGTGATGCAGTTCGCCAATCATTGTTAGCACAGCTGTTAAAAAGACATAAAAAAAGTAAAAGTGAAGCTAGTTTGTACATATAAAATAGGGAGCCTTAGTGATTGATGTGAGACATAATACTGCAGATGAAAATTGAGTGTTAGTCTTGGATTAGAAAGGGGTTAAAACATGCCAGTGGCTATTAAATAGGTGAGGGCCAACTGGCGTTTTTTAGGAAGCTTAATCTATTGCATATAAGCGAACATTATCGATAAAGACTACAGCAAAATCTTTATTTTTAATATTATCTATATGCAAATGCAGCGGTTGCCCTTTGGCTAAAAATTTACCTTCAATGGTATTGCCAACTGTTTGCCATTCTAGAGTGTTTTTAAAGGGGCTTCTTTGCCAAGGCGACTCAGATACCTTGCTAAAAAATACGGCATTGCCTCGAGCCACTATTGCGTCAAATTCAAAGCGGTACTGTTTGTTAGGATCTATCTGATCTTTTAAACGCCAAATGCCATAGCTAAGTTTTAAGCCACCTTTTTCTAATACTACAGCTAAACTTTGTTTGCCGCTAAGGGCTGCTTTATCAGTTACACCGTGTTCAGCTAGATTCATTTGCCCTTTATCAGCACGAGCTTTGACTACTTTACCATCTATAGGTTTTTCAAAACTTGGATTGGCGTAATTGAGTAAATTGGGTTTATTAGTTTTGGTTAAAAATGATTTTTTGGCAACTTGGCTTGGTTTCGATTCTTGTTGTTTTACTACTTTCTCTGTTTTTTCTGACTTGTTAGAAGTTGAGCCACACCCTGTTAAGGCCAGCAAAAATATTGCAAGTAAAAACATTTTTCCACCATTAAATAAAAAATGCTCAGCATTTGATTTACCAAAATACCCATAACAATTTGACTAAATATGAATGACCCAGCTTCAAAGTCATCTATACGCTAATAATCGATATTTAAAATTTAGGTTAGACTCAAAATCTTATCGAAACTTTATTATGGGTGGCTTGGTAATTATTTTGGTAAATAATTATACATTAGTGATTAAAGGAAACATTGTAATCACTAATGTATAATTAGAAATATTGGTTAGACATCTATCTACACAGAATCATTATTATGCTCCCAAGTAAAACAAAATTAACTGCACTCCTATTCATCACAACGATTAGCATTGTCGGCTGTGGTAGTAGTTTCAGTGATGACGATAGTCACTCATCTGAACCTATTTCTGACATTGAGCCTTCTACTGATTCCCCATATAGTGAATATAACGCAAGTTGGTTAGCGGGCTCTTGGGGTATAACGCAGAGAATCGATGGAGGATATAAATTAGATGCTTCTGCGAACTCATCCTACTGGGTAGCTGGTGCAAATGAAGTTATTGCAAACATACCTTCAGCTGGACATGTGATCACTTCGTTCACTCACCCTGCACATGCCTATCTCTTTACACTGCGTACAAACAACAATGTTGACGTCGCTGCGATCCATGCAGATATGGTACCGACACTTACCAATGAACAAATAATTTTTGATGTTATTAATATCTACCGAGAGGCTGGTATTAAAGTCATTCTGTATTTAAACGCTGCAGGTCCTTCAATGGCAACTGGCCGAGGTGACCCAGAGATTCAAGAAGCATGGGAAACTTTCTATAAAACGGAATGGGAAGGTGATGAAGCTGCGGCTTGGCGTAATTTAGTCCTTGGTTACGCAGAACGTTTTGACGGATTAGTCGATGGTTATTGGTTAGATAATGTCAGTAATTTACCTGGAGAGCTATCTGACTTTATTGCTATGTTACGAAGTGTTGACCCAACGTTGGCCATTGGCGTTAATTTAGATAAAGACTATTTTACCGATGATAATGGTGATTTCTTATACGTTGATACAGATGGGTTCGATGATGCAGATGAAACTGATTATAAAATAGTAAAATATGCTGTGAATAATAAATACACGGATTTCACCAGTGGTCATGTCACACCATTAGGACAAGGAGCACCACCTAACTCTTGGGCTTATGAGGAATATACCATTCCTGATATGGTGAAAAAACCTTGGGATACTTATGATGGTTCCACCTATGCAGTTAAACATGGATGGTTCCCAATAAGGGATAAATGGAGTGGTTCAACTGCTAATCTTATTTTTGAAGTAGAGCAAGCTTATCGCTTTACACGCACGATAACAGATGCTGGCGCTGCAATGACTTGGTCAACAACTCAAAACCATGGTTATATTACTGCTGATGAAATGGAAATAATGGCAGAAATTAGCGATAGAATGACTCAGACTCCGAAAGAAGATTATGTAGAATACGAAAGACCTGAAGGCGCTTACTTGCTTAGTGAAACACACTAAGGCTTTCTAAAAATATTATTCAGTGCAACATTATTTTCTTTCGTTTTTTGGATCGCTATTAAGAGAAATTGAGCGAAAATGGAGTAGTTTCAACTGGTATATATAGTAAAAATTCTAAGGCGGTAAGTGCCCTAAAGCCTTGGTAAATAGATATGTATCTCGATAGTCACTTTTAATTAAATTTAAGGGTAGAAAAATATCCACCTATTATTTTTCTATACAGTCACTCTTTATTTAGGATCTTGTCTATAAATTTGCCACGTAGTTAACCTGAGTTAAAAATATGTTTGCTTGTTGGGGGATCTAGGGCCTAATAAGCTCTTGCCTTAATTGCTTAGCTTTTATTCTGAAGTCACACTGCTGGGCGTGATCATTAACCATTCCCATAGCCTGCATAAAAGCGTACATGGTGGTAGGGCCAACAAATTTCCAGCCGCGTTTTTTTAAGTCTTTAGATAGGGCAATTGACTCTTCACAAGTGGCCATAAATTCTGGTGCTATGTTTTCATCTCGTTTGGGTTCGAATTGCCAAAAATAATGGGCCAGTGAGCCGAATTCAGTAATGAGTTCTTGTACCTGTTTGGCATTATTGATGGTGGCGGTAATTTTACCTCGGTGACGAACTATGCCAGCGTCTTGCATTAAACGCTCAACGTCTTGGTCGGTAAATTCAGCCACTTGGTTATAATCAAAATTGGCAAAAGCGACTCTAAAATTTTCTCGCTTGATTAAAATAGTGAGCCAACTTAGGCCTGATTGAAATCCTTCTAGACAGATTTTCTCAAATAATCTTTGGTCATCGGTAACGGGGTAGCCCCATTCGTTGTCATGGTAATGCACGTAATCTTCTGTGGATTGGCACCATGTGCACCTTACTTTTTTATCTTCGTCTAGGTAAGTATCAGGCATAATTCAATTCTCTGCAGTTAAAAATATAAATCAGTGGTTCTGGCAGTAGTGCCTATAACGAGGTTTTTCAGAATGATGAAGTGTACAAGTATTATCTTTTAGAAGAGAGAAGAAAATTTTTCGTTGAACTTGGCTCTAGTACCTCGAACTGGTGGTCACTGCCTTGTGAGCGATCTTTAAGGGTGATACCGGATATCTGTAACTTGATGGACTCACGCAAAAGGTATACGGCTTTGTCACTTGCTTGCTCATAATTTAGCCCCGCAGGGCGAATATTTGAAATACAGTTTCGGCTGGAATCTTTTGCACCACGTTTAGGAGCCCATGTCATATACATGCCCATACTATCAGGAGACGTTAATCCGGGTCGCTCACCTATGAGGATTATGGTGATTTTCGCTTTAAGACACTCGCCCACATCATCACCTGAAGCCACTCGGCCTTGGGTGATAATAGTTATAGGCGCAATAGACCAGTCATACTTTTCAGCAATCACTAACTTTTCAACCACCTTTTCTATCACTGGTAGTGCATGTGTCTGAATGGCTGTGGAAGAAAGACCATCAGCGATAACAATGGCTAAATCATACTCTTTGCTATTCTCTGCCCTGATATCAATCAGTGACTGCCTGGATACCTCACTAAGCTGACGCCCCAAGTCTGGCCTTTGCAGATAAATCATTCTATTTTGAGCTTTACTGCTGACGACTATAGGCAAAGCGCCAATAGCTTCGCGCAATATTTTTGACTGAGATAACTGCTGAACCAGTTTTTCAACATCTAACGCCTTATGAACGGCGTCAATAGCCCGGGCATGATCAAGTTGAAAACTCAGTTGTTCAATGGTTGGAATGCTGTTTCCTGAGCGCCCTAATGCAATGCGGGCAGAAGTAAATTGTTTAAGCTTTTGCCACGAATTTTCAATCACCAGTGGGGCAATTTTGAGTTGCTGTTGATCAGAGAGTTTACCCATGCTCACCCTTTATCTAGCAACGCAAGAACAGCGCTGAATGGTTTGGCTAGCTCAGAGTTTAGCTGTACCTGAGAAACATCACTAAATATCTGCATTTTGGTAAGCCAGTCTTCAAACTCAGGAGCAGGTTTTAAGCCTAAGGCCTTACGCGCATAGAGTGCATCATGGAATGACGTGGTCTGATAATTAAGCATAATATCATCGGAACCTGGGATCCCCATAATAAAAGAGCAACCAGCCACTCCCAATAGCGTCAGCAGGTTATCCATATCATTTTGATCTGCATAGGCGTGATTGGTGTAACAGATATCACAGCCCATAGGCAGTCCAAGTAATTTTCCGCAGAAATGGTCTTCTAGTCCGGCACGTATTATCTGCTTACCATCGAACAGGTATTCTGGGCCGATAAATCCAACCACTGTATTTACCAGTAACGGATCAAACTGGCGAGCAACGGCATATGCTCTGGCCTCACACGTTTGCTGGTCAACACCGAAATAGGCATTGGCAGACAGCGCGGTTCCTTGCCCAGTCTCAAAGTACATAAGGTTATTACCAATACTGCCTCTGTTCAGAGAAAGAGCAGCTTGCTGTGCTTCTTTTAGTATCGATAGATTAACTCCAAAGGTTTCATTGGTACCTTGAGTACCACCAATGGATTGAAAAACAAGGTCAACAGGTGCGCCTTTTTCAATCGCTTCAATGGTGTTAGTCACATGAGTCAGTATGCAAGATTGAGTTGGGATTTGATAACGCTGGATCACCTCATCTAGAAGAGATAACAGCTTGATGGTCTGTGGTACGTTATCTGTAGCGGGGTTAATTCCGATTACCGCATCACCATTACCGTACATCAGGCCATCAAATATAGAGGCAGCAATGCCATCTAAAGAGTCAGTAGGATGATTGGGTTGTAAACGTGTAGAGAGTCTACCCGCTAGACCTATAGTATTTCTAAATGCTGTTACCACGCGGCATTTCTGTGCAACCAAGATCAGGTCTTGATTACGCATGATCTTACTTACTGCAGCAACCATTTCAGGGGTAATTCCAAGCTGCAGTTTTGCCAACGTTGCAGTGTCAGCGGCCTCGCTAAGTAGCCAGTTACGAAAATCTCCCACTGTCATATGCGACACGAGAGAAAAGGCTTCTTTGTCATGAGTATCAATAATAAGTCGGGTTATTTCGTCAGATTCGTAGGGTATCAACGCCTCATTGAGGAAGGTTTTTAAAGGTAAATCAGCTAAGGTCATCTGCGCAACGACTCGTTCTTCAGCCGTTTTGGCGCTGACTCCTGCTAATGCATCACCAGAGCGCTCTGGGGTGGCTTTTGCCATCAATTCAGCTAATGAGTGGAAGAGGTATACTTTGTCTCCCTGCTGCCAGCGGTAGGTTGCAGTCATAGATTTACCTATAAATTAGTATAGAACAGAACAGCGGCGACCAGTATCGCAGCTGTTCTCTGTCTTTTTACGCTTAGCTGTAGCGGTAAGGTCTGCCCGCTTTTTCCATGTCAGCGTTGTATTTTTTGAATATATCAACAATTTTTGCTTTGGTTGGAGATTCTTTGGCAATCTCGTCCCAAAAGACACGAGCATCTGCTTCAACTTGTGCCCACTCTTCGTCTGGAATAGTGGTTAGCTTCATATCGGGGCCTTCAACACGTAGTTTTGCTTCTCCGCCCCAGTACCACCACTGACGATAGTAGTGCGACGTTTCCATACATAGTGCTAGTAATTCTTTAAGGTGTTCTGGCAGTTCATTGTAGCGCTCCATATTGGCAAAAAAGTGTCCAATCCATGCTCCAGAGATATTATTTGTTAGAAAATAATCCGTCACTTTAGACCAGCCAACAGTGTAATCTTCGGTTATACCTGACCACGCTATACCATCTAGTTCTCCAGTCTGTAGGGCGACTTCTACATCTTCCCAAGGAAGAGACACAGGTACGACACCGTACTTAGCCATAAAACGGCCCGCAGTAGGGAAAGTGAATACTCTTAATCCTTTTAAGTCACTTAAACTTTTTATCGGCTTTTTAGTGGCAAAGTGACATGGATCCCATGCACCGGCAGAAATATGTTTTACCCCTACTTTTGCGTATTCATCTTTCCAGATTTTATCTAGACCGTATTGGTTAAATAATACAGGTACGTCTAGTGAATAACGGCTACCAAAAGGAAAATAGCCACCGAATGTTGTGACTTCTGTGGGAGATGCCATAGAGTCATCATCCGATTGTACAGCATCAATAATTCCTTTTTGCATGGCACGGAATAATTCACCTGTGGGTACTAACTGATCAGCAAAATAAAGCTCGATCTGCATTTCTTCACCAGCAATTCGGTTAAATGCCTCGATAGCAGGTTTAACAACATGCTCTGCAAGTGAGGGGCCTGCATAGGTTTGCATGCGCCATTTAATCTTAGGGTCAGCTGCAAAAGTTTTTGCAGGTGCCAGCACAGTGCCAGCGGTCAGCGCTGCTGCGGTTGTTAAAAACTTACGTCTTGAGTTCATGTGTTTCCCCTGTTGATTAATTTTAGCCGAGCGCTAACCCGCCTAATGTGAGTGAATTAAGATTTAAATAGGCAGTAAATAAAAGGTCCTCATCACTTACTATCCATAAACATAGTTGGGTAACCACAGCGCGATCTGTGGGAAAGCCATAATCAGAATAAGTGCGAGCAGCATAATGCCCACAAAGGGACCGATAGAGCTGTAGATATCCCGCAGTGAAATTTCTGGTGGTGCCATGGCGCGCATTAGAAAGAGGTTATAGCCAAATGGCGGTGTCATATAGGCAATCTGACAGGTAATAGTGTAGAGCACGCCGTACCAAATTAAGTCAAAGCCAAGAGCATGGACTAGCGGCACAAAGAGAGGCGCAACAATAACCAGCATAGCCGTATCATCTAAGAAAGTTCCCATCACTAAAAAAGATAACTGCATTAAAATAAGTATGGTCCATGGGCTTAGGCCTAACTGGTCAGTAAACAAGTTAGCGATTGCTTTGACTGCGCCAAGTCCATCGAATATTGCCCCAAAACCTAATGCGGCGAGAATAATCCACATAAACATACAAGAGATACCAAGCGTGTTACGCACAGAATTCTCAAATACGACTTTAGTCATGCGCTTTTTAAAAATTGCAGCTAAAAATGCAGCCATAGCGCCAATTGCTGAGCTTTCGACTAAGCTCGTCCAGCCATTAACAAAAGGCACCATCATTACTGCAAAAATTCCAAGTGGCAGAATTCCCGCGCCAAGTAAGCGTAGTTTTTCAGCCTTAGAGACATTGCGCTCCTCTTTAGGTAGTACTGGTCCCCAAGAAGGATTAAGACGACAGCAGATGACAATATAAATAATAAACATGACGGCCATAATCAGCCCTGGAACAATACCAGCGAGCCAAAGTTGACCCACCGGCTGGCGAGCGATCATGGCGTACAGAACTAGTACCACTGAAGGAGGAACTAAAATACCAAGGGAGGAACCAGCTTGGATTACGCCGGTAACCATCTTCTTGTTATACCCTCGCTTAAGCAGTTCTGGTAGAGCAATGGTGGCACCAATCGCCATGCCTGCAACAGACAGTCCGTTCATTGCTGATACCAGTACCATAAGACCTATGGTGCCTATGGCAAGGCCGCCTGGCATAGGCCCCATCCATACATGAAACATTTTATATAGGTCATCGGCAATCTTGGATTCTGACAGAACATAGCCCATAAAAATAAACATGGGTAAGGTCAGCATCGGATACCAATTCATCAACTTCATCGCTGCGGTAAAAGGTATTTCTGCACCGCCAGTTCCCCATAAAAAAATGGCAGCCACTGACGCAACAGCGCCTATTGCTGCAAATACGCGTTGACCTGATGCCATCAACAATGCCATAGACACGAACATGAGAGTTGCGATCATTCCATAGCTCATTTGAGCTGTGCTCCCTTGATTTCTATGCCTGTTACTTCTACTCCTTTGATAATCGCGATATCTTTAAAAAATTCAGAGATAGCCTGTAGGATCATCATGAAGAACCCTATGCACATAACAGCCTTTATTGGCCAAAGTAGTGGGCGCCAAGCGGTACGAGTACGCTGTCCATACTCAAGAGAATACAGCATGCTTTCCAGCCCGCCATAGAGAAGTACAAATAGGAAAAAAATTAAAAAGAAAACGGTAAAAGCGTCGACCCAAGCGCGCCTTTTAATCGACCATTCACTATAAAAAAGGTCCATCCGCACATTAGCTTTTAGTTGGATTGCGTAAGCACCACCGAGGATATAGTAGGAAACCATTGCAAATTGGGCAGACTCAAGGGTCCAGAGTGATGGCATAAAAAAGGTTTTAGATATGGATGACCATAAAAGTACGCCGACCATTATGAAGATCCCATACATCGCAATACGGCCAATAAAGTAATTAAATTTATCCACATACTTGATATAAGAAATAATAAAACCAGGCATCAGGCTCCCTTATACGAATTGGTTTAGTTTTTGCTGCATGAGATTGAGCGCCAGAACAATATCAATAGTAGATGTAAGCGATATCTGTACCTAACCAATATCAAAAATCGGCAAACACAAAAAGTATATAAATAACAATAAGATAAAGTTTTTAAGCGCTATGTTGGAGCATGTGGACGAACAGGGGGATGCATATGAATAGACATACATTAAATAATCAGGCACCACTGTGGAACACAATTCACGCTAATGATGCAAATCATCAGGCAGCGAACTTGACTAACTGGCAGCAGGAATTTGATCAACTGAGCTCTGGGCACTTTCTGGGTGTTATTAATGAACTGCATTTTTCACATATCCACACCTTTCGTGAAGATACTAGCCATAGTTTGCGGCAGCAGTGCAAAGTAGAGCAAGGCGGACTTTGGCTAGGACTCAGTGCTAATAGTAAAAGTTGCAGAATTAATAATGAACAGAGCACCAGTAATCAGTTTCTATGTAGAGCTGGTGGGCAGGACTTTGAGTTACTCACTCCGGATAATTTCTCTATTTATGGATTAGTGCTGCACCGCAGTTTTTTTACTGACATTATTGAGCAAGCAATGGGAGACTTTTATGTTAACCATAGCCTTTGGCTGGAAAACATAACACAAGCTGAACTACAAAAATTTAGGCAATATCTTAATCTGTTGTTGCAACCAAAAAGTAACCGTTGGAGCATAAGTACTCACGAATCTATTCTACAAGACGCAGTGCTAGAACTCTTAAGTAATGGGCAACAAACAGCAGAGGTTCAGGTTACTTCGCCTCAGCGCCAACGCATAATGGCCCGAGTTCATGAGTATTTAACCGAGTCACGCTTAAAGACTCCTATTACCATGAGCGAAATATGCGCTGCCGTACATGTCAGCCGTCGCACCTTACAATATACTTTTACGCAATGCTATGGGATATCGCCTAAGCAATATATTCAGGTCACCCGTCTTAATCAGGTAAGAAGGGTACTGTTAAATAATGAAGAGTTTTTAACCATTTCTGAGATAGCGTTTAATTATGGTTTTTTTCATTTGGGATGGTTCTGTCAGAACTATAAACGTCTGTTCGGTGAGACGCCAAGACAAACATTGCAACATAAAAGCTACTGAAATATTGTTGACGCACCCATGCTAAAAGCATGCAGGGGGACGTGACTGGGTTTCTTTAACTTTGATATCAGTCAGCCGATGCTTTATGAACTCAGTGAATACTTGATAAATATTGAGTATCGATGCCCTACGCCGCCGCTCGTCTACCGCGCAACCAAGCCAGCAATTGCGAGCCACGACTTGACACTAAAACACCAGTTATAACCAATATTAAACCCAGAACTGCAGTTATATCTAAGGTGTAACCTTCAACAAAAATTGAAATGGTTAGTGCAACAATTGGGAATAGTACTGTGGTGTAGGCCGCTTGGTTAGCGCCTATGCGGGCAACTAGTGCTAGGTAAACCGTAAAGCCAATAATAGAACCCGGTATGGCTAAGTAGATTAAGCTGGCTAAATAGAGTGGGCGATTGTCCCATTGCCACTGTGTGCCGCTTAGGCCAATACATAGCAATAAAATGGCTACACCGTAAATCATACCGTAGGCATTGCTGGTCCATGGCTTTATGCCGTTTTTGCTGTGGCGTACCGAAATCATATTACCTAACGAGAAGCAGTAAGTGCCGGCAACCGAAAAGCCTATGCCGTAAATTAAATCTTGGATGCTTGTTGCCACACTAAGCTGTTGCCAAAACAATAATACCAAGCCAGACAGACCTAAAAGCCCAGCTAGATAAATAGTGACGGTAGGTTTGTCACGCCAAATTAGCCATTGGTTTAAGGCATTAAATATGGTGGCCAACGCAAAAATAACTGAAATTAAACCACTAATAATGTATTGGCTGGCGGTGTAAAAGCAAACAAAGTTTAACGAAAATAAACACGCACCTTGCAGCAGAAAAAAGCAATGATCACGTTTATCTGTTTTTTGCAGTTTTCCTAATAAAAATAAGATGGGTAAGAACAAAGCGCCAGCAATAGCAAAACGATAGAATACCGACACCAATGCCGTCACGTCGCCTACTTGCCAGTGAATCGCAATCCATGTTGTACCCCAAAGCATAACAGTTGCTAGATATAATAACGTGTTCATTAATGCTTACTTATTATGAATTTGGTAATGTTTATATGCCGACTTGTTGGAACATTGCTAGAATGTCTTGCTCAAGCTTTTGCTGCCATTCCTTTTTTTCGGTGGCTACAAGTTGCTCTAGTAGTGGTTTGATAGGTAATTTTAAGCCATCACAATTTAAGTTTGACTCGGGTACAGGTACCGATACTTCAACATTGGCTCTTGATGTTGGCGGGTTAATAATAGGTTCAATATCGATTCTAGTTTGGGTGATTATTTCAGATGAACAATTGAGCAGTATTTTTTGACCTAATAGTTGTTTATTTACTTGCCCTGTCATTACCACTTTAACGGGTACTGTTAAGCTTAAATATTTGTGGGTACTAGAAAATTTAGCTCCTCCGGTTTTGGTGACGGTTAAATCATAAGTGCCCATTGCCCATCTTGTGGCTTTTTCTTGATGTAAAACTTTGGGTAAGTGTTTATCGACCAAAGCGATAATAAATTCGTCAGTAACACTTTGTGCATGAACTGTTTGTACACAAGCCAAAAAAAGACTTAGTACTAGAAAAATTTTCATTTTTGATATCTCAGTAATTGATAGATTGGGTTTAATGTTGTTAACAGTGAAGTGCTGAAATTGTATATTGAATCGTATGTTAGAGCTATCTAGGCTAACAGAAATGTGCCTTAAATATGCAGTTCCTCGTTTTATCAAACTGTAAGCTTGCCTCAAATATAGCAATAGCAATAGAAGTGGCATCCTTGCCATTTTATCTCCAATTCTTCACGAGATATGGTAAACTGTATGATCTTATCTATCTTTCTCTGTCAACGATAATGAACTGTCGTTTTTTTTGCTTTTGCTAGATGAAGCTTGCCAGTAACCATTCACTCCTAACGAACTCCAAGCCCATTTTATCCAACTTAAAATTGAGGTGCTTAACCATATTACCCAGACTAACATTATGGCTTTGTAGAACCACACTGAAATACTCAAAATGGTGATAGTGGGTAACTGATTATCAGCTTTATCGGCAAACCAAGTCAGGGTATTTCCATATGACTCATAGCCTTCAATGCCCATGCTGGGTTTACTCAACAAGCTTATGGGGACGACTGCGATCAGTGACAAAATTGCCACTGCAGAAAAAACGTATAAACATAATTGTGAGAAATTATACAAGGTGCTTTTGATGTCTTTGGGCCGGTATTGACTGGCAGTAATCGCAGAAAACCACAGTGCGATTAAGACTAAAACCCCCCAGTTATTTAAACTTAATCCAAATCCTAAAATTAACCATTGCCCTGTATTAAGAGGTGAAAATTTCACACGAGCGAGTAGCAAGGCAATAAGAATAAAAGCTAACAGTTCGCCCCAATAAAGTATTGCAGGGCCTAACAGTGGCCCTTTGGCCCATAATATCCAGCGCTGATTACTGACATTGACTTGGGTTGTGATATTGCTCGATGGTGCGTTTAGATTGATTACTGGTGGCGAAAACGATAATAAATTTTCTACAGTAGAGCGCATGGTAATTTGTATATGGTGTGTGCCTGGGGATATAGGAATCGCAAGTTTGCCAGCTTCTGGCTGCAAGTTGATTGTTCTCCCATCGGTTTTGACTTCTTTTAGTTGGTAGTCTGCAGGTAAATCAATAAAGTGTTCACCGCCACGGGTACTGCGATAATTAAACGCCAACTCAAGTTTTGAGGTGCGAGTGCCTAAATCAATATCGACTTTTACACTGTCTATAGCTAAAGCCTCTCCCTTTACGGCTTTGGGGCGTGAAATATCGAGGTTTAAAGACTCACCGGCATACGGGTAAAAGGAATAGTTGAAATAATCGAAGGCATTCTGTTTTTCCATAATCATAGGTAGACCATCCAAACTTAAATGCCAAGAAGGGCTGATGACAATTTGCCATTGCTCTATATAATTTTGTTTACTGTCAGCGGTAAGCTGCATGTTTTCATGGCGCTCTAAGGTAGAGGACCAAGTAAACTTGTTCTCACCTGCCGAAATGCTGACAGCTACATGATTATTTTTAACTGTGACTTCATCACTTATAACATGCTCTCCTGTTAGTATTGGGATCTGCAAGTTTAAAGAGCCTACAGCAGGCGCAATCCGTTCGACTACCGTGTTCACTGTCCACATTTTATCTATGGTTAACACCCTAGAGACTTTTACATAAGCTGGTTGTTTAAAACGAGTCGAAGCTGGCGAATCTTCTTGGTTAGCTTTTATTTTGGCTAAAAACTCTAAGGAATTACCCGCTAAAATATTACCTTGTGCGCCAACAATATCCCAACTATCAGATGGCTCAATAACCACCCGTTTGGGTTTATCTTTAAATCTTAGTTGAAAGTTATCAACTGGGATTAAACGTCCAGTGATGACTAAAGTCGAAACTCCTGCAGCAACGGGGATATATAACCAATTATTTTGACGATATACAGTCAATAAAGGTTTGTTATTTAAAGTAAAGGACTGTCCTTGCCAAAACTCTGAAGTGGGCAGGGCTAAGGCACTTTGGCTATTCGCATGCACAGTTATATTAAGAGATAAGGTGTCGTTTTTGGCTGACACGCCAAGTGAATTAATTGAAGCACAGTCTGGTGCACAATTAGGTGCTTCAAGTAATCGACTTTTTAATTCTTCGAGCATTGCTTGGCTAGGAAAACTATTTGCTTGCGCTGGTGGGGTATAAATGGGCATTAGACAAAATACGCCTATAAAAGCTATGGCTGATTTGTGTTTGAATCTATCTATTGTTACCTGTATTGCGTCTTTTAATAAAAAGAATAACCAAAGCAGCATCAGAACAATGCCTAATAGTTTTAAAATTTTGTTAGTGGTTTTGGATAAAATAATTAACTCAAATGTTTGGTCTTGCGCAATTGGGCTATTCCAAGACAGTGTATATTGATTCCAGCTCCAGTTGGGCGTACCTGAGCCTGCTTGCAGTAAAGCATCAGATTGATAACGTTCGATAAATGAATCAGCTTGTCTCATTCTTGCCCCGCTCTCTGTCACCATTCTAAGTTCGGCTTCCGCTTCCGCCTTTGCTTTACCTAAGTTCATTGTCGATATTGATGCGCTCTGGGAAGGGGCTGGTGTAGGTTTGCGCATTCTAATAATATCAGTATCTGCATAGTTTTCTGCATCTTGGCTATACATATTGCGGTTGCCTGTTTCTAATTGTGGATGGATCACTGTGCGTAATTGATTGGCACTAAACAGTAAAATAGCAGCTACAACTATGGCGGCACTAGCTGCCCAATAGATTTTGGCAATGCTTTTAAGTTTTTCGAATGGTTGATGTTTTCTAATTGCAATGGCAACTAATAAGTTGAGTATGGCTATTACCGGAGCACTATTCTCTTGATACACAACAACTAACATAAGTGCAGTCAATATCCCCGCAACTAAACCTGATAAACGATAAGCCGCGAGTGAAGCCAATAGTACGATAAAACTTGCCCAGATGGACCAACGACTCCACCAACTATCCGAGACCCTATCGGTACCAAATACGGCAAAAAGTTTATTGCCAGGTGGTAAGTTTAATTTGATAGATACCCGCTCAAAATCACTTTTCCAGCCTGTGATTGGTAGAGTTGATGTGGCACTAACCATGCCACTAGCATTGACATCAAGCATAGAATAACGATTTTCTAATCCTCTTTCGCCTTCTGTTAGGCTGGTAATAAGTACCGGCCCGTCTTGGTCTTCTGCTGATTCGAGGATGAAAGGAGCAGGCATACCTAGGCGCCAACCTTCAACCATACTACCGGTTACTTTGTCTTTAAATGACAACTGCTTGTTGTCAAAAGAGAGCCAAAAGGTGCGCTCTAAGCTTAATTGGTTTTCTAAATGTAAAGGTTTACCCCTATGTTGGATATCGTAATTAAGAGAGTTATTTTCAGTTAATAGATAGGCCGGGTATTGGTACCAAGCTTGTGGCATTTCTACTTGTCCGCTATCAATCACACTTGCCCCGCTTAGTTTTCCAAAGCGTAGCTTTTCGTTCGTCTCAAAGACCCAAACTTCATCTTTTGGCCAATGCTGAGATTGCGCTGGGCGTTGCCAAATTAAGTTGGTTGGAGCTGAGTAGGCATTCACTATGATTTCCCAATTGCCAGGTTTTAACTTGGCATGTAACACACCATCTGCATCTAAAAATGCTGGCGTTTCACTTTGAATACCTATGAGATCAAAGTTTTTTGGTAGGACATGACCAAGGGGGACTTCACGTATTTTTCCTGACACATCCACAGAGATAATTGTTTTTAACGCAATATAAGGACCATCACTGACTTTTCTGACCACTCGTATGTCAAGCGTTTCTTGGTCAGCTTGATCTTGTGTTGATTCCTGAAACCATAATTCATTGTTATTAATTTTGGGGAAGTTGATAGCTCGCCCATTAATAGACATATTAACTAAGGCGGTTTGCTTAGAAAGAGTGATGCTGGCTGGAATACTTTGCCAGCTTAACTTACCTTCTAGCGAATAATTACCTTTTTCTAATTCTATAAATGGCATGCCATTTTTACTAAAAATGGGAGTGTTTTTGCCATTCACTTTTATTTCGAAGGGCCAATATTTGTTATTGCCTAACAAGGGAACTTTACTTTTACTGAGCACCTTCCATGATTGTTGAAATGTTGCCCCCTGCGAATCGACTTGTATGTCTAATGTACTAGGCCAGACACAAATGTGATTGTGTTCGTTGCGATAGTCAGATTGATTGATAAATGGGCAAGTTAGATTTTCCTTATCTTTCAAAACCCACGCTTGCCAATCTGATAGTTGGTCGGGAATAGATTCTTCTGCAATAGATGGGAAAGTGATGAGAAGAATTAATATTAACAAATTGCGCAGGGGGCTGTTTTTGAACACGGACATTTCCTTGTGTATTTTTCTCTAGTTTGCCTTTTTAATATTAAGTAAATCAATATTTTTTATTTTACTTAACCTGAGTTCTGGATAAGAAGTATCGTCCAATCTTAATTTATTACAATTCAATAACTTAATAACACTCACCCAATTCACCTCACCTGAATACTTACTCGGTGACGAAATTTTTGTGTATAGCAAGGCGGATTGTCGTACGTAATAACGTGTTATTACTAGACAATCCAACGCCGCTAGGCACAAAAAGAGCGTTATCGAGAGGTTCGGCTTATCCAGAATTCAGGTTACTTAACCTGAGTTCTGGATAAGAGGTATCGTTCAAGCTAAATATTGATAATATAATTTGGCAAAATAAATATGCTAGTATTCTTTTGTGTTATCTAGCGATAAATAAACTAGGGAGCCATAATGGTGTCGACAGAATCAAATTCGAGCTTATATCAATTACATCTTATTGGTAATGTACTTTACGTTGAACTGAATAATGTTTGGTCAAAGGGGACGGTTGAAAAAGTATTAGCAGAGACTCAAAGTTTACTTGTGGACGTTAAAAATAAGCCATGGGCTGCAGTTGTTGATATTCGTAACTGGATTATGCCGACCTTTGAAGCTTTTGATGGTTTTCAACTTATATACGACTGGTGTGCCGCTAATAATCAAACCCATGAGGTCACCTTATGTCGTTTTGAGATGCAAAAAAATATTATTAGCAATGTATCTAATTACGATGCTGAAAATCAGCTTTACACCCATAATGCTGAAGATGCAGAGCAATGGTTGTTGAATAAAGGTTTTGATTTTTCGCTAAAAGAATTACAACAAGCTAGGGACTGTTGAAGTAAAAATAAAACTGCCGATTGTTTGGCAGTTTTTGTATAGGGTTATTTATTTAAGTAACCAGCATGAAAACGCAGGTGATCTTCTATAAATGACGATATAAAATAGTAACTGTGGTCATAACCTTGATGTATTCTAACTTTTAGTGGGTAACCACTTACTTTCGCAGCGGATTCTAAAATTTCAGGTTTAAGTTGTTCCTTCAAAAAATCATCAGCACCACCTTGATCGACCATAGCAGGAATATACTGAGTAGCTTGGCGCATTAACTCGCTAGCATCGTATTTCTGCCAAGTGGTTTTATCTTTACCCAAGTAAGCGGTAAAGGCTTTTTCTCCCCATGTACAATTGATTGGATTACAAATTGGACTAAAGGCTGACATTGAACGGTAACGTTCAGGATTTAACAGGCCAATAGTTAATGCTCCGTGTCCGCCCATAGAATGTCCACTTATGGCGCGGTTACTTGAAACAGGAAAGGCTGCTTCTATTATTTCTGGTAATTCATTCACAACGTAATCGTACATATGATAATGACGATCCCAAGGCGCTTGTGTGGCGTTGACGTAGAATCCCGCACCTTGACCTAAATCATAGGCTTCATCATTGGCTACATCTTCGCCTCGGGGGCTAGTATCTGGAGCGACTATGGCTATGCCCAACTCAGCAGCAATACGCTGAGCGCCTGCTTTTTGCATGAAGTTTTCGTCAGTACAGGTAAGGCCCGAAAGCCAGTAGAGTACAGGAACTTTGTTTGTGCTAGATGCTTGGGGCGGTAGATAGATAGCAAAGCGCATTTTGCAGTTAAGTACTTTAGAATCATGGCTATATTGTTTATGCCAACCGCCAAAACTTTTGTTGATGCTTAAATTTTCAATTGTCATGTTTAACACCTCAGAGCAAAATTAAAATACTGGCGCTAAACCTTGGGAAGATTAACCGCCAGTGAAACTCATAATGCAGAAATTAAGTCAGTGACTTAATGACTTACTTATCGAAATGAATAACGGTACGGATACTTTCGCCTTTATGCATTAATTCAAATGAATGGTTAATCTCTTCAAGGCTCATTGTGTGGGTAATAAAATCACTTAACTTAAACTCACCGGCTAAATAACGTTCCACATAATCAGGTAACTCTGTACGACCTTTTACGCCACCAAAAGCAGTACCGCGCCATACTCGACCTGTGACTAACTGAAATGGACGGGTGCTAATTTCTTGACCGGCACCGGCTACACCAATTATTACAGACTCGCCCCAACCTTTGTGGCAACACTCTAAAGCAGAGCGCATTAGGTTAACATTACCTACACACTCAAATGAGTAGTCAACACCACCATCGGTTAGTTCCACAATGACGTCTTGAATTGGTTGGTCGTAATCTTTTGGATTAATACAGTCAGTCGCTCCTAATTTTTTAGCCAATTCAAACTTACTTTCGTTGATATCAATCACAATAATACGACTGGCTTTGGCCATAGTCGCGCCAATAACCGCAGATAAACCAATACCACCTAAGCCAAAGACTGCCACACTGGCGCCTTCTTCTACTTTAGCCGTATTCATCACGGCCCCCATGCCTGTGGTGACACCACAACCTAGCAAACAAACTTCTTCTAAAGGTGCTTCTTTATTGACTTTGGCTAATGATATTTCAGGTAAAACTGTGTATTCAGAAAAAGTTGAACACCCCATGTAATGAAAGATAGGTTGGCCATCTTTGTAAAAGCGAGTGGTGCCATCTGGCATTAGCCCTTTACCTTGCGTTTCACGAATTTTCTGACACAAGTTTGTTTTACCTGATAGACAAAATTTACACTCTCTACATTCTGGGGTGTAAAGAGGAATAACATGATCGCCAACCGATACACTGGTTACGCCTTCGCCCACTTGCTCAACTATACCGCCACCTTCATGGCCTAGAATGACTGGAAAAATACCTTCTGGATCTTCACCCGATAAAGTAAACGCATCGGTATGACATACTCCTGATGCAATGACCTTAATTAGCACTTCACCTTTTCGAGGTAACATTACGTCTATCTCTTCAACAGACAGTGGCTGTTTAGGCCCCCAAGCGATAGCTGCTTTTGATTTAATAAATTTATCTGACATGTATTTTTCACTTATATTAGTTGTGGCTGTTATTGTTTAGCCTGTAATTGGCAGACCAAAGGCTTAATATTATATGTACCCTAAGCATTATATTTGTTTCCTCAGAAATGATAATATGCGATTTTGGTAAATCACTTTTACATATAGGTAATAATCTGTGCAGTGGGAAGGTATTAATGAATTTGTTTACGTTGCAGAGAACGAAAGTTTTACCAAAGCGGCAAATAAGCTAAGTATTTCTACAGCACAAGTTAGTCGGCAAGTGAGTGCTTTAGAAACGCGGTTAAATATTAAGCTGTTTTATCGGACTACTCGCAAAGTATCTTTAACTGAAGAAGGCCGACTTTTTTATCAGCATTGCCGAAGTGTTCTTGATGGTCTTGATGCCGCAGAACGGGCCATCACTAATTTACAATCTAAACCTCAAGGGAAAATCAGACTTACGGCTCCTGTCACTTATGGCGAACAACAGATATTACCCTTGGTAAATGATTTTATGCAGCTTTATGCTGACATTGAAGTGTCAGCCTATTTAAGTAATCAAAAAATAGATTTGGTTGAGCAAGGTTATGATTTAGCAATTCGGTTGGGTAAGTTAACTGATTCGTCTTTGATGGCGAAAAAACTGGGTACTCGTACTAATTATGTGTGTGCCTCTCCTGCATATTTAGCTAAATATGGCACCCCCCATTCATTACCTGAATTAAATAAACACAGTTGTTTGTTAGGCACTCTCGATTATTGGCATTTCAGTGACAATGATAAAGAAAAAAACATTCGGCTAAACGGCAGGTTAAGGTACAACAGTGGTTTAAGTTTGGTGGATGCCGCACTTAAAGGACTGGGAATAGTACAGTTGCCTGATTATTATGTGTATGAGCATCTACAAAGCGGCGCTTTGATCACACTACTTGATAATTATCGAGAAACAGAAGAAGGAATTTGGGCTATATATCCCCGTAACCGACATCTGTCTCCTAAAATACGTTTGCTGGTGGACTACTTGGCCGAGCAGTTACCCAATAATTGATGGTGAAAACTGATGGTTGTTCAAATATGGGGTTAGTTAATGTTCAGGTAAGCCTGCTATATTGAAGGCTTACCTATGCAATTTGTGTTTCTATTGCTAACGTAATACCACCATAGGTACTTCGCTTTGCTCAAGCATTTTTGTGGTGTTACTACCAACAAAAAACTGCCTGAGTTTAGAGTGGGCAAACGCGCCCATTACTATCAGGTCGATGTTATGCTCTTTTTTGTAAGACATTAGAGATTGAAAAATATTACCTTCAATAAAAGAAGCCGTTACTTCAAAACCTTTGGCTTCGAGCTTTTGCTGTGCTGCTAATAATTTTTCATTTAGGTCTTTTTCGTTATTTTTCACAGAAACCAGATGGCAATGTAAACCGTGTAATAAGCCGCCATCTATCACTTTTTGCAGGGCATTATCGGCGGTTTCTCTGCCATCGTAGGCAATCATAAACGAACTTGGTGCTTGGAATGCACCTGGGATAAGTAATACAGCTTGTGTCGCTTGTCGTAATAGAGTTTCAATATTGGAACCCATAGCACTAAAGTTTCCATCATGACCTTGGCCACTGCGACCTATCACAATAAGTCGAGTCTTATCTGTTAGATCAGTGATTGAATCAACTAAATCACCATGCCTTTGCATTGATTCGCTATTCTTTACACCTAAATTTTGTGCTTGATCGACTACATTTTTTAGTAATTCTTTACCTAATTGTAAAGCCACCTTGCTACGTTGCTCATCTAACTTGGTGATCTCTTCCAATAACGCTGAACGAGCTCCTAGGCCTATCGTGCCGGTGTAATCGTCGGCACCATGTTGTTGTTGTTTCTCAATGGTATGTAAAAAAAGAATAGGTTTATCTAGCTTTTTTGATGCCCATACTGCAGCAGAAGTAACAGCTGAAGTGATAGCAGAACCATCTACACAGGTAATTATGTTGTTCATCATACTCTCCTTAATGTCCGCCAAATAGTTTTTCAACTTCTTTGGGATCATTGTGCACACCAAACTTATCGACCACAGTTGTGGTAGCTTCATTCATGCCAACTATATCGACTGTGGCACCTTCACGTCTAAACTTAATTACAACCTTGTCTAATGACGTGACCGCAGTGATATCCCAAAAATGGGCATGAGTGAGATCAATAACTACGGTTTCAGCCGCTTCTTTGAAATCAAACTGGTTAACAAATTGTTCTGCTGAGGCAAAAAATACCTGACCAACCACTTCGTAGGTACGCACATTTTTTTGCTCAGAATAGTGAGAATTTACCACCATATAACGACCAATTTTGTTGGAGAAAAATAAGGTAGCTAACAACACTCCTACGAATACCCCTATGGCAAGGTTGTGAGTAGCCACAACAACAATAACAGTACTGATCATGACAATGTTAGAGGATAAAGGTAGCTTACGTAAATCGGTGATTGAAGACCAAGAGAAGGTGCCTATAGAAACCATTATCATCACTGCAACTAAGGCCGCCATAGGAATTTGACGTACCCATTCATCAAGAAATACTACTAAAATGATTAAGAATAAACCGGCAACAAAAGTTGATAATCTGCCTCTACCGCCAGACTTAACATTGATTATTGACTGGCCTATCATGGCACAACCTGCCATGCCGCCAAAAAGCCCAGCGCCAATATTGGCAATACCTTGACCTTTACACTCTCTATTTTTATCACTTGTGGTATCTGTTAGGTCATCCACTATTGTTGCTGTCATCATAGACTCAAGTAAACCCACTACAGCTAGCCCCATTGAGTAAGGCAACACTATCATCAGGGTTTCCATGTTGAGTGGCACATCTGGCCATAAAAATATAGGTAGAGTATCAGGTAGTTCACCCATGTCACCTACGGTACGAATGTCTAAGCCGAGTATGATGGCTAATATTGTCATTGACACAATACACACTAGGGGCGAAGGAATAATTTTACCTATAGTAGGAACATAAGGAAAAAGGTAAATAATCCCCAATCCAGCCGCTGTCATAGCATATACATGCCAAGTGACATCGGTTAATTCTGGTAATTGTGCCATAAAAATTAGAATGGCTAGGGCGTTGACAAAACCTGTGACAACGGAGCGTGAAACAAACCTCATTAAGCTACCTAACTTAAGGTAACCTGCCAGTATTTGCAGCACACCTGTTAATAATGTGGCAACTAATAGATACTCTAAGCCATGTTCTTTGACCAGAGTCACCATCAGCAATGCCATAGCACCGGTAGCCGCAGATATCATACCTGGTCTGCCACCTACAAATGCAATCACTACTGCAATACAGAATGATGCGTAAAGGCCTACTTTAGGATCAACTCCAGCAATAATAGAAAAGGCAATGGCTTCCGGTATCAGGGCTAACGCCACAACTATACCAGCTAGCACATCACCACGAATGTTAGAGAACCAGTCTCTCTTCATGTGTTCGAGCATGTAAATAACCTAATGTGTAAGTTCCCCCAAATTAGAGGAAAATATGTTTTTTATTAAAAAGGAGCAAATTATTCAGAATACGCTATTAAATTGTCGCGCGTGTGAAGCGGAATTAGCTTAGGGCGGTGTAAGTCTCAAGATCGAATTCCTCTCTGATTTATCTAGGGTGGGATGATACAGTTTTTGTCATTTTGTCACAAATACAAGTTTAAAATGGAAGGAGTTAATACTCCTAATGCAAAGAATATAATTTAATCTATTTATTTTGTGTTGATTGTTTACAATGTGTTCAGGGGCTACCTATTTATGAAGTTAGTCGAATTTAAGCATTGGGGACAGGTTTTTTATGAACAAATCAAAACAAACAATAATACTGACAGGTGCAAGTCGAGGCATTGGTCTAGGTTTATGTCAGCACTATTTACAATCAGGTTGGCAAGTGATTGCAACCCATAGGCCTGCTTCCATTAGTAGTGGTTTACAAGCTCTAAAAGACCAACATGGTGAAGATTTGTGGTTAGCAGAATTAGATCTGTGTAATGAACAATCTATACACAAATTTGCTGTAGAAATGACTAGTCAATTAACCCAGCTTGCCGTGTTAATTAATAATGCTGGTGTGTCTGTTAATGTTAATTTTGGCGATTGGGAGCAAGCTTCATTCTTGAGTAATTTTAATGCCAACTTAGTGGGGCCAGCGCTGTTGATCCAGGGGTTATACCCATTACTAAGTGAGACCACAAAAGTGATACAAATATCAACTGGCTTAGCTTCGATACAAGAAAACATTGGTGCCGATGGACCTTTTGATGCTTACGCCGTGAGTAAAGTTGCGCTTAACCTTTTAACCGTGAGATTAGCCAATAGAGAACAGACTAAAAAATCTATTTTTTGTGCAATGAGTCCAGGTTGGGTGAAGACTGACATGGGGGGAGAACAGGCTCCAACTAGTGTCACTGAAGTATCAAAACAAATTTATACAACTGTAGAAAAATTAACGACTGCACAATCTGGAACATATCTAGATAGTACCGGACAAGTTATACCTTGGTAAGGATTGACAGATAGAAGCAGGCCGCAACAGCTTGCTTTTTCATCTTTTTATAACGTTTAGAGCATAAAAAGAGTAAAATACCATTTTTAGGTAATAACCTTCGATGAAGGGCCAATAAGGTATTGATGTGAGCTGGATCCTTTTCACCCTAGGCGCTGTGGTAATGCAGACCTTTCGCAATGCACTACAAAGTCAACTCAGTGCAACCGTCAGTACATCAGGGGTGACACTCGCTAGATTTCTCTTTGCACCACCTATAGCGTTACTTTATCTGTTTATACTGTATAGCTTCTCAGATCAAATCATTCCTAGTTTCACTGCTAAATTCATTGCCATCGTCTTTCTCGCTTCCATATTACAGATCGCGGCAACGGCATTAATGGTGATTTTATTTAAACAAAAAAACTTTGCTGTGGGTGCTGGTCTGGCAAAAAGCGAAGCTTTAGTGGCTGGTGTAGTGGGTACTATTTTCTTTGGCAGTCACTTAAGTTTATTTGGTTGGATAGGAATTTTTGTTGGTGCGGCCGCTGTATTTGTTTTAAGTGGTGGTGGCAGAAAAGGAGAACTCAGTTTAAAAACAATTTTAATTGGTTTGGCTTGTGGTACCTGTTTTGCGTTAACTTCTTTATATGTTCGAGAAGCAGCCCACCTGTTGAAAGTTCCATTTCCCCATAGCGCTGCTTGGGTACTTTTGTGGGTGTTATGTATTCAGACTAGTTTGTTAGTCATGTATATCGCGCTGAAAAACAGACAAACATTTGTGTTGCTAAAACAAAATGCCAAGATGACTTTTAGTACTAGTTTAACTAGCTGTTTAGGTTCAATTTGTTGGTTTAGTGCTATGGCTTTGCACCATGTGGCTTACGTCAAAACTTTAGGCCAAATTGAAGTGTTATTTACTATTCTAATTGCTGTGTTTTGGTTGAAAAACCCAGTCAAAAAACATGAAATAGTGGGCTTGTTGTTAATCGCTTTTGCTGCACTGTTAGTCATGTGGGCTTAAAAAATACTGAGTGAATTAGCATGAAAAATAAAGTTGAGTTAAGTTATTCAGTGCCTCTAGAACTTTGGCAAGTAGAGTTAGAAATCAAACGCAGCAAGTTTCTAACCTTAGCTAATAACGCGAGCTCTAGAAAAGAAGCCGATGATTTTGTTCGCTCTTTACGAGAGCTACATCCACAAGCTAGCCATGTGTGTTGGGCTTATATTGCTGGTGCGCCTAACACTACGGTTCGCTCGATGAGTGATGATGGTGAGCCTAGTGGTACAGCGGGTATGCCTATGTTAAAAGTGATTGAACATAGTGGTTATGGCGATATTGTGGTGGCTGTGGTGCGCTATTTTGGTGGTACAAAATTGGGCACGGGTGGCTTACAAAGGGCTTATTCAGATGCAGTTGCTCAAGTGCTGGTCGATATGCCGACTAAAATTAAAGTCAGCAGAAGTCACCTCAAGTTCATTTATGATTATGAGTTTGAAGGGGCTGTTTCGCGTTTAATAGGTCGATATGATGTGGAAAATACTCAGTCTGAATATGGAGCAAACGTCGTCACTTGTATTGACGTCGCTACGAGTGAATTTAATGACTTAAAGGCTGAACTCATCAATACAACCAGTGGCAAAATAAATATTCTTGCAGATGAAGATTAAGTTTTTATAAAATACGAACATTAAAAAAGCGCCGTATCGGCGCTTTTTTAGTCTTATGCTTTTGCTTTACTTAGCCGACGAACTGGCCAAGCGAGTAATCTAAAGAACCCTGCAAAACGTTTGTTCAGATCTTCTAATATCATATATAAACAAGGTACTAATATTAGGGTGACCATAGTGGCGTATAACACAGCGAAACCTAAGCCCACTGCCATCGGGATGACAAATTTCGCCTGTAAGCTGGTTTCAAACATAATAGGTAATACACCGGCAAAGGTAGTGATTGAAGTTAAAGTGATAGCCCTAAACCTTGCACACCCTGCTTCGGTTACCGCTTCTAAAATCGAATAACCATCTTTCCGCCTTTGGTTAACAAAGTCTGTCATCACCAAACTGTCGTTAATCACCACCCCAGCCGCAGCGATTAAGCCAAATGCGGACATCATGCTGAGATCTAGACTGAAAAAATAATGCCCCCAGATTGCTCCGGTAAAACTAAAAGGTATGACCGACATAATAATTAATGGCTGGCCATAACTTTTTAGTGGCACAGCTAACAATATGTACACAAATAACATGCCTGCTATAAAAAACACAATTTGTTCATTTTGTTGAGCTTGCAATTCTTCAATCGCTCCGCCTAGTTCAGATTTAACTCCAGGGAATTTGGATTGGAGTTGTGGTAATAGTTTTTTCTTAACTTCTTCTATTACGGCATTAGGTTCGACTACTTCTTCGTCAATTGAACCGTATACATAGACACTTCTATACCCACCTTCACGGCGAATATGATTAATACCTGGTTTTTCGGTCAATGTAGCGACATCACCTAACATAACCTCTTGCCCACTTGGGGTAGAAATGACGGCATATTTTAATTCGGCAAATCGCTCTCGAGTAAGTTTAGGGTAACGAACCATGACACGAACTTCTTCGCCACTGCGGATAACCCTTTGTGCTTCTCCACCAAAGAAACTAGCCCCTACTTGATTGGCGATTGTGGTTAAATCTAATCCTAGATCATAAGCCACTGGTAATAGGTCAATTTGAATTTCTTTACTGGCAGGATCTATCGAAGAGCTAATATCAAACAGACCTTTCTGTTGTTGTAACATCGCAATAAATTCGCGGCCTGCAGCATTTAGCATATTGATATCAGCACCAAATAACATATAACCAAATTCACCGTTACCATTGCCACCGCCATTGATACTGTCTTGAATAGTAATGGATTTCATACCAGGTATGACAGGCATTGCTTCGCGCCATTTTCTGGCTAATTCAAAGGCATTAAAGTGCCTGTCTTCTTCAAGGACTAACGGAGCTAATAAGCGAGCTTTGGTACGACCTTGATTAAATACCATAATGTCTTGCAACATAGGGCTACCATATTCATCTATTACCTTGCGTTCTACTTCTTGCACCATAGCTTCAATGGTTTTTAAAGCATTGATGGTAGTGTCATCAGAGACGTTATCGTTCATCTCTATGCTGATACCTGGAAAGTCATGGGGGACTTTAGGCTGAGGTACTGTGCGCACGTAGTTGGCGGCAATCAGTCCCCAGCTGATCATTAAAACAGCAATAAAAGTGGCGAATACCAACCAACGCCATTCGATACAGCGAATAATAAAGTTTTTATATGGACCATTTACAAAAGCAAAAAAGCTTTTGTTAAATTTGGCACGCCAACTGGTCTCTTTAATAGGTGTGAATTTCATATGCGCTAAGTGAGCAGGTAATATCCACTTGGACTCAATTAGACTAAAGATTAAACATAATATAACTACAGTCGCTATATTAATGAAAAATGCCCCTTCAGGACCTTTCGAAAAAATGAAAGGTGCAAAAACAGCGATAGTTGTTAGCACCCCAAATGTGGCAGGGGTTGCAACTCGTTTAGCTCCACGTACTACATTTTCTACGCCGCCGCCTTTTGATTCTATTTCGTTGTAAGCTGATTCACCTATAACAATGGCATCGTCCACCACTATACCTAGCACCATAATAAACGCGAATAAAGATATAATATTGATAGTAATGCCAAATATTGGCATCATCATTACCGCCCCTAAGAAACAAACAGGTAGGCCCAGCATTACCCAGAAAGCTAATCTGAAACGCAAAAATATGGTTAGCATAAAGGCGACCAATAACGCACCTTGTGCTAGGTTTTTAAGCATCATTTCTAGCCGGGCGTTGAGGTAAAAAGTCATGTCGACTAATACTTTTAACTCTAATCCTTGAGGCAGTGTTTTGTTTCTGGCTTCGATATATTTATGCACTGATTCAGCTACCGGTACCATACTTTGGTCTTTTGTGGCTTTGACTGACATAAAGATGGCATTTTGCCCAGAATATTTAAAATAACGTTTACCTTCGGTGAATCCATCTTGGATTAAAGCCACATCTTCTAAAAAGACTTTGGCGCCATTTTCACCAATTTTTACTGGTATGTGACGGAACTCGTCACCGTTGTAATATTGATTTTCTACTCTAACTGCTATGATGCCTGAATCAGTGCGAAGTTGGCCGGCAGAGATATTTGCAGAGTGTCTTCTAATTGCTTGAGTCACATCATTAATGGTTAGGTTATATTTGCGTAATGTATCGGGATCGATCTCAATCGCAATTTCATCTAAAGGTGCGTCTACATTGACTATAGATACATTGCCTAGCTGCAATAACTCATCTTCTAGTTGTTTAGCGATAGGTTTAAGTTCAGTGATAGGGATATCGCCGACCAGAGACATTTCGATTACATCTTGACGAAATTCTGCTTGAGATATAGTAGGAGGTTCCATACCAGCAGGAAATGTAGCAATACTGTCTACTCTAGCTTTAACCTTATCTAAAACGTCAGTTAATTTTTCGTCTTTTTCAATTTCTAAACTAATCGAGCCGCTGCCACGGTAGGCACGAGAAACTGCTTTTTTAATTTCAGTGATATCTTTTAGTGATTCTTCAATTTTAATTAAGATGCTTTCTTCAATCTCTTGTGGTGAGGCTCCACGATATACTGCACTGACATTGATATAGTTAATTTCAATGTTAGGAAACATTTGTTTTTGAATGGTGACAAAACTAAATGTACCCATTATAAGAATGAAAGCCATCATTAAGTTGGCTGCCACTGAGTTGTTGGCAAAAAATGCGATCAACCCAGTTTGTTTTGGCTCTTCAACTATAGACTCTTCAACAAGGGCATGAGTATTTTCGTTTCCATTTTCATTATTCATGATTGATGCCTTTAATTAATGTTGAACAACTAAGTCTTTTTCTGGCTCAGCAATTTTAACTTTCATGCCCTTTTGTGGGTATTCAGGTAATGTTGTAATCAATTTATCCTGATTTTGTAAGCCTTCACTAATTAAAAAGTAAGCGCCTTCTTCACGGAGTATTTCCACCCGTTTAGGTTGCATTTGTTGTTCCTCGTCTAACACCCAGATAATGCGGTTGTTAACTAATGCTTGCGGTAAACGGTAAACCTGATTGAGAGTTTTTCCGGCAAAACTGACTTCTACATAGTGCCCAAACTTTAATGGCGGTAGAGATGACTTCAAACTGTATGGATCCTCAACCCGCACCACTAATTGACTCATCCGAGTAGCCTGGTCAATCACGCCTAAGTCACGACTTATTGTCGCCTCTCGAGTAATAGGGCTGTAACCTTTCGTTTTAACAACTGCTTTTCTTTGGGCTATGTCTAATGGCAGGAATTCTCGATCAAAGCCGGCTATAGGGAAAGAAATTTCAGCTGTTTCGATATTATAAATTTCAGCAATTTGAGACCCTTGATTGACGTATTGACCGACACCTAGATTACGTTTAATCACTAAGGCATCGTATGGGGCTTTTATTTCACAATTGTCTAAATCTCGCTGGGCAATTTTTAAGCGAGATTGAGCCGATTTAACTGCCGCTTGGGCGCTGAGTAATTGAGGTTTACGTAGGTATAAGTCGGAAATTTGACTTGCTGCTAAACCTTTAGCTTCGCGCTTTGCTACGTCGGCTCTAGCTTGTTCTTCAATGAGTTGAGATTGAGCCAAGGTTAGATTAGCTTCAGCTTGTAATAGGGCTGCTTCGTAAGTGTCTTTTTCTATATTAAAAAGAGTATCACCACGCAGTACTAAACCACCTGCCACAAAGTTTGGGTGCCAACTGATGACTTCGCCTGATACTTGCGCAGAAAGCATGGTGCTTTCTAATGGTTTGACTTCACCGTAACTGGTTATTTTGACTTGGTAATCTTCTGCTAATGCGGTTTCTATTTTAACTGTTGGGCGTGTATCAACGGCATCTTTATCTTCATCGTTTTCTGCTGAAGCTTTGATTGCAGTCAATCCACCAAAGCCAATTGCTATAATCAAAAAAGGTAAGGCGCCTTTCATCCATGTTTTTTTCATTGTTATTGCCCAATAGATTAATTATTCGACATATATAATAACGTAGGTAAAGGCACATACCTATTTCCATTTGTAAAAATATATATTATTCATCACAAAATAGTGTAATTTTTAGCGATTATTATTAGCACTAATAATTGCTAAATTATTTTTAAGGGGTTGTTATGAAACGTTGTGCACTATTAACTACGGATAACCTAGAGGACTTTTTTGTCTACGATTCTATGCTTATTGCGCCGCTTAAAGCTAAAGGATGGTTGGCAGAAGAAGTATCTTGGCGTGATACAACAGTAGATTGGCAGCAATATGATTTGGTGATTATTCGTAGTACTTGGGATTATCAACAAAATGTGTCTGCATTTCTAACGTGTTTGCGTCAAATTGAAGCGTCAACTGCCAAGTTAGAAAATAGTCTAAAAATAGTCGAGTGGAATATAAGTAAAGGTTATCTTCGTGAATTACAAAATCAAGGAGTGAGTATAGTCCCCACTCTGTGGTTTGATAATTTTGATTATGAAAGGGTGCAGCAGAGCTTTGCCCATTTTGATAGCCAAGAGTTGGTGATTAAACCCTTAGTGAGTGCTGGTGCTGATTTTACTTATCGTTTAACAGCTGATTTACTTATTGTACAAAAAGAGCGATTAACGGCCGAGTTCTCTACTCGAAAATTTATGCTTCAACCATTTTTGTCTGCGGTTATTGAAGAGGGGGAATACTCACTTTTTTATTTCGGCGGTGAATATAGCCATACCATTAGTAAGAAACCTAAATCTGGTGACTTTCGTGTACAAGAAGAGCATGGAGGCCAGCTCAAAGCTATTCAGCCAACAGAGTTAATGTTGACCACTGCAAGACATTGTTTAGCCGCTTTACCTGAAGATGTACTATACGCAAGGGTTGATTTAATCCGTCATATGGCTGAATTTGTTGTGATTGAGGTCGAGCTAATCGAACCTTCACTTTATTTCAATATGGATCCTGCTTCTGCACAACGTTTTGTTGATGAAATTGTTGAGCGATATGGTCCAAATTAAGTGTAATTAAGCCTGTTATTTCAAGTATGTTAATAATCTTATATACATTGTTAACAATTCTTTGGTAACAATGTATGCTTCGGTAGTTTTACAAGTTAATAGTTTGGTTTGCATATAAAACCTACTGTGACTTCTGATTAAATCTACTAAAAAGAGGCGTACTCCATGTTGAAAGCCATTCCTTGGTTGTTAGTCACAGTAGGATTAGCAAGCACTCCATTTACTACTATTGCTAAAACAGAAACTGTGGTTAACTTAAATGTTAAACATTCTGTTGGCGGAAAATCTAAGTTTGAACGTTCTAAACACATAAAGCTTCATTCAACCATTTACGATAATGATTGGAATGGTGAAGAAGATAAATTGAAATATATGATGGAAGATCTAGATGTCTATTTTGGCCGAGATAACGGCGGTAGCGTTTGGAACTTTAACCAAGCTAAAGAAGATGAAAATAGGCTTGGTTATGCAGACTCAACTGACCTTGCTTTACGTGGTAAGCAAAATAGAGAAACGGCTTATGGTGTAAATAAAGCCTCGGTTCATAAGTATGATGAACGAGGTGATTTAATGGTTGGTGGTCAACCCAAACAACATTTTTTAGGTAAAACCTCTCCATGCTGTGGTAGTGGGGAAGGTTGGCAAGCAAATGGTGGGGATGCTGTTGGTGAATTTTTAGGACAATATGTAAACGAGTTTTTCCGCGCTGATGGTTTAACAGGGGCTGAAGGGCATCCTCGCCCTAAATATCTAGAAATACTCAACGAACCTTTATACCAAGTGACTGATGCACCTCATGAATTGGGCTTAGAAGAGCCCATCGACCCAATTAGAGTTTTTGAGTTTCATAATGATGCTGCTGAAGGCGTGCGTAAATATAACACTGATGTGAAAATTGGTGGATTCACCGTTGCATTCCCCATCTTTGAAGAAAGAAATTTTGCTCGTTGGCAAGAACGAATGAAATTGTTCATTGATACTAGCGGTGTATATATGGATGTATACTCTACCCACTTTTATGATTTAGAAGATTCTAATCGCTTTAAAGGCAGCCGTATCGAAGCGACCCTAGATATGATAGATCATTATTCAATGATTAAATTGGGGCATACTAAAGAGCATCTTATTTCTGAGTATGGTGGCCGTAATAGACCAATGGAAAAGGCCCCTTGGACACCGCTTAGAGATTGGTGGTTCTTAAAAACTGCCAGCCCGATGTTGTTACAGTTTTTAGATCGCCCAGACTCTGTGGAAACTTCTATTCCATTTGTGCCAATTAAAGCGTTATGGGGAACCGTCGACGATATTCCTTATAACTGGCGTTTATTACGCCAAGCTAAAGAAGGTGCTGGTGAAGAAGGCGATGACTGGGTTTTCACTGAAATGGTTAAATTTTATGAATTGTGGTCTGATGTAAAAGGAACACGTGTCGATTCGTTTTCTACTAATGAAGATATTTTAATCGATAGTTATGTTGACCAAGATAAAGCTTATGTGATTATAAGTAATTTAACTGAACAAACAGAAAAGGTTTTGTTGCATAAATACGGCTCGGCCAATGCATCAATTCAGTCAGTAAAAATTAAGCATTTATATTTAGATGGTGATAAGCCAAATCTAGAAGTGATTAATGCTGATGTCGATGTTGATAGCTTTGATCTTGCGCCAGAAGCCACCATCATTGTTGAATATACTTATTCTACAGACATTAAAATTGATGCTCTTTCTGAAGAGAAAAAATACTTTGCTACTGAGTATTTTAAAGAAATTCGTCAAGATATTGCTAATACCTTTGAAATCAATAATGTGCTGACTAATGAGCATGGCGAAGCAATATTACGTATAGCCGTGGGTCGTGATCATGGTTTGTCGTTGTCGCCAAGTGTGTCGGTTAACGGTCAATTATTAAGTAGTGAAGTGATGATTACCGGTGACGATCAATTAGGTCGTGATAGGTTTTTTGGCTTGTTAGAAATTCCCATACCAAATGAATTGCTCAAGTCCTCAAATCAAGTGTCTATTACTTTCCCTGACAATGGTGGTCATATCACCAGTGTGAATATGAAGGTGTTTAACTTTTCTGAAGATTTACGTCCAGCAGGTGGCGCGGTCGCAGGAATGTTTATTTCATCAGAAGCCAATATTGTGGCTGTAGGTGAAACACTTCAGGTATCTGCTTCGGTTACTCCATTCTTTGCTACAGACCAAACTTTTAGCTTGGCCTCTAGTGACGACGGTATTGCAATTGTTACACCTGAAGGTGTGGTTACAGGTATAAAAGCCGGTGTGGTAGATATTACCGCTACCTCAACTGACGGTGGATTTTCTGCAAAAATCAGCATTACCGTTGAGGAGCCTGTTGCTGCAAGTTTAGTCTTTGACGATGTTTCAAAATACACAAGTACAGTTTTTAAAGTGGGCGGTGTTATGCAAGTAACTACTCACTATGAGGCAGGTACAGGAGAAATAATTTCCAATCAATTAGGTGGAGTGAGCTACTTCCTTCGTCATATGAATAGTAACTGGACAGTACGCTCTGATATAAAAGTGTTAGATGCGAGTGCTATTGGTAAGCAGCGCGGCACTTCAACGGTTGATATTCCTCTGGACGGTTTAACACCTAGTGACGAGTTGCTCAATGGTGAGTTTTATTTCCTGTTTATTCGTTTTCATTCATCAGCTGAAGTAACAAAAAGCGTCCAACTTGCGCATATTCAAATTGAACAAGACGAAGTGGTTATCAAACCAGGTTTGCAGCTAGATGACGATAATAAATATAAATCTACTGTCTATACAAATGACGCTACATTAGACGTTGTGGCTAATTTTGAAGCGGGTGGTGGTCAAACAGTGACTAATGAGATGGGAGGAGTAACCTTTTTCTTACGAGAAATGGATCAAACCTGGTTAACAACATTCGGTGATGTAGTTGTAGCTGATGCCACTGCAGTTGGAGAGCAATCAGGCACAGCCAATGTATCTATCCCTTTAATTGGGTTAACGCCAACGGCAGATTTACCAGAAGGGCATTTCTACTTTTTATATGCACAATTTCAGTCTTCAGATGGCACTACTTATAATATCCCTGGTGTAGCACCGATTAATATTGAACATGGTGTCGTGACTGCTTCATTTACTTTGGATGATGTGAATAAATACCAAGCCACTAATTATGAGGTAGGTAGCACTATGGATATTACCGCGAACTATGAAATGGGCACGGGTAACACGGTAGGCACTAAGTTTAATGGTATCCGTTACTTCCTAAGACACATCAAGAAAGGTTGGGCAGGCATTGTTAAAGATGTAGTTGCTGAAGACGCAAGTGTAATTGGGATTCAGTCTGGTGTTTCGAATGTTTCTATACCATTAACAGGTGTAACCCCCAGTGCCGATTTACCCGAAGGTGACTTCTATTTTCTGTTTGTCATAGTGCAGTCTTCGGATGGCAGTGAATACAACATTCCTGTATCAGGTATCAATATTTTGCCTGGGGCATCAGTGAAAGGTGATTGGGACGGTGACGGAGATGTGGATTATGACGACGTAAGAGCGATGACTAGTGCCGTTCAATCTCGACAAGATATTGATATGGCGTTTGACTTAAGTGAAGACGGTGTAGTCAATGTGTTAGATGTAAGAGCCATGATGGCAGTTTGTACCCGCAGCCGCTGCGCTGTGGAGTAATCAATTAAATATTATTAGGAGTAGGAAATAATCATGAGAAAATTAATTGTAGCTTTAGCGTTATTTGTTGGCTTACAGGCCAACGCCGGTGTGATCAGTGTCGAGCTTGATGCAGACAATGTAAGTGATGTGGTTGAAGTCACTGTATTGGGTTCAGGCTTCGATGCCTTTGATGTTTTGAATCTAGATCTTGAATTTGATACTAGTTTGTTTTCATTGGATGAATTTTCGTTAGGTGGTGATTTATTCGCTGCCGACTCGTTTGGGACATTTTTAAGTGCACAGTCATTTGGTGCTGCGTTTTCATTCGTTAGTTTTGACCTTTTTGCCGGTGGTGATTTTACCATTGCGAAGTTTGATTTAACGGCAATAGGCACAGGTGTGAGTGACTTTGTATTAACTAATTTATTGGCTGAAAATTTTTTTGGAGCCGGTCCAATTGATGCAGTACAAGCGGATGTTGATGTTGTTGCTTCTGTATCTGAGGTACCTGCGCCAGCTACATTAGGTTTATTTGCTATTGTAGGTCTCGCCTTATTTGGCTTTCGACGTAAAGCGTAAACTGTTATCTATAGTTAAAGAACAATATCGCTAATATCAGCGGCAGATTTTTATCTGCCGCTTTTTGTTGTAGTAGGATTAAAATTAGGTATATAGGTATGAAAGTTAGATTAATTAAAACTGCATTACTCGGCGCATTTTGTGTCACGCAAATGGGTTGTGGAGCCATAGATAATGACACATCAGTTCAAACAATATTAAAACAAACACCTAGATTTACAGATGTATCTGAACATATTGGTTTAGAAACCGAACGTAAATGGAAGTACGGTGGACCGTCTGTTTCTGACATTAATAACGATGGTTATTATGACTTTTTATTAACCAATCATGATACAACACCGATCCAGCTATATATGGCAAATGGTGACAATACTTACACTAAACAACCGGATATATTTAAAAAAGCAGACTTACATGGGATGTCAGCGGGCGATTATGATTTAGATGGTGATAACGATATATTAATCTCTTTAGGGGGAGGTAACGGCCTAACGCCACAACCTCAACGTTTATTGAGAAACGATAATGGCACTTTTGTTGATGCAACTATTGAAGCTGGTATTTCGGAAATGGGGGCTAGAGGCAGAACAGTACGTTGGGTTGATATAGATAATGATGGTGATCTGGATTTTCTGCAAATCAACGCCGAAAAAATGGTAAATGAAAAGGCCCCCAGAAATATACTTTTTTCAAATGATGGAGACGGTACTTTTACCTATGTGCCCAGCCCATTTTTTGAAGAAATTGATTCTGAGCGGGTATTAATTACAGACTTCAATAACGATAACATTCCAGACTTATTTGCTTTTAATAGCTACGCTAAAAGCGTTTTATTACAAGGTAACGGTGAGTTTGGTTTTTCAGATGTAACAGACAAATTATTCCCTACTGACAGCGATAATTATCATGGCACTATTTCTGTGGCACAAGCCGATATCGATAATGATGGAGACTTAGATTATTACTTAGCTAGAGGGAAGTTGTATTACACCATTGCTAATAATAGTGTGTCTTTTAATAAGGCCTTAGGCCGTTTAGATTTGCGTGATGAAGGTAACAAAAGCCATGACGGCATTACTTTTTTTGCAGATGGGGATATAACCTTGACTGATTTTTCTCATTTTCCACGAGCTAACCTGCTAGATTCTATGCCAGTCTTTTTGGGTAAAAACAAGGCACCATTAGAGACCCCTAAAGATGCCAAGGTGGTGACTCAAGCACAGGCGGCTGGTTTCCCTGAAGAAGTAACAGATACTGGTTGGTATGTCGGTTATATAGGGCGGGGGGAATGGCGAATGGAATGGTTATTAGCTGACAATTTAACCTGGGATTTGAGAGCGTCAGTGATAGGCCTAAATAATTATAAAGCCGATTGGGTGCCCCAAGACCTTGCGGTACCCGATGTATTACTGAGAAATGATGGCGGAAAGCTGACTGATATATCTTCAGTATTACCTAAAGAAGTGATGACAAATAATTGGGGGGTGACTACCGGTGATTTTGATAACGACGGTAATAATGATTTCTTTGTTTACAGGTTTGGTGGTTTAAAAGAACGTATTTCTGATGTTTTATTACTTAATCAGGGGGACAATACTTTTTCTATGTCACTTGAGCATGGTGCAGTATCTGAATTAGGCCAAGACTCTCATGGGGATATGGGCACCGCTTTTGATTACAATTTAGATGGTAAAATTGATATTTTAAGTGGTGATGATGATAACGGTAAGTGGCATATGTACCGTAATGATATCAAAATTACAGATTTTTCTAATTACTTGCTAATACGTATCGGTTATTCTGAAAGTGGCTTAGATCCTCTCGGTGCTAAAGTATTTGTTGAAACTGATTCATCTATTCAATATAAATTGATTGGTTCAACTAGTGCCAGCCATTCTCAGAGTGTACTAAATATTGCGCACTTTGGTTTAGGTGCAGATACAAAAGCCAATTCAATTAAAGTTAGATGGCGTGACGGAACGGAAAAAGTGTTATCTGATATGATTGGCAATAAGTTGTTAGTGGTTGGTGAAGTGAAATAAAAACTCGTGTTTTTATTGTTGATAACAATGGCGCTTAATTGCGCCATTATGTTGTTCTCAGCTTTTAGTATTCCCCAAGTATTATGCCATTTCTACCTTGTTTTTTTGCCTCTTGTAATCCAGCGTCTGCACGTTTTAAGGTGTTTTCTATATTCACTTCACCTTTCTGTAGTTGCGCTACGCCACCACAGGTACTGACTTCTATAATTAGGCCATCGCAAAATATTGGCGCATTAGAAATTTTGTTATGGATCTTCATCGCGACTTTTAATGCGTCATTTTTATTGGTTTGTGGTAAAAGTACAATAAACTCTTCTCTATTGAACCGAAAAATTGAATCTGATTCTCTACAATTATTTTCAATCGTAGTCGCGACATCTATTATTACTGTATCGCCAATATGCTTGCCGTAATCGTCATTAATGGATTTAAATTGATCTATCTCAAATCTAATAACAGATAAATCCCATTTATACCTTTGATTCATTGCAATGGATTGTTGTGCTATAACAGCAAAAGAATGATGATTTAATAAACCTGTTAAATGGTCATGATTGGTTTCGTTTTGTAGGTCTGCTTTGGCAATTTGTATTTGTTTAAAAAGGGGGGTAATGATGAAAATGGATTCCAGTAATAAAACCACACATAACAGTCCAATAAAGCCCCAGTAAAGGTATTGTAAAGAGCTTAAACTAATGGATGTTTGATTTTGTAATTGGTTGAGCTGTTGCTCGAAATTGAAGTGTAAAAGTAATGAACATACCACCACCAAACTCAGCAGTAGTATGTGTGTTTTTTGCATATGTCTAGTGGCTCGAAATAAATTACTAATAAGATATCCCTACTATATTAGATTGAAATGTACATTACTTATAGTAAACACTTAGTTATTTGCAAAGGCAATAGGGTGTTTAAAATACCCTGTTTATTTCTCATTAAACCAATTAAGTTTGTTATGTAAACTGACTACCGAACCGACAATAATTAAGGTCGGGGGACGAATACCAGCCTCTTCTGCTTTTTGTTGAATATTTTCGAGTGTACCAGTGACAATTTTTTGTCTTGGTGTGGTGGCTGATTGGATCATTGCTGCTGGTGTGGTTGAGGCGAGTCCGTGTTCAATCAGTTTTTCGCAAATAATTGGTAAGCCAGTTAATCCCATATAAAAGACGATAGTTTGATCTTGTTGAGCTAAACCTTGCCAGTTTAAATTAATACTGTTGTCTTTTAGGTGCCCAGTAGCAAATACTACTGATTTCGAATGGTCTCTATGGGTCAGAGGGATGCCACAATAACTGGCAGCACCACTAGCTGCAGTAATAGCTGGCACCACTTGAAAGTTTACTCCTTGATCGATAAGAGTTTCGATTTCTTCACCACCTCGACCAAATATAAAGGGATCACCACCTTTAAGTCTGACCACACGATTACCTTCTAGGGCTTTTCTGGCTAATAAATCGTTGATTTGCTCTTGTGGTACTGCGTGATCACTTTTGGCTTTACCCACATAGATTTTTTCTGCGTCTCTACGGACCATTTCTAATATTTCTGGCGATACTAAGCGGTCATAAACCACTACATCAGCTTTTTGCATCAGACGTAAGGCTTTGAATGTCAGTAGTTCAGGATCGCCAGGCCCGGCACCTACTAGGTAAACTTCACCAGGAGTTGTTTGTCCTTCTTGTTTATCTAGTTTGGCAATCAGCTTTTGTTCTGCTTTAGTTAAATTGCCTTGGTACACATTTTCGGCAATATCACCTTCTAGTACATCTTCCCAAAAGTAGCGCCGCTCTGTGACTGTGCTAAGGCGTTGTTTGACTAATTCACGAAACTTTTCTGAAAACTGTCCCAATAAACTCACTTTATGTGGGATCAGAGATTCTAATCTTTGTCTTAAATAACGTAATAAAACGGGGGCAACACCGCCACTACTAATGGCTATGGTAATAGGAGATCGATCTACAATAGAGGGCGTAATAAACTGACAAAGAGGTGTATTGTCTACCACGTTAACTAATATTTTGTGAGCTCTTGCTTGATCATGAATGGTCACATTAAGTGGACTGTCACTGGTTGCTACAAATACCATTTGTTTATCGGTGAGATCTGTCTCTTCATATTCTTTATTAATAAAGTTAATTTTATTTTCTGCTGCCAAACGGAGAATGGTATCGCAAGCCCAAGGTGCAACAACTGTTATAGTTGCCGAGCTTTTCAGCAGTAGCTCAGCTTTACGTGCTGCTACTTCGCCCGCGCCTACAATTAGGCAAGATAAATCGGTGGTATCTAAAAAAATTGGGAAATATTTCATCTGGGCTCTAAAGAAATGGAAGTCATAAACATTTTGCCTTTTATTCTCGAGTGAATAAACAGTCTTTCACTACAAATATATGTTTTTTGGTTATTAAGAGTCTTTGCCTGTAGTGAATGCTATAAAGACATATGTTTTTTAAACGCAGTGCCTTGTCGTCTAGATAGTTCAATAATTTTTCCGTTGTTTAAGGATTTTGTGTAGATTAAAAAATAAAAAGAAGGCTAGAATTTTTATATGACGAACTTACAAAAACGCGGATAAACGGTTGGTATAATAAAAACTTAGTTGGAAATAAATACAGGCAATAAAAAGGGGCTAATTACTTACAAGTAGTAGCCCCTGTATCATTTAATCTAACTGATTAATCGCGATTAGCTGGGTTACCACGTTTTTTAGGTGGCTGATCTGACCATTCACGTAAACCTAAACTTCTGCCTGCAACACGCGTTTTTGTTAACACGTCTTGGGTTTTCTTAGGCATATCTTTAGGTAAGTCTACTGTGCTGAAATTGTCATAAATTTCGATAGAACCAATATTTTTACTACTGATATCAGCTTCGTTAGCGATAGCACCAACAATGTTACCTGGTTTAGCGCCATGTGTATGACCGACTTCTATACGGTAACGTTGCATACCTTCACTAGGAGGACCTGACTTACGTTCACGTTTAGGTCTATCGTTACCGCGACCACCTCTGTCTCCACGAGGAGCTCTGTCGTTTCTGTCGCCTCTATCACCACGATCACTTCGTGCTGGTGGGCGTGAATTTAGGTCAGGGCGGTCACTTTCTCTTAAGATAAGTGGCTCGTCACCTTGAGCAATTTTAGCTAATGCAGCCATAATTACTTCTGGTGCCGCTTCTGTTTCTGCTTGAATCGATTCTACAATCGGGATCAAGGTTTCAATTGATGAGTCACTCATAGCTTCAATTACACTGTTTTTGAAACGGCTTAAGCGCGTTTCGTTTAGTTGTGAAATTGAAGGAATAGTCATAGCATCAATTGTTTGCCTAGTGGCTTTTTCAATTGAAAATAACATACGTTTTTCACGATGAGAGATAAACAATATCGCATCACCTTGACGACCAGCACGGCCTGTACGACCAATACGGTGAACATAAGATTCAGTATCGTATGGCACATCGAAGTTAATAACATGGCTTACACGTTCAACGTCTAGGCCACGGGCTACAACGTCTGTTGCCACTAAAATGTCAATTTTGCCTTTCTTCAAACGGTCAACAGTACGCTCACGAGAGTTCTGCGGAATATCACCATTTAACGGTTCAACTGCATAACCTCGAGCTGATAGTTTCTCAGCCAATTCCATAGTGGCAGTTTTAGTACGCACAAAAACAATTACGCCATCGAAAGTTTCTACTTCCATGATACGGGTCAATGCTTCCATCTTGTGATGGCCAGCTACTTGGACGTAACGCTGACGAATAGTGCTAGCGGTAGCCACTTTAGATTCGATTTTAACTTGTTTAGGATCATTCAAATAACGTTTAGTTATTTTACGAATTTGCTCAGGCATAGTGGCTGAGAATAAAGCAGTTTGACGCTCTTTAGGTGCATGACCTAAAATCCATTCTACGTCGTCAATAAAGCCCATACGCAACATTTCATCGGCTTCATCAAGTACCAAAAACTTCAGTTTATCAAGTTTAAGGGTACCCTTTTTAATATGATCGATTACACGACCAGGTGTTCCAACAACAACTTGTGTTCCACGTCTTAGTTGACGGATTTGGTTGTCGTAAGATGAACCACCATAAATAGGTAATACGTTAATTTTTTTCGAGAAGCTTGCATACACTTGGAATGCTTCAGCTACTTGAATAGCTAACTCACGAGTAGGAGCTAATACTAATAATTGAGTGTTTTTATCATCAGGATCAATGTTGGCTAACATTGGTAAAGCAAAAGCAGCGGTTTTACCGGTACCGGTTTGTGCGGTTCCTAATAAATCATGGCCGTCGATAATAAGTGGAATACACTGTGCTTGAATAGGTGTTGGTTTTTCATAGCCGACTTTTTCTAATGCTTGCAGCAGTTCTTCAGGTAGGTTTAAATCTCTAAATGTTATTTCAGATGTGGTGGTTGTCATCAAGTTTCCCAGGGTACTGGCAGGCACAGCATTATTTGAATCGGTAATACAATTTCGAAAATCGGTAATACAATTATTTAAGGCGAAGCCGGCACGGTTTCAAAGGTCAAATTATATGCGATTTCTATCAGTTACTCCATGCAATGCTTTGTTTAATTACATTATTTTTCATAAATGTGTTTTTATTATGCTTATGTTTGTAGTTTATTGTCAGGAATGTTGCAAAATCTTCATCATGTTAAACATAAATTTAACAATTAATGAGCTTGATCAACAAACTTAAAGAGCAAGTTAGTTTGCTGAAATATAGATTCCAGGAAAATTATGCTAATTAATAGCCAAAAAGATAGATTTATTCCCATACGTAAAGCGGATGTGGTTCAAGCTTGCATTAATGAAAACCAATTATCTGATGAACAAAAACAACAGTTTAGTAGTTTTTGTCAGTTATTGGTCAGTACATTACACTTTGAGTACCACCAAAAATTAGAAATATTGAAAGATAATTATGCTCCTTTTGACCCTAATTCAGACACCATAGCTATTGCTGCTGATAACCCTCAAATTCTGCAACAAAAACAACAACAGTTCTCGAATACATTTATTCAGGTTTTAAACGCAGCAAATTTTGAAAAAGTAACAGAAACCGATTTACAAGAAGCATTAAATGAAGAGTCTTTATTTAAAGTTCGTTTAGCGGTGGAATTTGATGATTTTGCTGAAGTGGTGTTTTATCGAAGAGGTGAGCAACAACGCACTGAAGTACTTAGTAAGTTTTGGGGGCTAAAAAAGCAGCAAGTAAACTTTACCAATTACGATAAAGTGGCTGTGTACATTAAATTTAAAGATGCCGATTATTTTAGCAAAATTAATCGGCAGGTAAATAACTTTGAACCTGGTTCTACTGTTATCAAGTTATTTCAAAACATCCCTAAAGCAGATCTGGAAATGTTGTTTCCCAATAGTGAAGTAAGGATGCGCACTATAGATAAAGCTATTATTGGTGGCTCTGCTGTAGTCGGCGGTGCGGTCGTGTTAGTCACTAAATTAGGGGCTTCTTTAGTTTTATTGGGGACTTTGATTAGTTATTGGTTAGGGTTATCTAATAAAGAAGTGACAATAGGCAGTCAACAATTAGTGGTGTTAGGTGCAGGTTTAGGGGTATTAGGTGGTTTTATTTTTAAAGAGTGGACTAAATTTAAAAATAGAAAATTAAGCTTTATGAAAGCGTTAACAGATAATCTATATTTTAAAAATTTGGACAACAACAGTGGAGTGTTTCATCATTTAATTGATTCAGCTGAAGAGGAAGAATGTAAAGAAGCAATATTGGCATATTATTTTTTGCTGACTAAAGCTAGCCCAATGACAAGCGGTGAATTAGATAAATGTATCGAGACATGGTTTTTTGAAAAATTTAACTTGAATGTTGATTTCGAAATCGAGGATGCTTTAGCTAAACTAGTACGTTTGGGATTAGTCATATTAGTTGAGCAGTCATACTCAGCGGTGCCCCTTCAGCAGGGATTAAATATTTTAGATAAAAACTGGGACCAACTGTTTATGTTTAGCTAAGTCGCGGTATCATAGCTTTAATGACTTTATAGGAAATAAATGATGAATTTTTTGTGCAAGACTAGTTTGAAATTCGCCTTAGTAGGTGTTGTATGTGTAAGCATCTCAGCTTGCGGGCAAAAAAGTACTGCTGAATATGTTGAAGAGGCTAAGCAGTTTAGCGCTGAACAAAATATTAATGCTGCCATTCTGTCGTTGAAAAATGCGATTCAAGCCGATCCTAAGTCTGCAGTTGCCAGATTTGAACTTGGCCGTTTGTATATTCAGCAAAAGCAGTATGAAAATGCTGAAAAAGAACTGAATCGTGCCATGGAGTATGGTTTTGAGCCATCTAAAGTCTTACCTCTGTTGACCCAAGCTTATCATCGTACTGGAGCCTATTCTGCAATTAGTAAAATAGAGCATCATCAGGCTGGTTTAACGGCAAGCGAACAGGCTGAAATTGGCTATTTTAAAGTGCTGTCTTTAGTACGTTTAAATAAATTAGAAGACGCTCGAGTTCTTATTACTGAGCTAGCTGATTTGGACAGCAATTCTATCTTTAAAGGCTTAACTGCTGCATATGAAAAAGTGGTAGATAGGGATTACCAAGCAGCCTTAGATGAAACGATCTTATTAAAAGAACAAGCGCCACAAAATGCTGAAGTATTAAAGTTATTGGCTCAATTGTATTTATCGCTAAAACAACCTGATAGTGCGGTTGAGGTATTTACTGAATATGTAGGGCTTTTTCCAGAAGATAATCAAACCATGTTTGTTTTGGCTAAGCTGTTAGTTGATACAGGTAAAGCATCATCTGCCGAACCTTATATCGACAAACTATTATTAATTAATGATAAAAATCCTCTACTCAATCAGTTAAAATCAGCTTCTAGTGCGGCACAAGAAAAATATGACTTGGCCTTAAAACATGCAGAAACGGCTATCTTGGGCGGAATTGATGAACCTTCTTTAAGACTTATTGCAGGTTATTCAGCTTATCAGGTTAATGATTTCGCCAGTGCTAATCGTCACCTTTCTTATATAGTGGGATTATTACCAGATAATCATCCGGGCTTAAAGCTGCTTGCAGCCAGTCAGCTGCAATTAGGTTTAACCAGTGAAGTAGGTGATGTATTAGACCGACTAGACGAATTGTCTGAAGAAGACGCGCCTTTATTTTCCAAAGCGAGTTATGAACTGTTAAAAGGTGGCTTTGAAAAAGAAGCTAAAGGTTTAGTAGAAAGATCGACTGCCATCAGTTCAACAGCAGAAGATCTAACGCGTTTAGGTTTATTAAAATTATCTCTTAATAACTTAGACGGTATAGTCAATCTAGAGGAAGCTGTAGCGAAAGCGCCTGAGCTAGAAGCTGCCCAAGTGACTTTAGGCAAGGCTTATTTAGCGACCAAACAATATGATAAAGCATTAGCTTTAGCGAACGATTGGAAAGCCTCTAATCCAGATGAGTTAAAGTCGTATATGTTAGCGGGTGAAATCTATACTAAGCAAAAGCAATACGCACAAGCTAAAGCTGAATTTGAACAAGGATTAGCTGCTATTCCCGGTAACCCTGCGCCCATATTAGCTATGGTTAACCTAGAGCTAATTCAAAAAAACATTCCGCAAGCCGTCAATATGTTAGATGACTTGTTAGTTGAGTTTCCGCAAAATATTCCTGCTTTAGCGACTAATTATTTGGTTGCTAAACAACAGGGTGATGCGACTGCTGCGATTAAGAAAATTAATCTCGCTTTTGACAGTGACCCACAAAATATTGGCTTACGTTTATTGTTAGCTCGGGTGAAAACTGCAGAGCAAGAATACACAGATGCAATTAAATTATTAGAGGTATTAGAAGGTCAAGAAAATCTTCCTCAAGGTTATTGGAAGATATTAGGTCAGTCTTTGATTAGAACTAATCAAGCTACATTAGCCAATAAACACTATGATACTTGGTTGCTTGAACAACCTAATAATAAAGAAGCTAATATTGGTAAACTTTTGTTGTTAGACAACAAAAATAAATTTACAGATGCTTTAGTCATCACCCAAAACTTTTTAAAAATTCGCGATGATTTGCAAATGCAATTACTCAACCTGCATTTTTTATTAATGAACTCAGATTATAAAGATGCCAAAGGTGAGTACGAAGCTCTTCCTAATACTGTACTTGATAAACCTTTAGTAAAAGGTTTCTTAGCTCGCCTACAATTGAGTGATGGCAAGCCTGAGTTAGCTTTAGAGAACAGTTTAATTGCCTATAATGCTAGTCCCTCAACTCGAAATTTATTAGTGGTATTAGCGAGTTATTCAAAACTGGGACAAAATGCCCAAGGCACTGCATTACTTAAGCAACATTTACAAAAGCAACCCAATGATCAAGCTGCACGTATGTTGTTAGCTGAAAGACAAATTAGCTCGGACACGTCAGCAGCTATTGCATCTTATCAAGCTGCGATAGAGAAAAACCCGAAAAATTATGTTGCTAGAAATAATTTAGCTTACTTATATTTACAAGCCGGACAACTTGATAAAGCTAAAGAGCAAGGACAAGAAGCTGTCGCTATTGAGCCAAACAATGCCGCAGCTTTAGATACTCTAGCCCAAATATGGTTTACAGATAAGGAGTACGATAAAGCCCTGGAATTATATGAACGGGCGGTCACCAAGGAAATGCAAAACGAAGAAATTTACTTAAATTATGTAGAGACATTGCTAGCTGCAGAAAAAACCTTTTTAGCTGAACGTAAGTTTAAGCAAAGAGAAATGAAAGAGCCTGCTTCAATCCAACGCGTGGCAGAACTAAAAGCTAAATATCAGATTAAATAACCTGAACTCGGGTCAAGTTGTCAAATGAACTTCGGACTTTGCTGTACTAAATAAAGTAAAGTCCGAGTTTATAGAATATTGAACAATTTATTTGAGGATGAGCAGATCCCGCTTAATTGTTCTTTTTTAATTCACGTATTTGTTGATCTAACGCTGATATTTGTTTGGCAATATCTTTCAGGCTGGGCTCACCTTCTTCTTCTAGTTTTTCTGCTCTAGCTTTAGCGTTTTCTTGTTCCATTACCCCCACTACAATTCCGATTACCATGTTCAAAAATGCAAAAGCAGTGAAGAATATAAAGGTCAAATAGAAGACCCAACTAAGGGGGTACACTTCCATTGTTTCGTACATCACGTCTGTCCAATCTTCGAATGTCATGACTCGAAATAAGGTCAGTAATGATATGGTGATGTGTCCCCATAATTCAGGATTGATTTCGGCAAACAAAGTACTACCGATTGCGGCATAAATATAAAAGATGATAAACATCAATAGCATGACGTAACCAAGCTGTGGTAGAGCTTTAACTAAAGAAACCAGTAAAATCCTTAGTTCAGGAATGATAGATATCATTCGTAATACGCGAAACACCCTGACTAATCGAGCAATAACCGCTAATTCGGCATCGTCGGCGGGAATTAAACTGACAACGACTATGAGTGTGTCAAAAACATTCCAGAAATTTTTAAAAAAGTTACGTTTTTTGTGTTCGGCTAAAAATCGAATGGTGACTTCTGTTAAAAAGAAGCCACTAATAAACCAATCTAAAAATTTAGTCACAACTAACATAGTGCTAGACATTGGATAGGTTTTTGCGCCCACCAACAGGGCGGAAAAAATAATGACAGTGACGACAAAAATTTCGAACAATTTATTACTGCGAATGCGGATGAACGTATTATTTAGAGTTGATGTTTTCATGGGCTTTATAGATAAATAATTAACGGCGATAGAGTAGTGAATTCGTTGCAACTGTCAATCTATGAATGACAGAGATTATTGACTAACATAAAAAAGGCAGCCTTAGCTGCCTTATAAGCATTGATTGTACTCAGTTTTGTGCAACTAACGCAGCATCTATATCTTTTACATCTTGTTCAGATAATTTTCCTGCAGCTAATTTTAATTGCATCACACTAGTGACATAGCCATATCTGACTCTAGATAGGTTACGTCTAGCATCGAACAAGTTACGGGTACTGTTTAATACATCTACAATAGTACGTGTACCGACTTCGAATCCCGCATTGGTGGCATTTAATGCACTTTCAGCAGAAATTACCGCTTGTTCAAAGGCTTTAATACGAGCAATTGCGGCTTTAACGTCATTATAGTTTGAACGTACACTA